>QWOS01000117.1 GCA_003669555.1 Planctomycetota bacterium
ACTCGTCGCTTTCAATATCAACAGCCTTGTCGATGATCAGCGTATTCTGTTCGAGCAAGAACTGGTTGCCGGCGTAGTTCATGGCCATCGGCAGGTTGTTCTTCGGCGCCGTGCTGGCGGTGAAATTGCCGTTGGTGAAGCCGCGCACCACCACCCCCTTGTCGTTGAGGACCTCACCCAGGGCGGTGCGGTTCAGCATCCGCCGCAGTAGGAGGACTTCCTCTTCAGGGGCTTCATTTTCAAAATCTTTGGCGGCTTCGCCATCAACCACCTGCATCGATGCCGGGTTGATGGAACCTACCACAGGTGCGGGAGGCAAGGGCATGACCATCGGCCTGACGGCCGGAAGCACTTCGGGGACACCAGGCTGGCCCATAGCCAGCAAACCATTCAACCAAAGGGCGGTCAGATTCATGAGATTCTCCCTAACATCCAACATCCTGTCGGAGTTTATTCAGGGTGGGGGATAACACGGTACAGAGGGGAGAGAACTCTGGGGGGCACATCCTGCGCCTGTGCCCTTTTTATCGTCTGACGATTCTGCGGAAGTCACGGGCCGGGAACCAAAATGATTCACCTGGGTGGTAGCAAGGGTGTCTTTTCCGGCAGCACGGCCCCAGAGGTCTTGTTTTTCCCAATTACCCCAATGTTGCGCCCGGAGACGCCAACGCCCCACCTGCGAGGCAGGTGGGGCGTTGGAAATCAAAAAGGTTCAAGTGATGCGGGAATTCAACTACCCGCAGGTTCCTTTGCGGTGGATGCAGCCTCGGCTTGGGGCTGCTTCACAACCCCTGCAAACTGGTAATTGCTCCCCGCCTTCGATATGGCGCCTTTGAGCGATTCCTCACTGAATTTCTGGCCTGGCTTCACCTGAAACCATACCTGGGTACTCACCCGGCTAGCGCCCAGGGTGCTTGAGTCGATCCATTCCAGCTTTTGAAGTGCAGACTGCACTTTGGCTGGGCAACTCATTCAGGTCATGCCGCTCACTTTGACCACATAACCGCCAAAATCCGCGGCCGGTCCCTCGCTCGAAGCATCGCCACAGCCTGTCAGGGCCATAGCGGCGATAGCGAGGAGCGATCCACCCAGCGCGGCATTGAAAGCGCGACGCATGGTTTATTCCCTCCCATAGTGAAAAAAAGACTCCAGACACACAATCATAGCCCAAACCAGGCCCACCCTGCCACCTGGATGGGAAGATAACCTTCACCGGGGCCCGGGTGGAGCGTATTTCTCCAGCCAGGAAAACACCTGCTGGTGCCAGTATTCGCTGTTTTTTGGCTTGAGTACCCAGTGCCCTTCATCGGGGAAATTGATGAACTTGCTGGGCACTTTCAGCCGTTGCAGCGTGGTGAAGAGCTGGTGCCCCTCGCTGACCGGGACGCGGAAATCGAGATCGTTATGGATGATCAGCATGGGGGTGGCGAAGTTCGCCGCCAGACGGTGTGGTGAGTGCTTCTCATAGCTGGCGCGGTTCTTGCCCCAGGGCGGCCCGCCATGCTCCCACTCATCGAACCAGAGTTCCTCGGTGGTGGCATACATCGAATCAAAGTTGTAGACGCCGCAGTGGGTGATGAGGGTTTTGAACTTTTTGGTGGTCCCCTGGAACCAGTTCATCATGTATCCACCGAAACTGGCGCCAGCCGAGGCCATGCGGGTGGTATCGACATAGGGCAGCTTCTCCACCACGGCCAGGCCGCTCATCAGGTCGTTGTAGCATTTGCCGCCCCAGTCACCGGAAATCTCGTCGACAAACTTCTGGCCAAACCCGGTGCTGCCACGCGGGTTGGGGCAGGCGACCACATAGCCGCGCGCAGCCCAGAGGCTGGGGTTCCAGCGCCAGCTCCAGCCATCTTCCCAGGCCCCCTGGGGGCCGCCATGCACCAGGTAAACCATCGGCCACTTCCGGGTAGGATCAAAGCCGGGCGGCTTGAGGATCCACATCTGCATCATGGCCCCTTCCACCGGCACCCGCACCGATTCGGGCGCGGGCAGGTCGAGCAGCACCTCCTCATTGCCGGTGGCCAGGCGCCGCGGTGCCAGTACCGCCGCTGTCAAATCAATCACCGCGGGAGCGGGGGGCAGGTTCATGCGGGCTTGCATCACCGCCAGAGTCTTGCCAGCGCGGTCAATACTCATCGTGTTCATCTGGCCCTTGCCAGCCAGCAGCTTGCGGGGCTCACCACCGGCGGTGGCTACCGCGAACAGGGCGCTGGCACCGTCTTCCTCGGCAAGAAAAAGGAGCGTGCCGTTGTCTTTCCAGACCAGTGAATCCACCGAGCGATCGAGGCCCTGGGTCAACGACCGCGGCGCGCCGGCCAGGGTGCCATCGGCGGCGCAGGGCGCCACCCACAACTCCCAGCGGTCGGCTTCGTAACCGGGACGACTCTGCGCCCGGTATGCCAGGGTTTTGCCATCGGGGCTGAACAGCGGGGCGCCCTCGGCACCCCTGGAGACGGTTTTCAGACCCTGCCAATCGGTATCACCGCCGGTCACTGGCACCCGGCACAGCTCGTGCCGGGTGTTCCATGCCTCGTCCTCTTTGGGCACCGCTGTGAAGACGATATGCTTGTCGTCTGGGCTGAAGCTGAAATCGTCGCCCACCGAAAAGGTACTGGAGGTGGGGTAGGCATCGCGGTCGCCCGGGGTGATATCCCTGGGCGTTTGCATGGGGCCACCTGCCAACACGGGCCCGGTGTCGACGACAAACAGGTGCTGGCGGCGGTCTTCCACATACTCGTCCCAGTGGCGGTAGAACAGCCGGGTGAAGACCTTGGCCTTCACCGGATTCTTCTCCTGCTCGTCAGCCCGTTTCTTGTTCTTCGCGTTGCTGTCGGCGTAGGGCAGGGCTGAGTACTCAGGCCAGACACCCGAGACAAAGGCGATCTTTTTGCCATCGCGTGACCAGACCGGGTTGGAGGCCCCGGTGGCAATGTCGGTAAGCTGACGCGCCTCACCTTGCCCGGCAAGCAACCAGAGCTGGTTCGAACCGCTGCGCCCAGACTCGAACACCAAAAGCGTGCCATCGGGGGACCAGCGGGCGCCCTTGTCGCGCTTGTTCGAGGTAGTGAGCTGTTCACCCCTGCCATTGAGAGTCTGGGAAATGACCGTTGCGACCGACTTGTTGTCGGCCAGATTCGGAGTGGATAGCGTGTAAACCACCCGGTCCCCACCCGGATGGATACGCACATCGCTGGCGCGTCTGAGTTGGAAAAAAGTATCGATGGTCATGGGTTTGCCATCGGCTTGCGCGCCTGCCATACCGGCTGTCATCATCGCCCCCGAACCCAGAATCACCAGGGTTTGCCAGGCTTTTCGCCACAGAACGGATATCTGGCTGATCATGCTGGCAACCCCCGAAGGTGTGCTGATAGGAGTGGTAGAACCTGGCCGGCAACCCGCTCGACCCTTAGCTATTGGATTAGGCGTTCGGCTCGGGAAATCCAGCCGCTGGCTGACGAAAACGCCGGCCCAATAAAAAAACCAGCCCTTCCCGGGGGGAGAAGGGCTGGCGAAAACAGATGGGATGAAGGTCCACGGGGGTGAAACCAGACATCCGGGAAGCGAGGGCCCACAACCGGGGGGATCTGAGTCCTCAACGATTCCGATGACCGTCTCGGGGGGAGCCTGGGTTCCTCGGGGGAAGAATATCCAGGTGGTCGTTTGGAATACTCGACAGATTAGCACACAGCGTGCCAAAGCAGATAAAAAAAGGAAAGCAATGTGCAAGTCATTCATTCATATGGACTTGCGTGGGGATATGCCCTTGTGAGGGCTTGGGGATGAGTCACTGGCAGCCGGGCATTTTTTTTCCGCCGGTAAGATTTACACTGGTTTGGCTGGTTCACCTGCCCAAGGTGAACCTCCGGTCGGTAAAAAGTACAAACCGGTGGGGGATTGCACGGTTGTGCCATTCTGGGCCTGGTTCCAGCAGGTCCCTGGGCCCGGTGCCTTGCGAAAACCGATTCGTTAGCCCTTTCAACTCCAGGAACCCCGACCATGGCCACCAGCAATCAGCCCCTGATCCATCGCCTGGAGGGGGAGTTGGCCAGAATTCCTCTGGTGGATTCCCACTCGCATGTGCCGGGCACTGATCCCACGGCCCATACGCTCGATGACTTGCTGGGCTACCACTATTACACGGAACTGGCGCATTCATGCGGCATGCCGAAAGACTGCCTGGCCAGGGACCATGACCCTCAGGCCCGCTGCCGCGAAATACTGGGGTGGCTTGGCCACATGAAGAATACGGCCCAGTACAACTGGTTTGTACATATATGCCATGAGTTCCTTGGATTTCAGGGCAAGCACCCCACAGTGGCGGATGCTGATGCCCTGTGGCAGGCGGCGCGCCACACTTTTGGCCGGCCCGACTGGGAAAAAGAGTTGTGGTGTCGCACCAATCTGGCCTGCATTTTCCTCACCAACGACTTCGATGACCCCCTGACCGGCTTCAATACCAGCCGCTACATCCCGTGCCTGCGCACTGATGATCTCGTTTTCCACCTGCACGACCCGCTGGTGCGCGCCAGGCTGGCCAGGGCCACCGGGTTGGAGCCAAAGAGTGCTGGCCACCTGCGCCAGGCCTTGAGCCGTCTTTTTGAGCATTTTTTGCGCAACAATGCCCGGGCCTGCGCCATCTCGCTGCCCCCAGGCTTCACGCCCGGGGCAGTGAGCGCCGCTGACCTGGACAGGGCCCTGGCCAGCCCGGTGCCGGGCTGCCCGGACCTGGCCCGGGGCGTGTTCTGGATGCTGGCGGAATGCTGCCAGGACCATGGATTGCCGTTCGATCTGATGATCGGCGTCAACCGGAAGGTGTATGCCGGGGGAGTTTTTCAGGGCCAGGATCTGTTCGACCGTCGCACCAGCCTGGTGCAGTACGCGGCCCTGTTCAACGCCTTCCCGGGCGTGACATTTCCGGTGTCGGTGCTCGACGGGGCACAAAACCAGGAGCTGGCCAGCCACGCCTGGATCTTCCCGAATGTCATCGCCCACGGCCACTGGTGGTATGCCAATGTCCCCTCCATCATTGAGCGCGACCTGCGTGACCGGCTAAACGCGGTCCCGTCAGTGAAGCTGGTGGGCTATTACTCCGATGCCTACAAACTGGAGTTTGTGCTGCCCAAGTATGCGA
The DNA here is from genome assembly GCA_003669555.1 of Planctomycetota bacterium. Classification (GTDB taxonomy): domain Bacteria; phylum Planctomycetota; class Planctomycetia; order Gemmatales; family Gemmataceae; genus UBA6894. Next base: position 5,138 of record QWOS01000117.1, read on the forward strand.
TGTACAGGGCCATTCTGGCCCGGATCCTGGCCAACGATTTTGTGGCTCCCGGAGTCTTGACAGAGACCGAGGCGGTGGCCGTGGCAAGCCAGCTGCTGGAGGGTAATTCCCGCCGCATCTTCCGCCTGCCGGCCAGTGGGCCGGGGCCTGGCTGAAAAACCGGTGAAAAGCCCTGAAAAAGCCATTGGCAAATAATCTGCCAAAACCAGTTTTTTCCCTAGAATATACGAATGGAGCTGACGGACTCCCGCGGACCTCGCGGGCCCCGGTCTGGCGCCTGGGGGCTGGAACGCTGTTCACGCCCCCGGTTAGGCATCGAGGAATGACACTTGGCCGATACTCCCCCCCCAGCCGTCGACCCCGCTGCACCGCTGGTGCCTCAGCCGCTGGACATTGCCGACGAGTTGCGTGACAGCTACCTGACCTACGCCATGAGCGTGATTGTCAGCCGGGCCTTGCCTGATGCGCGTGATGGCCTCAAGCCCTCGCAGCGTCGCATCCTGGTGGCCATGCACGACCTGAACCTTGGGCCATCGAGTGCCACCAGCAAATGCGCTGGCATAGTCGGCGAAACCATGAAGCGTTATCACCCGCACGGCGAGCAGGTGATCTACCCGACGCTGGTCCGCATGGCCCAGGACTGGAACATGCGCCACCGTCTGGTGCATAGCCAGGGGAACTTCGGCTCCATTGCCGGCCTGCCCCCCGCCGCCATGCGATACACCGAGGCCCGTCTCACCCCTATTTCCGCCCTGATGCTTGACGATCTCGAGAGCGAGACCGTCGATTTTATCGACAACTATGACGGCAAATACCGTGAGCCCCTGGTTCTTCCCTCCCGCTTCCCCAACTTGCTGGTCAACGGTTCTGATGGCATCGCTGTGGGTATGGCCACCGAGATCCCGCCGCACAACCTGGGCGAAGTGTGCGACGCCGCCATCCTGCTGATCGATGAGCCGTCCTCTTCCATCACCCGCCTCATGGAGGTGATTCCCGGGCCTGATTATCCGACGGGTGGCATCATCTGTGGCCGCCAGGGGATCCTTGAGGGGTACACCACAGGCCGTGGCCGTGTCACCTTGCGCGCCCGGGCCCATGTCCACCAGGAGGGGCGCCAGCAGCAGGTCATTATCACCGAGGTGCCGTACCAGCAAACCCGCAATCGCCTCGCTGAAAATATAGGCGAGCTGGTTAAAAACGAGCGGATTCGCGGCATTTCTTCCATCCGTGACGAGTCGAGTCAGCGCACCGGGGAACCGGTGCGGCTGGTGCTCGACATCAAGCGCGATGCCGACCCGCACTTTGTTCTCAACCAGCTCTACCAGTATTCGCCGCTGGAGCGGACCGCCTCGATCATCCTGCTGGCGCTGGTGGATGGCCGTCCGCGTCTGCTGACCATCAAGGAGCTGATCGAATGCTTCCTGAAGCATCGGGTGGAGGTGATCAGCCGTCGTACCCAGTTTTTGTTGCGCAAGGCGAAAGAACGCTGTCATGTGCTGGAAGGCCAGCTTATCGCCATCAGTTCGCTCGACGAGGTGATCGCCATCTGCCGGGCCTCGCCCAGCCGCCAGGAGGCCAAGGCCCGTCTGACCAGCATGGCTGTCTCCGCCGCTGTGCTTGAGCGCGCCCTGGGTAGTCAGGGTTTCGAGGCGCTGCAGCGCGAGCTGGGGGCTCTCCCCGAGTACCGCATGACTGATAACCAGGCCGACGCCGTGGTGCGTTTGCAACTGGGCCAGTTGGCGGCGCTGGAGCGGGACGAGATTTTGCGCGAATTCCAGGGTCTGCGCGGTGACATCCATCGCTACGAGACCCTGCTCTCCGACGACCGCAACATCCTGGCGCTGGTCCGGGATGATCTGGTGCTTTTGCGCGACCGTCACTCCGACAAAAGGCGTACCGAGATCACGGGGGAGGAGGCCCGCCTCAACCGCGAGGACCTGATCGAAGAGCAGGAGATGGCCGTGACGCTCAGTCACAACGGCTACATCAAGCGGATGGCCCTCGATACCTTCCGTGCCCAGAATCGCGGTGGGCGCGGGGTTTCGGGCGGCACCACCCGCGAAGAAGACTTTATCGAGCGGTTCTTTTCCGCTAGCACCCATGCCTACCTGCTGTGTTTCACTAATCGTGGCCAGATCTACTGGCTGAAGGTCTATGACATCCCCGAGGGATCGCGCGTGGCGCAGGGGCGATCCATTGTCAATGTGCTGTCATTGCGCGAGGGCGAAAAGATCCAGTCGCTGTTCACGGTGCGCGATTTCGCCGCATTCAAGGAGCACAGCCTCATCATCGCCACCAAAAATGGCCTGGTAAAGAAAACGCCACTGCAGGAATACAGCCGGCCCCGCACCTCGGGCATCATCGGTATCAATCTCCGTGAGGGTGATGCCCTGGTGAGTGTGGTGCTGGTCAAGCCCACCGACGAAGTGATGCTGGTGAGCAAAAACGGTATGGCCCTGCGCTTTGACGAATCCGATGCCCGCGATGTGGGGCGCAACTCCACAGGCGTGCGCGGCATCCGTCTGATGGAGGGCGACGAGGTGGTGGGCCTGGTGGTTGCCGACCCCGAGGGGCAGCTTCTCACGGTGTGCGAAAACGGTTATGGCAAACGCACCCCCTTTGGTGCCAACTCGGGCGGTGCGCTCCCTCTGGAGGGCGAGGAAGCCGAAGAAGCAGAGAGCCCAGCGGCCCCCGAAGTCGTTATTGTCGCTGAAGTGGCTGAAAATAGTGAGGAGGCTGGCGAGGGCGAGGAAGCCGCTCCGTCTTCGTCCTACCGCTACCGCCTGCAGCGGCGCGGCGGCAAAGGTGTGCGTGACATCCGCATTGAGGGGCGCAATGGGCCAGTCATTGCTGTGGCCGCGGTACGCGAGGGGCAGGATGTGGTGATTGTGACCAAGAACGGCATGGTGAACCGCAGCTTTGCCGAGCAGATTCGCCAGTGTGGGCGCAACTCCAAGGGTGTGCGCCTGATCAATCTCAAAGCCGATGACCGGGTTGTGAGCGTGGCGGTGGTCGGTCGTGACGCAACCGTGCCTGACGAAGCCATCGACGGCGCTCCGGTTCCAGAAACACCCAGCGGGGAGGCCTGATCCATGCGCGTTTTGGTAACGGGTGGCTATGGATTTTTGGGGGCGTGGATCGCCCGTGATCTGCTTGACCGTGGGCACACGCCCGTGTTGTTCGATCTGGCGGCCAACCCCCGCCGTCTTGAAATGGTGCTAACGGCCCAGGAGATCGCCGCTTTGCCCTTTGCGCAGGGCGATGTGGCCGATAGCGAACGGGTGCTCGCAGCCTCCCGTGAACAGGCTGTCGGCGGCATCATCCATCTGGCTGGCCTGCAGGTGCCCACTTGCCGGGCCAAGCCGCTCGATGGCGCCCGGGTGAATGTGCTGGGAACCCTGGCGGTGCTGGAGGCCGCCCGCCAACTGCCCGATCCCCGCCCCCGTGTGGTGCTCGCCAGCAGCGCGGCTGTCTTTGGACCACCCTCCGACTATCCCGTCGGCCCGTTGGCCGATGCGGTGCGCTTGCGGCCGGGTACTCATTATGGCTGGTTCAAGATCTGCAATGAAGGTAATGCCCGGGTCTATGGTCTTGACCACAAGCTTGAGACTGTAGCTTTGCGTCCCTGGACGGTTTATGGCCCTGGCCGCGATGTGGGCATGACCAGCGAACCTACCCGGGCGGTGAAATGCCTGGCCCTGGGGCGGCCTTACAAGATCAGCTACGGCGGCTTGCAGGACTTTCAATTCGTGGCCGATGTGGCCCGCGTTTTTGTGCAATGCCTGACCGGTGCCTACCATGGTCCCGAGGCTTACAACCTGCGGGGTGCGGTGGCGACGATCCAGGAATTTCATGAGGCGCTGTGCCGTGTGGAGCCAGCCGCCCGGTCGCTGATCTCGGTGGGTGAAAGCCAGCTGCCCATTGCGCCCGACCTCGATGACAGCCTGCTGCAATCGCACTATGGCCCGCTTCAGCCCACCTCACTTGAGGAGGGTCTGCGCCGCACCCTGGGCATGTTCCGTGAACAACTCGCCGCGGGAACACTCGACACGGCGGATCTGGGATAGGTGAGGCTTGTCACGGGCCTCGCCGATTTCTCATTCCGCCTCATTGACCGGCACAAAGCATCCGTCAGGCTAAATATAGCCAGACCCTTTGGGAGATTTGGACCTGCCGGTAGGGCGTCCGTGCTATTTCCCAAGCAAACGCCGCGCATTGGCCGGCCATGATATGTCACGCTCCATCAGATCACGACCCCGACTGGCCAGGGCCGCACGCTCGATGGGATCATGGAGCAGGCGGCTGGCAATGCCCGCCATTTCGGCAGCGCGTTCCAGAGGAATCAATTCCACAGCGCGCCACTCGCTCCATTGGGGGTCTGTTACATGGCCAGTGGTGGCTGTGGTGGCCAGATTGTGCTCCAGGCATGCCATCAGGCTGGTATTGCGTGTGGAAATCCCGCCCGTGTAGGCCTGGAGCATTACATCAATGGCAGCCAGGTGGATGGAGATCTGTTCCAGGGGCATGGTCCCCGGGGCGGTGATACGGTTCGCCAGGTGGGGATTGGCTTGCAGGAATTCGGCGCGGAACAGGTCACCATTTTTCCCCAGCAGCAGGGCGTTGACCCCTGGTTCGCGTTCGAGCAGCAGGCGCAGTGGCTCCTCAAGAACGCCGCGGGTGTGTGCGCCATAAGTGCCAAAGTGTCCCACCAGGCCGTCCGGTCCGGCCGCCTGGTGACGGATGACAGCGGTGGCCTCCGGGTTTTTCACCACGGGTACATTGCTGGGCACTGGCAGCCATTCCACGGTCAGGCGCCTGGGCCGCCAGGGCTCCAGGGCGGCGATCCAGGTGCGGTTGCCAGCAAAGGCGCGGGTGGCCAGGCGTAGCAGGGTCCAGACCATGCCACGGTGGATGCATGCCGCCAGACGCTGCCTGACGGAGTTGGCAAAGCTCAAAAAGGGTTCATGGACCATGATCCAGAGCTGGTCACGCCGGATCATCACCCGCCATATCAGCCAGAGGGGGAGAAAAAGATTCAGGCTTTTGAAGCCGTAGCCATGAGGCACCCATTGGAGAAACAGCCGCCGGGAGCGTGGCAAGGTGGCCAGCACCCGCCCGCCACTCCACCACCCCATTGGGCCAAACCCTCCCAGAACCTTTGCCACCCGTACGCCGGCATCGTCAGCCGATTCGGGGCCGGAAGGCGCCAACACCGTTACCTGTTCTCCAGCCGCCGCGAGATGGATGGCCATCAGGCGGGTGTAATCGGCCACACCTCCCAGGCTGGGTGGATATTCGGGCGTGATAAGGCACCAGGCCGGTTTCATCTCGGTCGTCATGGTCTGGGATCACCCCGCTCCAGTTTGCTGCCCGGGATACGCCGTACCTGGCGTGACAATTCCATGGGAAAGAGCACCTGCATCATCTGGCTGGGGAGCAGATTCAGGCGGGAGGCAATCACTTCCAGATGCAGCGGGCCGTCACCCAGCATCAGCCAGACCTCCAGGGCTTGTCCAGCCAGGCCAGGGGGCGGGGCGGTGGGACGGGAGGGCTGCGATATGTCTACCACCCTGGGTACCGGCGGTGAGGCTGTTGTAACCATCTGTGGGATGGCCACCGGGTCGGGGAGTGGCTGGGCGCCAATAGCCTCAAGAATATCGTCCAGCCCCCGGCACAGGATGGCCCCCTCGCGCAGCAGGTTGTTGCAGCCCTCAGAGAGCGGACTGTCCACCGGGCCGGGCACAGCCAGTAGGGGTCTGCCCTGTTCAGCGGCATGGGTGGCGGTGTGCAAGGCACCACTCTTTGCCTGGGCTTCGACCACCACCACCGCGAGCGATAGCGCCGAGATCAGCCGGTTGCGGGAAGGGAAAAGGCCAGCCTGGGGTTTTTGCGCCATGGGGTGCTCGCTGAACAACCCGCCCGCCCGTTGCACGCGCACCGCCAGGTCGGCGTGTTCGGGTGGATAAATGCCTGAGAGGCCGTTGGCCAGTACCGCCAGGGTTCGTCCTCCGGCCTCGAGGGCGGCTTCGTGAGCCACGCCGTCTATTCCACGGGCCAGCCCGCTGATGACGGTGTAGCCGGCGCGGGCCAGCCCGGTGGCCAGTCGCTGTGCCATTCGCCTGCCGTAAGGGGTGGCGTCACGCGAACCCACCAGGCCGACGGCGCGGCGGTCGGCGGGCAAATAATCACCCACAAGATACAGTAAGGGTGGCATGCCGGGCAGCGACACCAGCTGTTCCGGGTAGCCGGCCTCGCCCCGGGCCAGCAGGGTGGCGTTGCCCCGGGCCAGGGCTTCCAGCTCTTGTCCGAGTGCCGTGGAGCGGGCCGCCAGGCGGATGCGGTCCAGAATGGCCGGAGAGACACCGGGCACCCCTTCCAGACTGGTGCGTGGGTCGAAGACCACTTGCGGATCCGGGAAGTGGTCGAGTAACGCCGAGAGCGTGCGGGGGCCAACACCCTGCACCAGGCGCAGGGCCAGCATTGCCTGGACACGGGGAGAAGGCGGTTGGGTCATAGGGCCGGTTCCGCGGGGTGGTCAGGTGCGCCCGCCAGCAGCTTGACAATCACCGCGTCAGCAACGAAACGGCCCGCGCGGGTGAGTCGCAACCCTTGCGCATCGGCTTGCAACAGGCCTTGCTCCACCAGGGGGGCGGCCGCGTCACCCAGCACGCTGGCAAGCGTGAAGCCGGTACGCCCATGGAATTCCTCCGCCACCACACCTTCCAGGCGGCGCAGGTTGAGCATAAGGGTTTCGTGGGCCGTTTCGCAGGGGGTGAGCGACTCGGTCTGGAAAGCGGTATTCTCACCCGCCAGCGCCTGGCGCAGGTAACGGTCGAGATCCCGGGTGTTGAGGGTGCGACTGCCATCGCGGTAACCAGCCGCGCCCATGCCCAGTCCCAGATGGGCGTGATTGGCCCAGTAGGCGCGGTTGTGGCGGCTTGCGTGACCGGGCCTGCTGAAATTGGAAATCTCGTATTGTCTGTAGCCACTTTCTTCGAGGTGGGTCATGGCCAGGTCGTACAGATCCCGTTCCACCTCCTCGGCCAAAGGCAGCACCAGGCGGGCCCGGGCCTTCTTTTCCAGAGGAGTACCCCGCTCGTAGGTGAGGCCATAGACGCTCAGATGTTCCGGTCCCAGATCCACTGCCCGCCGCAAGTCTTCGCGCCACAGCTCCAGAGTTTGGCCAGGTGCCCCAAAAATAAGATCGAGTGACACTTCCAGGCCAGCCATGCGGGCGGCGGCCACCGCGCTTTCCACCAGGGCCGCATCGTGCGGCCGCTCCAGAGCCTGCAGGGTGGGGCCAGCGAACGACTGTACCCCCAGGCTCACCCGGGTGAACCCCACACTGGCCAGCGCATGCGCCTTGCCAGCATCGAAAGATTCAGGATTGGCCTCGAGGCTGGCCTCGGCCCCGGCGGTTAGTGGTCCCGCCCGTGCCAATATCCGGCCCAGCCTGGTTAGTTGGCCGGCACTCAGTACCGAGGGGGTGCCACCTCCCACGAACCAGGTGTCCATCGGGAGTGGTGAGCCGGGCACCACCCGGGCCAATTCGGCCTCCAGAGCCCCCAGGTAGGTGTCAATGGCCTCTTCCCGCCCCACAGCGATGGCAAAATCGCAATAGCCGCAGCGGGCCGCGCAAAAGGGCACATGCGCATACAGCGAACGGGGGGTCAGCCACAGGGGTGCCGTGCTGCCGCTAGGCGAGACGGAGTGGATTGGTACCATGACGGTCATACCATCATTCTGGAGGCGTTCAGGCTACAGACCAAGCCCGTATGCCGCCAAAACACCCCGTGTGGGGCAGGTTGGGCGGAATTTTGAGGGTTTGGGCGGAATTGCCAGGGAGAGACGATCATGCGGTTGAAGGGAAAGCGGGCTTTGGTCACCGGGGCGGCGGGTGGAATCGGCTGGGCCAGTGCCCGCGCCCTGGCAGCGGAAGGGGCCGATGTGGCGCTGCTCGACCTGCGTTGGCCAGGCTTTGGGGGCTCCGGGGCATTGCAGCTGCAATCTCTGGGTGGCCGTGGCCTGGAACTGATTTGCGATGTGACCGACCAGCAAGCTGTCGACCAGGCCGTGGAAACCACCGTCCGGGAGCTGGGTGGGCTCGACATCCTCGTTACCAGCGCAGTTTACAGTGACCGTGAGCTGTTCCATCAGGCGGACATTGCAGGTTTCCGCAAAACCGTCGAGGTGAGCATGTGGGGTGCCTTCTGGTGTTTGCGCGCCTTCACCCGAAGGCTATTGGAGCTGAAACTGCCCGGTTCGGCGGTGCTGATCAGTTCTCCCCACGCCTACATCCCCATGCCCAGTTGCATGGCCTACAACATGGCCAAGGCCGGTCTGGACATGATGGGAAAAACCGCCGCCATGGAGCTGGCCCCACACCAGATCCGTGTCAACATGATCTATCCAGGCTGGACCGACACCCCCGGCGAACGCAAATTCTTCACCGAGCAAACCCTGGCTCATGCCAGCCGGGAACTCCCCCAGGGCCGGCTGATGAAGCCCGAGGAGGTTGCCCGGGGCGTGGTTTTTCTTTGTGATGACGCCAGCGATTGCATCACCGGCACCATCCTGTCGGTGGATGGCGGTAGCCAGTTGCCCTGGTGGAGCAAGCGTGGCACCGGGGACTTCTGACTGGACCGGCAATTAGCCGGTGCCGGCGCGCATACCGGGGCGGTATCGCCCTGGTGTGACTGAAATCAGGAGTATAAGGGTCTGAATTGGTGGTGCCAGGCGTGCGTTCAGTCGCGGTGACTTTCCAGCAGTTTTGTGGGGGCTGTTACCACTGAACAGGTCCAGCCCATGGCGGATTCACGGAGGAAAGTCGATGCGTTTTTTGCTTGCCTGGTTACGGCAATTGCCGTAGGACTTCTGGCAACCACCGCCAGCGCCTTGTGGAGTGTCAGCAACATGGGCACCTGGCCCAAAACCTGGCCCGGGCAAATGGAGCCTTTGCGCAAGCAGGCGCGCTCATTGCGGGGTTCCCTGGCGGACCTGACGGCTTACGAAATACCCTTCACCAGCCAGAAGGACTTTGAGGCTGCCTGGCCGCATTTGTTGCAGGTGAAAAGCAAAGGAGCGCCGGTGGTTCTTTTGCGGGGGCCGAACGCCAAACTGGGGCTTTCCATCCCTGCGGGGGTTTGCATTCACTGCCCGCCGGGCCATCCGGAAAAAAATGCCATGCCCGCGGCGCCCATCGCAGTTGCCAATACGCGCGAGCGTTGGCTGTATACCACCTATATCGAGCTGATTGTGGATGGCCATGTCGTGGATTTGAACCGCATTGCCTTGCCGGCAGACACGCCGATCCTGGATGAATGGTTCAATGCTGGCAAAAGCGACTGATCCCCGGCCGCCCTCCAAGGAAAAGGCCAGCGGTAGCATGTGTAGAGGGGCAGCAAACTGGCTGGTTGATGTTTGTCGGGCCGGGTGGTGCATGGTTTTCGGATGAACGGTGGTCCCAAACGGCTGGAAACACAAAAAAAAGCTACCAAAGTTCAATCGGGGGAAATGCCCCTTGAACAAGGGCCCTTCTGCCCTTACAAGGGGATCTCCTTCCTTCCGTTGTTTTTCTGGAGTTTGCCATGCGCCTTTCCCGCCGTGGTTTTGCCACAACAGCTGCTTCGATGGTGGCCACAGTCAGTGTCGCTCCCCTGTTTGGCCAAAAACGCGACTTCAACCCGGGTGCCGCCCCGGTGCGCTATCCCGACCCCGATATTGTCATGCTCGACAGTCGTTTTGCCAAATACCTCATTGGCAACACACCCATTCAGCGATTACACACGGGTTGCCTGTGGGCGGAAGGCCCGGCGTGGAGCAGCGTGGGACGCTACCTGATGTGGAGCGATATCCCCAACGATCGTCATATGCGCTTTGCTGAAGAGGACGGCCATGTGAGCGTCATGCGCCAGCCGGTGGGCAACACCAATGGCAACACCTTCGATTATCAGGGCCGGCTGATCTCCTGCGAGCACGGCAATCGCCGGGTGACCCGCCACGAGCATGACGGGTCCGTGACCGTTCTGGCCGACAAGTTCGAGGGCAAGCGTTTTAACGCCCCCAACGATGTGGTCGTTCACCCGCGCACCAACGATATCTGGTTTACCGACCCGGGTTACGGCTCGATGGGCAACTACGAGGGGAACAAGGGGCCCCTGGAGATCAAGGAAGCGGTCTACCGCATTGATGCCCGCACGCAGAAGGTGACCAAGCTCACCGATCAAGCCGACAAGCCCAACGGGCTGTGTTTCTCGAACGACTACACCAGGCTCTATGTCGCCGACACTGGCAAGCCGAAAAACATTCTGGTGTTCGATATCAGTGGCGACAGCAAGGTAGGCGAGGGCCGTGAGTTTCATTCCATGAAGATGAAGCTGGCGGACAAGGTGGTTGCCGGTCTCGCCGATGGCATCCGCTGCGATATCGATGGCAATCTCTGGGCCTCAGCCGGCTGGGTGGGTGATGGCTATGACGGCGTCCATATCTTTGCGCCCGATGGCACACGCATTGGCCAGATCCGGTTACCGGAAATTTGCAGCAATGTCTGCTTTGGCGGCGCCAAGCGCAATCTGTTGTTCATGACCGGCAGCCAGTCGCTGTACTCGGTGTATGTGGAAACCAGAGGCGCCCACATTTCCTGATGTCAGAGTCGGCAGGATCAATTAAAGGTATCCTCAATGTCCTCAAAAAATGGCGACGAAAAAATCAGCGGCCACCAGCTAAAAAGCGGGGTGGCCGCCTGGCTGGGATGGATGTTCGACGGCCTCGACATGCACCTCTACACCCTGGTGGCGCTGCCGTTTGTGGCGGAGCTGATGGGGCTCACCCCGGACAGCGGCGAAGTGCGTGAGAAGGCCGGCTTCATTCAGGGGGCCTTTCTGGTTGGCTGGGCTCTGGGGGGCGGATTGTTTGGACTGGTGGGTGACCGGCTGGGGCGTACCCGCGCGCTCATGCTCACCATCCTCACCTATGCCCTGTTCACGGGCCTGAGCTTTTTTGCCCAGACCTGGTGGCAACTGATGGCTTGCCGGTTTTTAGCGGCATTGGGCATCGGCGGCGAATGGGCGGTGGGGGCTTCGCTGATCAGCGAGACCTGGCCGTCCCGCTGGCGGCCCTGGCTGGCGGCCCTTCTGCAGACAGGTGTCAATGTGGGGGTGCTGTTCGCCACCCTGGCCGGTCATCTTTTGAAGGATCAGCCCTATCGCTATATTTTTCTGGTGGGGGTGATCCCGGCTTTTCTGGTGCTGTGGATCCGCAAGGAGGTTCCCGAGCCCGAGGCGTGGGAAAAAGCCAAATCACTGGAAAAGCCAACAATCATTGATCTGTTTCGCGGCAAACTGTTGTTCACCACCCTGGTGACTCTGGTGGTTTGTGCCCTGTCCCTGTCGGGGCACTGGGCCTTCATGTTCTGGTCGTTGCAGCAGGTGCGGCAGCTTCAGACCCACGCCATGGAGCAGATGGAGGAGCCTCCACCGATGGTGGAGATCAAGGCCAAGGGCAGTGAACGCACCAACGAGGGTTTGGGAATCCTGATGGTTTCCAGCATAGTCGGCAATTTTGCGGCCGGTGCCATGGCCCGCTTCATGGGTTACCGCTGGGCCATTTTGCTGCTGTGCGCCCTGTACGGCTGCACCGTCTTCACAGCCTATGGCACCGTGCGCGATGCTGTTGACATGCTCTGGTGGTTTATCCCCCTGGGGATTTGCCAGGGGGTCTTTGGGCTGTTCACCATGTACCTGCCGCCGCTTTTCCCCACGCTGTTGCGTACCACCGGATCGGGCTTCTGTTACAACATCGGGCGATTAGCCGCCGCCGGGGCCACTATCGCCCTGGTCTTTTTGCCGGTGGCCGACATGCGGCACGCACTCTTCTGGGCGGGTTGCCCCTTGCTGGCGGCTGCCCTGGTTGGCCTCATGCTGCCGGAGCATGGCCAGGAAGCGTGAGGCGCGCAGCCCAATAGCCGCGCGCCCAAGAAACAGGGGTCCGGTCAGTTCAGCAGTTTGGCGCTGGCTGGATCCACCATCTCCATCATCGGTTTCAGGATCAGGCTGCTGGTCTTGGTGCCGTTGAAGAAGCCGATGACGCTGTTGAGGATCTCGAAAGACATCAGGGTAATCAGCACCAGGCCGACAACTGTGGGTAGCAGCACCAGGGCGGGCAGCGCGCCCCACGGCTGGGCTACTGGCGCCGCTCCTGGCGCCTCGGGGCGGCCCCGGCTGGGGGCTACGTCGTCATCGATCAGGGCATCTTCGCCGTCGATGACATCCAGGTTTTCCTTGATCAGATTGACTCGCCGGCCCCGGCTGGGGGCGGCCACTGTCTCGGCATTCACATCGCCGTTTTCACCATCCAGCGCCACAACCAGACCATCGTCTTCGACCAGGTCGCCAAAATCTACATCGCCGTCCAGATCATCCATGGGCAGAACCACCGAGCCGGAGCCATCATCGGCCAGCTCAGCGTCAAGAGCCAGTTCGCCGCCTTCCAGCTGGCCCGAGCCATCTTCGAGGTTGATTTCGAAGTCGCTGCCGCTGCCACCACCCAGAGACTCCGAACCATCCAGCTCGAAAATACTGGAACTCTCATCGAGCATGAAGGTGCCACTGGAGCCATCGTCCAGATTCAGCCCGGTGCCGCTGGCGCTGTCCTCGCCGGAGACGATGTTGATGGCATCGGAACCCAGTGTGAACTCGCTGTCGCTGCCGCCATCGGGGGCCAGGTCAAAGTCGCTGCTGCTGTCATCGGTTGGCACCACGCCGCGCACATCGCTCGAACCGGAATCGGGATCGGGTCGCAGGTTGTTACCGAGTGAACCCGGCTTCAGCAGCATGGTGGATTCACCATCATTGGTGGGAGCCAGGTCAATATCATCGGGCAGGTTGAACTCAAAATCCTCGTTGCCTTGCGAGAGAGTCAGATCGCCATCCAGCAACAGCGGCTCATCGATCAACAGCGGCTGATCAATCAACAATGGCTCATCGATCAGTAGCGGCTGATCCGAACCCGCCAGGTCAAAGGAATCATCGCCCAGATCCAGCACCAGATCGTCGGTCGGGATGACCGGGGAAACGGTGGTGGGGGGATTTTTCTGGAGGTAAGTCGCTACTTCCTCGTCCTTAAAGAAGGTCTTGCCGCCATCGTTGAGGGTGCGAAGCTTGCGTTCCCGCACCAAGGCCCTGAGGGCGTCGGCCGTGATGCCAAGCTTCTGTGCCGCCTCGTCAAAAGACAGGAAAGCCATGGTCCGGGACCCCCTAGCCGTTGCGGGCACAACAATGCCCCTGAATGGTACAATACCGCCGCAGGCACAACCCAATCTGAATCACTATTCAAAGTTACCCCAGGTCCAGCGGGATGCAAGTTTGTCCGGTATGCTAAATCCGGGTATCCGTGACGATTATACCACCAGTTAGGATCAAAGGGTGTTCAACGCCTCATCCAGCATCGACCGGGCCTGGAGTTTGCCTCCGGAATGCTATCTGGGGGGTGGCTGGGCTGGCCGTGAGCGGGAGGCTGTTTTTGGTGCCAGTTGGTTGCCGGCCTGCCGTCTGGAGCAGGTGGCCAAGGCGGGCGAGGTGTTTGCCCTCGATCTGGCTGGCGAGCCGGTGGTGGTGGCCCGCGACGCGGTGGGCGAACTGCGGGCGTTCAGCAATGTTTGCCGGCACAGGGCGGCTCGGGTGGCTCCTGCCGGGTGTGGGCGGGTGGAACGCCTGACCTGCCCCTACCATGGCTGGATGTACGATCTGGCCGGCCACCTGGTGGGCATTCCCCAGGGGGATGGCATGACCGCCTTCAGGCGCGAGGAGCACCCGCTGCCTGCCTGGCATATCGGGGTGTGGGACCGCTGGGTGTGGGTGCATCCGCCCCATCCCTTGCCGCAGCCTCTCGAAAGCCAGATCTGCACCATCCAGGCATGGCTGGGAAACCGCCTCGATGATTTCAGGTGGGTGGCCAGCCGGGAGTACCGCGTGGCCTGCGACTGGAAGGTGTTTGTCGATAATTACCTGGATGGTGGCTACCATGTGGGGCCAGTCCACCCGGGCCTGGCGGCGGGCCTGGTGGGGAAAGCCTACAAAACCGAGGTTTTCGCGGGTGCTTCACTGCAGTCGTGCCCGCTGGAGGGGGAGCCTCCGGGTGGCATGGCCTGGTATTGGCATGTGTGGCCGGGCTGGATGCTCAATCTCTATGGTGATACCGCTGACACCAACCTGGTGCTGCCCGATGGCCCCGGCCGTTGTCGCGTGCTGTTCGACTGGTACAGGCATGGCGAGGTCGCCCCCGGGCAACTGGAGGCAATGCTGGCCTCGAGTGATCAGGTGCAGCGCGAAGATATGGCCATCTGCGAGGAGGTTCAGGCGAATCTCGGTGGCCGGTTCTACCGGGGTGGGCCTTTCGTGCCGCGTCGCGAAGCGGCCGGCTGGCGTTTCCACCAGGAGTGGGCCAGGGCGGTCGGTTTTGATGGAAGAGGAGTGAACGATGTCTGACGGCAATAAAGTGATTCTCAGTGTGGGCCAGTGCTCGTTTGACCATGGCAATATCAGTCAGGCCATCCGGAAGAAGTTTGGGGCCACCGTGGAGGCGTCAGCCACCCGCATCGATGCCTTGCATTGGCTGAAGTCGAACCAGGCGGATCTGGTGTTGGTCAACCGCCTTTTCGACGAGGATGGCGACTCGGGCATCGATTTTCTGAAGGTGCTGCGGGCCACCCACCCCACGGTGCCTGTCATGCTGGTGAGCAATCTGCCCGAAGCGCACCAGCAGGCGCGCTCGGCGGGAGGGGCTCCGGGCTTTGGCAAAGCGGAGTTGGGCACGGCCCGGATGACCGAGGCACTTCAGCCATTTTTGGGCTGATCACTCGGTGTTCACTTCGCCACCCGCCCGGGTACACAGGAAGCGCAGCGCGGTGAGCGACATGCCGCTGCTGACAAAGCGAGTTGAGCCATCGGCGAGGGTGACATTGGCTCCGCCGGAGTGGCGGCTGCCCATGGTGGAAAGGCGCTGCTGTACCCACTCGTTGGCACTGCTGGATGGCCCGGTGGCGGTGTCGGGTATCTGCCAGTTGATCGGCTGGGCCGCCCCCACCAGATAGTCGCCCACCGCGTTGGGTTGGTCGCACCAGGCCCAGCCGCTCCAACCCTTGAGAGGGAAGGTAGTGTACATGCGGTCGAAGTTGGGATCAAAGTGGTCGCGCTCGCCAAAGAGGGCGGTATTGGAAGTGCCATCGAGGATGTCGCCAATGCGTGTGCGCGAGTTGATGTAGAAAATGCCATCGTTGGTCATGATGTATTTGCTGGTCTTTTTATAGGCCCGGAAGGAGTAAACGCCAGCCACGCCGCCATAACTGTTCAGGCCATAGAAGTTGCCCGAGACCTGGGCCTGGGGGCTACTGGCCAGCACGCTTGAGGGGCAGAGGAAGATTTTCACCACCTGGGCGCTGATGGAACTGGTGCCACCCGCAAGGTTGTTGCTGAAATCGATGAAATCCCATTTCTTCACCAGATTGTCCTGCTCCACATGGGGCATCAGCTCGATCAGGAGATTGGTGTAGCGCGGCGTGGCAGACAGTGTGGGAGCAGCGGCCAGATCGGAGGCCACCAGGGATGCACTGGCCCAGGCCCCTGTGGGTGTCGGAGCTTGCCAGCCAGTAGGAAAATACTGGCTGCTGCTCTCGAAATTGTGGCAGGCAATGCCCAACTGACGCATGTTGTTCGAGCAACTCATGCGGTTGGCGGCTTCGCGCACCTTCTGTACCGCGGGGACCAGCAGGCCCACGAGCACGGCGATGATGGCGATCACCACCAACAGTTCGATCAGGGTGAAGCCTTTACGGATATGGATACACATCAGAATCCTCCGGATGAAGAAGGCAGATGTCGCAAATAGCTGGTGAAACCAGTCGGGGGCCGGCAAAATGAGTAAAATGCAAATATTGACTAGAGCCGCCTGTGGTTGTTCCAAGGGCTATCGGCGGATTGGGGTATGCGGCATGCGCTCAGATACCCTGCTCGATGGCCCTTTGCCTGGCCATAAGCGCCAGATAATCGGCATGACGGGCCGGGTCGGGCTGGAAAGGCTCACCGAGATCAGGCTCCCAGTCCGGTTGGTGGCCCAGCGCCTCCAGGGCCAGCAGGGCCATGCCCCGGCTGGTGGCCTCAGCCTCCAGACAGGGGTGAATGGCGGTCCCCAAGGCATCGGCCAAGGCCCTTTGCCACGCCTTGGAGGCCAGCAACCCGCCGCTGGCCACCACCCGGGGTGACTTTCCAGCCACAAGACGCATCATGTCGAAAAGCCTGGCCAGGCGGCAGGCCACACCCTCCACCGACGCAGCCACAATATCGATTCCGGTCGTAGCCAGGCTGATACCCCCCAGGGTGCCGCGCGCCGCATCGTTCCAGCCCGGGGCGCGCTCCCCCGCCAGCAGCGGTACCAGCACCAGGCCCCCCGCGCCAGGCTTGCGGTCCCGCAAGGCATTTTCCAGATCGGCCCCGGGTTGGATGCCGGTCAATCGGCAGGCCCAGTCAAATACCCCGCCACCTTCGGTGAGCGCACCGCCCACCAGGGGCCGGCTGCGGTCCACCCGGTATTGCCAGAGACCATAAGGCAATTGCGTTGGCTCATGATCGGGGACCACCCGCATGGCGCAGGTTGTCCCCAAAGTCACCGCCAACGATCCCGGCCGGTAGCCGCCGCCTCCCACATTGGCGGCGGCCCCATCGACAATCGGGCTGAACCAGGGCACTCCGGCCAGGGCCGGCCACCGGCTGGCAAAAGACAACTTCAGTCCACTTGTCGGCGTGGCAAAGTCGGAGAGCGTGGGTAACTGTTGTTCCTGGAGTCCCAGCCGATCCAGCCAGACGGTGTCGTAGGTCAGGCCTTTACGGTTCAGCAAACCGGTCCATGTCATGGCCGAAAGGCTGGCGGTTTCGGAGCCTGGTCCAAACCATTGGCGCATCAGCCAGGTTCCCACCGGCCAGAAGCATGCCTTGCGCAGTTCTGGTCGCTCACCCAGCAAATAAGCCAGTTGCGCTGGCCAATAGCTGGCATGTAACCGCACGCCTGTGCGGTCGTGTTCCTGGTGTTCCTCCAGATTCTTGCGACATAAGCCGGCCTGAGGCGAAGCGCGGGTGTCGGCGTAGCACAACACTTCCGTGAGCGCCGATCCGTTGGTATCCACGGCCATCAGGCTGCTGCCAAAACTGTCGATCGCCACCCCGGCAATCTGGTTGGCTTCTTCTCCAAGTGAGGCCAGGGCCTGATCTATCGCACTATTGCAAGCCTCCAGCACCTGCAGGGGGCTGAACACCGCACTACCATCGTCTCCAGCGCGTAACGGGGCGGCAGCCTTGCCAACTCCCCGCCCAGGCAACACGCCAGCCCTGGCATCGCGAACCACGGCGCGAACCGACGAACTGCCAATATCGAGGGTGAGGACCCACGGGGTTTTCGAGGCAGGAGGACTCATTTCCCAGCCGCCTTGATGCAGGCATCCAGCACCGCCATCCGCACTGCCAGGCCATGGGTGACCTGCTCCAGCACTGCGCTCGAGGGCCCGTCGGCCACTTCAGGTGTCAGTTCAACCCCGCGGTTGATCGGGCCCGGTGCCAGCACCAGCACGCCCGGCCGGGCCCGTGCCAGCCGTTCCGCTGTCACCCCGTAGCGGTGAAAATACTCGCGGACACCGGGGAAATTGGGGCCTTTCTGCCGTTCGAACTGGATGCGAAGGACATTCAGCACATGGCACTCAGGCAGCACGCGGTCGAGATCGTGGCAAACCTCCACCCCCATCGCCACAAGCTCATGAGGCACCAGGGTGGGGGGGCCGCAGACAATGACCCGGGCTCCCAGCTTCAGTAGCCCGTGGATATTGCTGCGTGCCACCCGGCTATGACGGATATCGCCCACCAGCGCCACGGTGAGGCCGTCGATCCTGCCCAGCCGACGCCGGATGGTCAGCAGGTCGAGCAGCCCCTGCGTGGGGTGCTCGTGGGGTCCGTCACCGGCATTGACCACACCCGCCTGGATATGCTTAGCCAGCAGGTGGGGGGTACCCGGCGAGGCATGGCGTACCACCACCAGATGGATGCCCAAAGCCTCGATATTGCGCGCGGTATCCACAAAGGTCTCGCCTTTGCTGACACTGCTTCCTCCCGTCGCAAAGTCGATGGTTTCGGCACCCAGGCGTCTGGCCGCCAGGCCAAAGCTTACCCGCGTGCGGGTGCTGTTCTCGAAAAACAGGTTCACCACGCTTTTTCCGGCCAGATCAGTCCGCTTGGCTCCCGGATCGCGGCAGGTGGATAAAAAGCTTTCCGAATGGTCAAGGAGCCAGGTGATTTCCTGGGCAGTCAGCGGCTCAAGGCCCAGGAGGTGGCGATGTTTCCAGGCAGGGTGGTTGGACACGCGGCGTTCTCGTTCCGGGAGAGTTCAAAGTCTTTCATCCACCCTAGGATTCAGCCGCCCTTGGTACTACCTGTTCGTTTGTTCAGTATAATGAGGTGTGTACCCACAGAAAAAGCCCTCTCAAGCCAATCCGAAGGAAGGATTCATGTCCATGATCCGTGCCCTGTCGTTGCCTCAGCCCTGGGCCTGGCTGCTGGCCCGTGGGCTGGTTACCCACCTGCCCAAGCCTTTTTCCTGCCGACACCGGGGCCCTTTCCTACTGCATGCCAGCCGTAACCAGGCTGCTGACAGAGAGCACCTGCTGGGGCTGCTCCTGGCCCAGGGCATTGATCCGGGGGATGCCCAGCCCACCGGAGCGCTGGTGGGGATTGCGCGGCTGGTGGAATGCCTGCCCGTGGAACTGGCCCGCCCCATGCCGATCTGGGAGGCCACTTTGCCTGGCTGGGAGGCGGGGGGCTGTGTCTGGCGGCTGGAGGAACCCAGCGTCATTCCATCCCGACCCTGGCGCGGGCAACGCGGATTTTTCTGGGTGGATGAGGAGCCGGGGTTAGTCGGGTAGCCGGATGCCTGGGGCCAGGTGGGCGGGCAGACCGCCCACACCCGAGCGTTGGGCCGCATCGGGCAAGACCTTGTCTTCCACCCGGTTGACCGACAGCACACGGGGATCTGGCTCGCGGAGGTCCCAGACCAGGCCAAAAAACCGTAGCACCACCAAGGTATCGTAGGCACTATCCCACTCACCCTTGAAAAAACCCATTCGGGCACTGCCGGGATTGTGGTGGTGGTTGTTGTGCCAGGCTTCGCCCATGAAAATGGGGTGGATGGCGAAGATGTTGTGGCTGGTGTCAGGCGTGTCAAACCGGCGGCGGCCCCAGCGATGGGCCAGCACATCGAGCAAGGACTGGCCATGAAAAACCAGGACTGAGGATAACCCGAAGCCGATGCCCAAAAAGGCATACAAACCCGGCAGGTCAGCAATCAGCCAGCCAGCCAGGGCGCATAGGCTGGCCATGAGCAGGCTGGGCATCAGCCAGAAACGGTTCAGCCAGACCTGCTCAGGTTGGCAGGCAAAATCACGGATGCAATCGAGATCGGTGGTGGCGTTCTTGTCCACCAGCAGCCAGCCCAGGTAGTTGTGGTAGATGCCATCCACCGGGCGGTGGATATCTTTGGTGGTATCGGAGACACGGTGGTGGTTGCGGTGATGTGCCGCCCACCAAAGTGGGCCACCTCGTAGTCCCGTGGAGCCCAGGGCGCCCAGCAGGAAGGCGAAAGGCCGGCTGGTGCGGAAAGCGCGGTGGCTGAAATAGCGGTGGAAACCGGCGGTGAAAGCAAAGCCCCGCAGGTTGATCAGTGCCACGCACAGGGCGAGGGCACCCAGCAACACTTGCCAGGTGGCGGGTTGTAGAAGGGGCAGCAGGATCAGCCCGTGTACCAGCACCAGCAAAGGGACTAGCCACCAGTTGGTGCCACCCTGACGCACCACAGGGCAGCGGTAGGCGGTATCGAGGGCAATGGCGGGCGCGTTATCAGTGGCTGGCACAGGTGCGTCTTCCTAAACCAAATAGTGGCAGTCGCGTATTCGGCAGTTCTCAAGCCGCAGCGGTACTCTTTCAGGCTAGCCAATGAGGCCATGGTTCGCCAAGGCCACGCATGTTATTCAGCAGAAATCCAGCGTCGTGCCATCCTGAGCATGCCGCATCATCGAGGCAACTGTGGTACAGCAATCACCAGGACATGCGATCATCACCGGGGCCACGCAGGGCATTGGGCTTGAAGCGGCTCGTGAACTGGCCAGGCTCGGCTACCGGCTCACGCTGGTGGCACGCGACCCGGATTCGCTGGGCAGGGTTGCTGCCGGGATCAACGCCTTGGCCGGCGCGGGTGTCGTGACCACTCGGGTTGCTGACCTGTCGCTCCTGCGGCAGGTGAAGCGGCTGGGTGAGGAAATTCTGGCAGCGGGTGAGCCTATCCAGGCCCTGGTGCACAATGCCGGGGCTTATTTCAACCCGCGACGGGTCACCGGTGAAGGGGTGGAGACCACCTGGGCCTTGAACCATCTGGCGGTGTTTGGCCTGACACGGCTGCTGGAGCCACTGTTGCTGGCCAGCGCCCCAGCGCGGGTGCTGGTGGTAAGCTCCAATGCCCACAACATGGTCAGGGACTTACCGCTGGATGACCTGGAGTACAGTCGGAATTATAGGGCATTGCAGGCATATGGCCGCAGCAAACTGGCGAATATCCTGTTTGTGCGCGAGCAGGCGAGGCAGTGGAGCGAGGCAAGCGGCCTTACCATCAACGCTGTCCATCCGGGTGTGGTACGCACCCGCTTTTTTCGTGGCAATGGCCTGATGGGCTGGTTTTGGCGCACCCTGCTCAACCGGGTTGCCATCACACCCGCTGCGGGCGCGCGGGGTCTGGTCCAGCTGGCGGCAGATTCTGCCATGCAGGGGGTGACGGGTAAGTATTTCAATCAAATGACGGAAAAAGAACCATCGGCTTTGGCCCAGAATGCCGATCTGGCGCAACGGCTGTGGGAAGCCAGCGCGCGGCGCTGGGGTGAAGTGACGGGTGGCTGAAGCCCGTGAGCTGACAATACGAATTCGGTATATATCATGAAAGCAAAAGGGGGGCCAGGCAATAACTACCCAGCCCCCCGGAAGATCAGGGAATCACTAGCGAGCATGAGAACCAGAGAAGCAGCCCAGCTGTTTCCGTGATTGGTTCCCGACTCCCTTCCCCCGCCAGGGAAGCCCACTCACTCTCCCGCACGAGAGTGGATGGGACCAGTGACCCCTTTCAAAATGTCCGATAGAGCAGTTGATTGAGCCTGCTCCCCCTACGGACACGACCCGGATACAAAAGATGCGACGGTCAGTGCAAGAGCGAATTGTGGAAAAATGCTGAAATAAACCGGCAAGCCCTCAAAAACTGGAAAAATCAGCCATAATACCCTGGCTGAATTTCCCTCAATTGAGCTATATCAGGAGCCCTTGGCTGTGCAACCCGCCGTATTCAGTGTGTCGCATGTGCGGATTCCCCTGCGACGGGCCATTCGGCACGCTTCGCACGCCCGCACCAACACCGATTCTTTGCTGGCGTGTTGTGTTCTGGCCGATGGCACCACGGGCTATGGCGAGGGTTTGCCCCGCGACTATGTCACTGGCGAAACAGTTGCCGGTGCGCTGGAATTGCTGGGCCGTTCCAGGGTAGTGGGTCAGTTGCGGGCCGACTCCTGGCAGGCGGCGATTGCCGCTGCCGAAGCCCTGCAGCTAGCCTCGGTGCCGGGGGACAGCCGGGGTATTGGCGGTAACGCCGCGCGCTGTGCGGTGGAGCTGGCCTGGCTGGACGCCTGCGGGAAAAAATATGGCCAGGGGCTCGATTCGCTGGTACCCAGGCTGGCGCCGGAATTACACCAGCCTGTCGGCACTGTCCGTTACAGCGCGGTCATCACCAGTGCTCGCGGGCGCAAGCTGCGGTTGTTGTCGCGGTTGTATCGGTGCGCAGGATTCCGGCAGGTGAAGGTCAAAGTGGGCATCGAAGAGTATGACGATTTGGAGCGTTTGGGTGAAGTGCGGCGAATATCTGGCCCGGCGATGGGCATCCGCATCGACGCCAACGAGGCCTGGTCTCCGGATGAGGCCATCGAGGCGCTCCATCGCCTGCAAGGGGTGGGTCTGGAGTGGGTGGAGCAGCCCTGCCCGGTAGAGGCGAATAGTGGTCTGGCACAGTTGCGGCAGGAAACGGGTGTGGCGGTGATGCTGGATGAGTCGTTGTGCGGCATGGCCGACGCCGAGGCGGCGATCGCCGGTGGCTGGTGCGATCTCTTTAACCTGCGCCTGAGCAAGTGTGGTGGTTTTATACCCACCCTGCGATTGGCGCAGCGGGCGCGTTTGGCCGGGTTGCGCTGCCAATTGGGCTGCCAAGTGGGTGAAACCGGGGTACTCACAGCCGCTGGCAGGCGTTTCGCGCAGGCGGTGGGGGGCCTGGCGGCGGTGGAGGGGTCGTACGACCGGCACCTGGTGAAGGAGGCGCTTACCACGCGGAATCTCACCTTCGGTCTGGGCGGCAAGGCCCCGGCGCTTCAAGGTCCTGGGCTGGGTGTGGAGCTGGATCAACGGGCTATTGAGCGGGTGACGGTGCGCCGGGAGGTGCTGGGTGATTGAGGTCTGGCGGGAGTATCAGGCTACCGATGGGGTGCCACTGCGGGCGCTGTATTTGCCGGCACAGGGCCAGCTGCGGGGCAGGCTATTGCTGCTACACGGGATCCAGAGCCATGCGGGTTGGTACGGGCGCAGTTGCCAGGCCTTGGCTGAAGCCGGCTATGAAGTGCTGTTTGTCAACCGGCGCGGCTCGGGCAATCATACCGTGGATCGGGGCGATATTCCCGGCTGGCGTCAGGTGGTGGCGGATGCCGATGCGGCCAGACGGGCGGTGTGGGGAGAGGCTTCGGTGGTGGTAGTTGGCATCAGCTGGGGTGCCAAAGTGGCTTTGGCTTTGGCCAAATGTTTCCCGTTGGGTGTTGAAGGGGTGGCTCTGTGGGCTCCGGGGCTTTGTCCTCTGGTTACAGTCTCCGGTTTTGAAAAAATGGCGATAGCATGGGCTAGGCTTGTTGCGCCTGCCAGAGCTTTCCCTATCCCCCTAAATGACCCAGCTCTTTTCACTGCCTCGCCGAAATGGCAGGAGTTTTTGCGGGAAGACCCGTGGGCACTGCATCGGGCCACCGCCCGACTCCTGGTGGAAAGCACGCGTCTGGACATCTGGCTGGCCTGGCAGCGCTGGGATTTGCCAGTGCTGGTGCAGTTGGCCGGGGCAGAGCAAATTGTTGACAACCAGCGCACCCGGGCCTGGGTTGATCGGCGCCTGCGAAAGAAGCAGGTTCTGGAATACGCAGGGGCATACCATACCCTTGAATTCGAGCCAGAAACCATCTGGCGCGACCACTTTCTGACCTGGGCTGGCAAGATAAGATCAAAATAGCATCGATATATCATTCGTGATTTTGCAATAATACTTTAATATTTATTAATTTCATTGACATCCGAAATACGCCTGTACAGATGGGGCGTTTGGGGCGAATAGCCGCCTGCTTTTCCTCCCGGGACCGGCGAAGATCTGAACGATTTCTGAACCGTAGAATACCTGAAAAACAAGCTAAAAAAACTATTAACAGGTTGCGTAAGCCTGTTCTGGAAGCGTATGCTAAGGAAGTAATAGTGAAAGCAATGAAAAGTGGTTTTTCGGCGTATTGCATGGCGGTTTTTGGATATGTCGAGATATCTTGGTTGTTTGGTATTGGTCCGCACTTCCCGGCCGAAGAACCGTCTGATTGAGGTTGGGTCAAGCAAGCAGGGGCGGTTGAGCCAAAAAGCTCAAACGCAAGCAAGAGGACGAGTCTCTCATGGTCAAAGGCAAAATGGCGTGGGGTGGGTGGAAAACCCGCATCACGCGCCAGGGCTGGCTCTGCCAGGCCCTGGGCAAGATGGCCGCTTTGGCGCGCTGGGTGGGTCAGGGGCCCACGCTGCTGCTTATGTCGAAGCGCCGTCTCAATTTGCATCTCGAACAATTCGAGCAGCGCCTGACGCCCAGCCACACCCTCATCGACGGGACACTCCTGCCTAATCTGGCCAATCAAGATATCAATACTCAAAGTGTAGGATTTCAGGCCCTCGATGCCTCGCCCGGAAACGGCAACCCGGATGGCGAGGCCATCGAGGGCTTTGAACTCAACCACTGGCGGGAACTCGCTGCGGATGGACCCGAATTGGGTGGAGCTCCGCAAGGAACCAACCCGGATGCGCTCGCGTCCCGCCCCGACTGGGCTGACTGGCGACTGGGCGGAGCCGAGCTTGTTCATGGCGCCTCAGGCATAGTGGTGGCCACACGCGTGGCGCTTGGCGCGGTTGTGCCGGTTTCCGCCGATGCCGCCGCCAATCGTCTTTTTTTCAACAATCAGCCCAGCGGTGGCGAAGTTGTTTTTGTCAGCGCTGAACTGGCCGACCGCGTGCCGGTCGCCTGGGGCAAATCCGCCGAAGTGGTGGTGCTGGATCCCCATGGCGACGCCATCCGCCAGATAACCGATTCCCTGATCAGCCGTAAGAATCTCACAGCCATCCACATTGTCAGCCATGGGTCAGCTGGCACTCTCTGGCTGGGCAACCAGCGGCTCGACCAGAAATCGCTGGAGGCCCGCAGCACCGAGGTGCGTGGCTGGGCTGAGGCTTTGGCTCCCGGCGCCGATCTGCTGCTCTACGGCTGCGATGTGACCGCCACCGACCAGGGGCGCGCCTTTGTCAATGAACTGGCGGCATTCACCGGCGCCGATGTCGCTGCCAGCAGCGATATCACTGGCTCCGCCGCCCTGGGCGGCGACACGGTGTTCGAGTATGCCACCGGCGTGGTCACCACCACCATGCTGGGCAGCCAGGCCGACTGGGATACCAGTGGCGTTGTCTTGCCGGGAAGTGCCCCCACACTCACCGACGTTACCACTCTGACCGGTGCCCTGCAA
>QWOS01000049.1 GCA_003669555.1 Planctomycetota bacterium
CCCTGCTCGGTGATGCGCAGGGAACCGTTCACCGCGCCGGGAGGTTGGGCCAGTATGGCCTGGTTGGCAGGGCCGCCGCCACGGCCGACGGCGCCGCCGCGTCCATGGAACACCCGCACCACGATCCGGTTGTCCCGGGCGAAAGTGGCGAGATCGCGCTGGATCTCGTGGAGGGCCCAGGCGGACTGGACGAAGCCGCTTTCCTTGTTGCTGTCGGAATAGCCGATCATCACCTCCTGCAGGTCGTTGCGCAGGACGAGGTGCTCGCGCCAGGAGGGGATATCCATCAGGCGCTGGAGGATCTCGCGACCCTGATTGAGGGCCTCGAGTGTTTCAAAGAGCGGGATGATGTTGATGCGGCTGATCCCGTCGGAAGGGCGGAAAAGCCGGGCCTCGCGCGCCAGAAGCAGCACCTCGAGCAGGTGGGCGGCGTCGCCGGTACCGCTGATGATGTAGTTCTCAATGGCCTCTGGGCATTGATGCTCGAGGATAGCGCTGGCAGCCCGGAAGGTCTCGATGACCTCGCTGGTTTCGGGGGAATACTCGAGATGGGCGGGGATGACCGGGCGGGGCATGGTGAGCAGGTTAGTCAGGAGGGTCAGCTTTTCCTCGGAACCGAGGGCCTCATAGTTGGCCTCGATTCCCGCGCGCGCCAGGATCTCGGTGATGGCGGCACGGTGCCGGTCCGCGTGCTGGCGGATATCGAGCGTGAGCAGGTGCAGGCCAAAGACATCGACCTTGCGGATAAAGGTGTCGAGCATTCGGGCAGCGGCCTCGGCCTGGTTGCCGACCAGCACCGAACGGATGGATAGCAGGTCGTCACGCAGTTGCGCCGGGGTGGCATAGACCATGGGCGGGACCTTGCTGGCGGTGTCGGTCCAGGCCGGGACAAGGGAGCGGAGGCGCTCGATGGTGAGCCCCAGCTTGCGGGCGATATGGCGGCATTTTTGGCGCAATGGTTCCCGCTCGATCCGACCGGGGGGAAGTCCGAGGGCCCGGGCCTCGTCGCGCAACCCGGCGAGGAAGGCGGGAGGCAGGCGCAACCGCTTGGCGGAATGGCTGAGGTTTTTGCCGAGACTGTTGGCCTGGGCGAGGTAATGCCTGAGAACGGTTGCCTGGTGCAGGGCAACCGTTTCGATGGTCACGCGGGCAGTGACCTCGGGGTGGCCGTCGCGGTCGCCGCCGATCCATGAGCCGAAGCGGAGAATGGCAGGCAGACGCCATTTCTGCCCGGGGTAAATTTCCTCCAGGCTGGAGATGAGCAGGCTGTACAGTTCGGGGACCACCTCGAACAGGCTGCCCTCGACCACCTCAAGGCCCTGGCGGACCTCATCGATCACCTTGGGCCGCTCGGAACGGACGGACTCGGTGAGCCAGAGGATCTCGATAAGCTGGCGGATGGAATCCCGCGCGGCCTGGGCCTCATCGGGCAGTAGTTCGAGGTAATCGAGGCGATCGATCTCGTTGGAGATGGCGGCCAGCTTCTCGAGGATGGTCAGGCGGCGGGCCTCGCTGGGGTGGGCGGTGAAGACTGGCTGGATGTTGAGGTTTTCGAGGACCTTGCCGAGTTCCCGGGCGGGGAAGCCGCGGTCCTTCAACTGGCGGATCGCCTCGGTGACGGATTCGCTCATGGGCTTGGGGTACTGGGTGCGGATGCGCTTGCGGATGGCGTGGATGCGGGCGTGCTGCTCGGCCAGGTTGTTCAAGTCGAAATAGATGGTGAAGGCGCGGATCAGCTCGCGCAGCGAGGCAACATCGAGCGAGTCGAGGAACTCGCGCAGGAAGCGGGCATCCTCGGGGGCGCCGTGGTTTCGCAGGGCAATGGCGGCTTCGCGGACCCGATCGAACCGGGCCAGGACCTCAGGGCCGGCCAGACGCTCGATGGTTTGCCGGAGGAGGTCCTCCAGCATGCGAATATCCTGATCCTGCCGCTCGAGGGCCTCCTGGGTGGCCGTGGAATTGGACGCGTTCATGGATGGTAACGGCTCCCAGGTGGAAAAACGCCCTGCATTGCGGATGAGGGAGAGCCACCCAGCAGTTCCTTTGTCCTTTGGTTCACGAAATGTCTATTTGCATGATAGCAGGGTGTGCTGGCTGCCTGAAAGGGGCGAAGGACACGGCACCGGAGAAATGGCAGGGCGGGTGCCTGCAACCTTTTACCGAGCTGACCTTATAAAGCTTGCTGCCGCAGCCGGTGGCGCTGCATGCGGCGACCCGGATGTTGGAGACTTCATTCCAGCCTTGGTTAGCAAGCGCTAAAAATACTGGCGCGGATTCATGCCATGCGCACCGTTATCCCTGGGCTGACTAAATACCAGAAAATCCACAACAGAATCACCAGAGGCGCTCTCTTTAGCAAAACGGAGAAGCTCGGCAAGCCGGTGTTGTATCAACGCAAGACGACTTCCCCTCTGCCTCGGTTTTTGGTGACGATACTTCAGGCTGGGTGGTGGCCCACTACCCCGGCCGCCGGTTGTGCCGACGGCCTTTTTTCGTCGGCATTTTACCGGCCGAAAGTGGGGTGCTTTTTATGTTCGGGAACCGGCGGGCGGAGGCGTTCCATGACCAGGATGTCAACCCGATTGGCCCAGGGTTGACACCCAATGTCACGCCCGAAATCAAAAAATCACAGCGGCAGGACCAGCCGAATGCCGCAGCGGTGGGCCTGGTAGCCAGACGGGGCGACTCTTGATCGCCCCGGGTTGCCAATCGCCATACTTCGCATTCTCGCGCTGGAGGCAGGGCCGGCAGCGGGGAGTTATTTCCGGATACAAACCATGAGCGCGCCAGTCAGTCGGCCATCCTGATCGGTGAGTGGGGCATAACTGGCTTCGCATTGATGACCAAACAAGGTGACTTCTCCGGTGTAGGAGCGCTTTTGCATCAACGCCGGGTAGCCCGGATTGTTGGGATCCAGTCTGGTACCAACTGCTGATTCGCCAGCTTCTGTCCGCAAGGTTGTATGGACGCGGATCAAGTTTTGACCATCAAAATTAAAAATCGAGCTTTCCTGATGCATTGTTGTTACCGCTTTCTTGTGATGAAACCCGTTGACGCCATAATTATAAGAGTAAAGACTACTTGAGTCAAGCAATATGCGCAGTGTCCCAAACGCCGGGGCCCTCCCCTGCACCGGTGACTCCCCAGGTGGCCT
Organism: Planctomycetota bacterium; assembly: GCA_003669555.1. Taxonomy (GTDB): domain Bacteria; phylum Planctomycetota; class Planctomycetia; order Gemmatales; family Gemmataceae; genus UBA6894. The sequence goes on from QWOS01000049.1 coordinate 3,155, forward strand.
GCTGTTGAGCAGCAACACCCAGTCACGCCCGAAAATCAAAAACCGAACCCCCGAACGACTTCAGAAACAACGACAGGGCAAAGGGAATCACAGGGGTAGAATGAGCCGAATGCCACAGCGGCTGCCCTGGTAGCCAGACGGGACCCTGATGCGCAGGCCTGACCGGCAACCCCAGGCGTTGTAGAGCCAGGAACCCCCACGCAGGACGCGGTATTGGCCGTTTATCACGCCTTGGGGATCTTTAACTGGCTCTTTGGATTACTCCCCATACCAATCCTGACACCATTCCCAGACATTGCCATGCATGTCATGCAGGCCCCAGGCGTTGGCCGCGTAACTGCCAACCTGGCTGGTTTTTTGCAAGTCAGGGCCTGTCTCGGTGGTGCCGTAGGGGAATTCACCAACGCAGTTCGCCTGCGTGCCGTTCAAGACGCTGCCAAAGTGGAAGGGCGTGCTGGTTCCTGCCCGACAACTGTACTCCCACTGGGCTTCTGTGGGCAGGCACACCGCTTGCCCGGTTTTTTTGCGGACCTTTTGGAAAAATTCATGGGCATCGTTCCACGAAACCATTTCCACCGGCAGGTTGCCACCCTGAAAATAGCTCGGGTTGCGGCCCATGACGGACTGCCACTGCTCTTGGGTGACCGGGTACTTGCCAACCAGAAATGGCTGGGTGAGGGTGACCTCGTGCAAGATTTCGTCATCATCCCGTTCCGCCTCGGTGTCCGGGGTGCCCATCAGGAAAGTGCCGGCTGAAACCGGCAGCATTTCCAGCCACACATTCGGGGCCAGTTCCAGGCTGTGTGGCGGCAGCAACCACAGGCGCGCCACCGCGTCGCTGTTGTCTTGCACCCCATACAACCAGCCGTGCAGGGCACCCACCAAGGGGTGCAGACGCTGGGCTGTCTCGGGGGGCAGCAGCACCAGCTCGCCCGTCTGGAAACTGGCCCGCAAGGCTTCACCCAGGTCGAGGCTGTCTGGATCACTGATCCGTCGGCCATTGTCTATTAGCCAGGTTGCCAGGTTTTGCCGGTGAAGCAGATCGGTGGGATGGGAACGGGCCAGACGAAGCAGGTCGAGGGCTGTTGTGTCGTGACACCAGGCCGGAATAGCCAAGGGATACCTACTCTCTGATGTTTTTTTTCAAAACAACAATCTGACAATATCTCAGTCTATCCGCCAATAAATGATTGGCAAACCGGCTATTGGGCCAGCGGCATACCTGCTACAAGTGGTTTCTGGCTTTCAGGGGAAATTTCTTTTTTTCCCTTGGGATCAGGTGGTTGGTGGCTTATTCTGGAACAAGCCCCGCATCACCTGCTGAAATGCGGGGCAGACCGTGTTGACCTGGCCCATGTTTGGTCCAAAAAAGCCTATCCGCCCGCAACGGATTGGACGGATTTCGTATTCCTGTGTGTGGCGGTTCGCTGTGGTACAGTATTCCTTCTGGCGGGCCTGGTTCCGTTTAGCCCTCACCCTCCCTTTTTCGGGATGACCGGAATTCCCCATCGATCCTTGTAAGGAGTTTTTTGCATGAGCCTTCCCTCCCAATTCAAACTGCTGCCGGAAGTGGTTCAATTCCTCAGCGGCGGCCCTTTCGCAGGATTTGTCGGGGGCAAGGATTATCCTTCCTCCAGTGGCGTGCTGATCGCGACATTCGACCCCGGCTCGAGCGAAAAGATTGGCGATATCCATGATTTGAGCCCCGCCGAAGTGGCAGGCGCGGTTGATGTCGCCAATCAGGCGTTTGTCCAATGGGCCGCTTTGTCACAGAAGGAACGCGGCGCGATCCTCCTGAAACTGGCGGATGCCGTGGAGTCCAGGAAAGCCATCATTGCCCAGATCGAGGCGCTGGAAGCTGGCAAGATCGAAGCCCAGGCGCAGGGCGATGTGCAGAACTTTGTCGACACGATGCGGTACTTCGTGAAGTTGGCCGAAGGGGTACATACCCGTACGAAACTGGATGTTCCTGGCCATGAAGCCTGGGTCCACAAGGCACCCTGGGGGGCTTGCGGGTTTATTTTCCCCTGGAATTTCCCTTTCCTGCTGATTGGCTGGGGCATTTCCCCCGCATTGGCGGCAGGGAACACGGTAGTCATCAAGCCGGCGGAAGACACCTCGCTGTCGGCCATTTACCTGGCCCGCCTGGCCAAGGAAGTGGGCGTGCCGGATGGCGTGATCAATGTGGTGACGGGCCGGGGCCAGACGGCGGGTGCGGCTTTGTCGGCCAATCCCCGGATCAAGCGGATGTCGTTCACCGGTTCACCCGAGGTGGGCCAGATGGTCGCCGAGGCATGTGGCCGCAACCTGGTGCCTGTGAAGCTGGAACTGGGTGGCAAGGGCGCGGCGGTGGTTTTTGACGATGTGGATGTCAACGCCGTTGCCGACAAGCTGGTCGGCGCGATCACCTTCCACACCGGGCAGGTCTGCTGCGATGCTACCCGCTGGTTTGTCCATTCGAAAATTTACGACCAGTTCATCGAGCGCTGCAAGGAGAGCCTCAGCCAGGTGAAGATTGGCCATCCGCTGGATCCCACCAGCCAGATGGGCCCGGTGGTCAATCCCAGGCAGCGCGCCCGCGTGCTGGGCTACCAGGAAAGGGGCCAGGCCACTGGCGCCCAGTGCATTTACGGTGGCGGGGCGGCAACCGTTCCGGGACTTAATGGCAACTATGTCAAACCGGCCCTTCTGACTGGCCCGCTCGACAATGTCGCTGCGCGCGAGGAGATTTTTGGCCCGGTGGCCTATGTGGCCAAATTCGACACCGAAGCGCAGGGCATTGCCATGGCCAACGACACCGATTACGGCCTGGCCAACAGCGTCTGGACCAATGACAACGCCCGCGCGGCGCGGGTTGCCGAAGCCATGGTGGTGGGCAATAGCTGGATCAATGCGCACAATGTTTTCGCGCACGGTGTCCCCTACGGCGGTGTCAAGAAAAGCGGGCTGGGTGGTGGTGTGCTATCGCCCGATGTGCTGATGGACTATTACCGCAGCACCTCCGTGGTGCGGCCGATCCAGTAAGCTCCAACTTCGCCAAAAACCTGTGGGCCGGGCCACTTTCAGGGTGGTCCGGCCCCTGTCTTTATTGGTTTCCGCTCCTGTTTGTGGGGGATCCATTGCAAACCTGATTGGCAAAAAACAGCTTTTCAAACCCTGCAATACCATTGCCGCAGATGCAGCCAGCCTATAACTTAGGTCTTTATCACGCCCCCCATTGGGCGGTTACCTGCTACGGGACTGTCAGTTAGAATAACCTGGGTCGCCGTTTGGCCCTGGCACCCCTCGGATGAACCGATAGTCTTCCGTTCCTGTGCAATCTTCACCTACCAGTTGCCGGCAAACTGATCCGGTATGTTGGCAAATCAAGGGAAGCCATGCGATTACATGCTGCTGTGCTTTGTGCCCTGCTGATCCATGGCTGGAACCCTGTCGCCAGCATGGCGGCACCGCCGATCAACGAGAAGGTAGTTGCCGATTTTTACCGTCCGGACGAAGTTCAATCGATTCATCTGCAAGTCAGGGACAAGGACCTGAAGCGGATGCAGGCTGCATTGCCAACAATCATTGATGTGCCCGCCTCGTTTCGATGGCGTGACATCACGGTTGAAAAAGTTTCAATCCGCTTCAAGGGCAACAGCTCTTCGAATCCGAATCAGACCCACAAGCGCAGCTTCCTGATCAAGTTTGACAAGTACGAAAAGGGTCAACGGTTTATCGGTTTGCGGCAGGCATCCCTGGACAACGGCATACAGTTCGGCAGTCTGTTCAGCGAACCGATTATCACTGAAATCCTCCGCGCGCATGGTACCAGGGCGCACCGGTGCAACCACGCCAAACTGTACCTGAACCAGAAATATCAGGGCGTCTTCGTGAATGTGGAGCGTGTGGATGAATCGTTCATTGAAAACCACCTTCCCGACCCAAACGGCTCCCTTTTCAAGGTCGACGAAGGGGGACCGGGTTGCAACCTTCAGTTCCTTGGTAACGATCCGTCCCTCTATTCGAAAACCTTTGCGGCAAAGAACCAATCCGCGCAGAGGGATCCCGCCCGGCTGGTCGATTTCATCAAGCTGATCAACCAGGCAGATGCCAAAGAGTTCACAAAAAAACTGGAATCGCGGATGGAGCTGGATGACTTCCTCAAGGTGACGGCTGTCATGCTCTTGTCCGGTGCTTTCGATCAACTGACGGGGTGGAACCCGCACAACTATTTCCTTTACCACGATGGCAACAATGATCGCTGGCGTTACCTGCCATGGGATCTGGATGTGGGTTTTTGCGAGAAAGCTTTTGGGAAAATCCAGGTCCATGACGACTGGAATGCGGCTTGGCCGATACCGGCGACCGGCCCACCCAATCCCCTTCTGGAGCGCATTATTTCTGACCCCCTGCTCCTGGAGAGATACCGCCAGGAAGCCCGAAAGATCCTGGAAAAATCCTTTGAGCCTTTACGCCTCTGCAAGGTCCTCGATGCCAAATACCAATTGATCCATGACGATCTGAAGGCCGACCCGTTTCCACATCGGCGCGCAACCGTTCCCGGTGATAAAGACTACGACGGCATAGTCGATTCCATGAAAGCCTTCATGCGAAAACGATACATCAGCGCTCTGCAACAACTCGAAAATCCGGGAGTTCAGCCCAAAGTCAGGCACCAGCCACTCGGACCCCCGCCGCACCTGATTGCAAAGGTTCAGCAAATCCAGAAGCGTGCCCAGGAGATGCAGCGGGACGGCCAGGATATCTCGCCAATTGCCAAGCTAATGCAACGCTTTGGCCCGGCGATGGAGGAGGGCAAATTGGAGGAGGCCGAAAAAATCACCGATGAGGCATTGAAGCTGATCGGTCAAAAAGACCAGTAAGCCGTAGGCAGAAAACGAACCCGAAAGCTGGTTTTGCCGATTTTGCCAGTCGGGATGATCTTTCCTGTATTTTCTTGCCCGGGTTTGCCGATCTTCTTTTTCATCGGTTGCTTTATTCCCCGGAGTGGTTTTCATGAATCGCCGCGATGCCTCTCTGCTTTTGGGTAGCTGGGCCACTTTGGGTGGAAGTTTGCTGAGTCCACGCCTTTTTGCCGCGGATGGCCCCCCCAGACTGGTGCTGGGACAGCGGAATTCAACCGCCGATGGACAGAAAAATGGTTTGGCCCACACCCATGCAGCCCGCGTGGAGCTGACCCATTCCAAACCTGAAAGCATGTCGGTGATCATTACGGGGGTTGCCGCCGCCGCTGGGTACCCTCTGGATATGTCGCGGGCTGCGGTTCATTGTGAAGTTTCCCAGCTAGTGCGCGTGGTGGGCGGTGGGAAAGACCGGGTGAAGCTGGTCATGGACAGCCAACTGGTGGGGCAGCTTTCCTGCTCGCGGGATGGCGAAGGCGTGGCCTCGCTGGCCGCCGCCAATGCCAGCCTGATGCTTGAGGGCAATCCGGTCCTGGGAGTGGATTTCCAGGGACGGACCCACAGCGGCCGCGACAACACCTACATCAACGACAAACTTGAGCCATCTATAGCTATTGTTGATCCAGGCGACTACATTCTGATAGAGCATTTCGTCATCGAATGCTCGCATCCGAAGCGGTGCTTTCACAAAAATGTGGCAATGGCTTACTTTGGACCTGATGAAGGCAAGCCGCCGGAATGGCTCAATTACCTGGCGGCGCACCGGGATGCGCCCAAAGCCAAGGAATTGGGCTTCCGGGTGACATTGCGGGTGGAGTCTGCCGCCGTGAGCTGATGAGAAGTGTCTCATGCCTCGGGATTTGCGGTGAGTAGAAGCCTTGCTGCGGTGGACCTACCCAGCCAAAGCGACTAAAATACGGGTACCTTCCAACGAGGTGCCCGCCTCATGTTCGTGTTTTCTGGTTCCTGTTGCCTGATTTTCCTTGCCTCCGGGCAGCCTGCCACGGCGCCAACGGATGGTCTAGGTTCGTTTGTGCAAAAATACTGCATCCAGTGCCACCAGGGCAACAAGGCCAAGGGCAGTCTGGTGCTGGAGAAATGGGATGGTCCCGCCGTTCTCAAGGCCCGTCTGGCCTGGGAGCATTCGGTGGAGCGGGCCCAAGCTGGCGATATGCCGCCAGTCAGCAAAAAAATTCGGCCCACCACCGCGGAGGTGGAACAGTTCAGCCAGGCTGTGAACCGCATCCTCGCCGAAGCTGATCGTCTGGCCAAACCGGACCCGGGCCGTGTGCCTCCCCGCCGGCTGAACCGTGTGGAATATGCCGCCACCCTGAAAGACCTGCTGGGAATAGATTTCAACCCCGCGGGTGATTTTCCTGCCGACGATATTGGCCACGGTTTTGACAACAACGCCGAAACCCTGTCACTGCCGCCGCTGCTGATGGAGCGGTATCTGGCGGCTGCCGAAAGCGCCCTCGACCGTGTGATCAGCCTGAAAACCGTCAAGCCAACCCTGCGCCATCTGGCGTCGCGGTATCTTGAGCCGGCGCTGAAAAATCCGGGCGAAGCCAAATCTTTCCGCGAATTGACTGCTGATCGCCTGTTTCAGACTTACAAGGTAACTGAAACTGGCGAATATACCTTGCGTTTCAAGGTGTATGGCAAAGCCGCTGATGGCCAGCCACCGCAGGTCACTATTTTGGTGGGCGAGCGCAGCCTGGGGAAATTCACCCTCGATAACAACGAAAAAAATCCCCGCGTCATCGAAGCCAAAGCCACCCTGCGACCCAGGGAGTTGCGTTTGGGGCTGCGGCTGGAAAATCCCGGCAAAGACCGCGCTGCCATGGTGGAGTGGGCCGAGCTGGAAGGCCCTGCGGATCCTCGTCCCCAAACCCTGCGTGACCTGCTGGCGGTGGATGCGAAGCTGCCAGCCGAAGAGAAGGTGCGCCTGGTGCTCAAGAGTTTCGCCCAGCGCGCCTGGCGGGGCCAGGTCGATGCAGCCGCCCTCGATGGCGTGATTGCGCTGGGGATTGATGAACAAAAACGCCGCGACAGTTGGCTGGCGGGTGTGAAGACGGGCATGCTGGTCATTCTTTGTTCACCCCGTTTCCTGTTCCGCGTCGAGACCGACAACCGCCCGCCGCGCGATGAACCCTACGACCTGACCGAAACACAGCTAGCCAGCCGGCTGTCTTACTTCCTGTGGAGTACCACGCCTGACACCGAACTGCTCGAGTTGGCCGGAGACGGCAGGCTCAGGGTCACCCTTGATACCCAGGTGGCCCGACTGCTGAAATCAGAACGGTCGAAGGCCTTGGTGGAAAATTTCTTTCCCCAGTGGTTGCAGATCCAGCGCCTTGAATCCTTCCACCCTGACAAGGCGCGTTTCCCCACTTTCAGTGAGCCACTCCGCCTGGCCATGAAGACCGAGGCAAGCAAACTGTTCGGGGATATCGTGGCCAATGATCGCAGCGTGCTCGATATCATTGCCGCTGATCACACCTGGCTGAACCAGAAGCTGGCCAATCATTACGGCATTGCCGACAACCTGGGCAACCCCCGGGGAATGCCGCCCAGGGTTCCTGGTGGCAAGCCGATTGTGGGCGACGAGTTTGTCCGCGTGGAGCTTGGCGAACAGCCCCGTGGCGGCGTGCTGGGTATGGCCGCTGTCCTGGCGGTCACCTCCAACCCGACCCGCACCTCACCTGTGAAGCGCGGAAAATGGGTGCTGGAGCAATTGCTCGGCACCCCGCCACCGCCGCCGCCGCCCAATGTCCCCGAACTGGAAGCCACCCCCCAGGGTGGCAAGTCCGAGACGCTGAAGCAACGCATGGAGCTGCACCGCGCCAACCCGGCCTGCTCCAACTGCCACCTGAAGATGGACGCCCTGGGCTTTGCCTTTGAGGCTTTCAACGCTCTGGGAGCCCTCCGCGATAATGATGAGGGCCACCCCATCGACTCCGCCGGCGAACTGCCTGGCGGTCGCAAGGTGCAGGGTATGCGTGATGTCCGCGCCTATTTGCTGGACAATAAAGACAAATTCACCAAAACCATGGCGGAGAGGCTATTGGTGTATGCCATTGGCAGGGGCCTCACTCCGGCGGATCGCAAGACGGTTGACCAGATTGTCGAGGCCACCCGGAAAGGTGACTACAAGTTCAGCGCCATGGTGCTGGCGTTGATCCGGAGCCAGGCATTCAATCAGAAGCGGGGTCGGGATACCGATTCCGGTTCCTGATGGCCGGACCCGAATGTGGGTATGAAGGCTGAAAATGTGGTAATGTAGAGTGTAAATCTGAAAAGGGAGCCAACCATGAGTCAGTTCACCAGGCGGACGGCCCTGACCGGAATGGGTGTGACGGTAGGCCTGCCTTGGCTGGAATCGCTGGGCAGAGCCATGGGTGAGGCTGCCATTCCGGCCGGGCAACCGCCCACCAGGCTGGCTTGGCTGTATGTTCCCAATGGCGTGCACATGCCCAACTGGGCACCCAAAACAGAAGGGAAGCTGGCCGAGCTGCCTGCCACCCTGAAGGCGTTTGAAGCCATTCGCGGTTCCCTGACGGTCCACACCGGCCTCACCGCCGACAAGGCCCGCCCCAATGGTGATGGTCCCGGCGACCATGCCCGTGCCCTGTCCGCATTCCTCACCGGTTGCCAGGCAAAAAAGACCGATGGCACCAACATCCATTCGGGCATCTCGGTTGACCAGGTGGCCGCTTCGGGTATGGGGCATTTCACCCGTCTGCCTTCGCTGGAAATCGGCGCCGAGGCGGGTGCCATGGCTGGTAATTGCGATTCGGGCTACAGCTGCGTCTATTCCGCCACCATGTCCTGGCGTTCGGCTACCCAGCCGCTGCCCAAAGAGGTGAACCCCGCCCTGATATTCGACCGCCTGTTCGGGGTGTCAGAAGATGCCAACCGCAAGGATCGGGATCGCCTGCGCAAAAGTGTTCTCGACACCGTCATGAAAGATGCCACTGGCATCCGTGGCAAGGTGGCTGTGGGCGACCGACGCAAACTCGATGAATACCTCGACAGCGTGCGCGATATCGAATTGCGCATGGCGCGGGCCGAAAAGCTGCCGCCGCCCGCCAAGCCCACCATCGACCGGCCCAAAGCCATCCCCGCCGCCTACTCCGAACACCTGGAACTGCTGGTTGACTTGTTGGTGCTTGCCTTCCAGACCGACAGCACCCGTGTGGCCACCTTCGTGCTGGCCAACGAGGGCTCCAACCGCTCGTACCAGTTTTTGCAGGTGCCAGATGGTCACCACGACCTGTCGCACCATGGCAAAAACGCTACGAAACAAGAGAAAATAGCTAAAATCAACCTGTTCCATGCAGGTATTTTTGGCCGGCTAGGCACCAAGCTGGCTGCTATCCGTGAGGGGGAAGGCACGCTGCTGGATCATTGCCTCATTGCCTATGGCTCGGGTAATTCTGATGGCGACCGCCATAACCACGATGATCTTCCCATTGCCGTCCTGGGAGGCAACAAACTGGGTGTAGTGGGCAACCGTCACATTGTCCACGCCAAGGAAACGCCCTTGGCCAATCTGTGGCTGGCCATGCTGCAAAAGGCGGGCATCCAGCGTACGGCGCTTGGTGACAGCACGGGCCTCCTCAAGGTCTGATTCACCCGTCGGGCTGCTGTTTTGGGATAGACTCGACCCGGGCAGCCGGGCGGTTAAAGCTTTCAAGAAGTGGCTTGGTTCACGGGGCCGGGAAAAATCGCACGAATCCCGGCAAGTTTTTATCTGTGCCGTTTTTTTGGGTACTAGAGCCAAACAACGGTTAGCCAACTTGTGCCCGGCGGGTTTCCTGCCCGCTTGCTCCGGCCTGGCTGGCGTGGCAGAATGAATAACCTGCCCCTCCCTCACCCAACCGGATTGCACACGGTATGATCCCAGCGCTGTTTCTGCTTCTGACGCCGGGCGCCGACGCTGCGGAGTACCTCGGCAAGATCAAGCCGCTGTTTGCAACGCGCTGCCTGGCCTGCCACGGGGCGCTGGAGCAGAAAGGGGGCCTGCGCCTCGATACGGTTGCCCGCATGCTGCAAGGCGGAGACACTGGCCCGGCTATTGTGCCGGGCAAGCCCCGTAACAGTCTGCTGTGGCAGCGCGCCAGTGGTCATGACAAAGCCCCGCGCATGCCCCCCCGCGACGAGGGGGATGTTTTGAATCCCGAACAACTGGCCCGGCTGGAGCAATGGATCGCCTCAGGTGCCCCGGCCCCGGCCAAGGAAACTGGCGACCCTGATCCCCGTGATCACTGGTCCTTCCGCAAGCCCAGCCGGATCACTCCGGCGGCACCCTCGGCCAACCCCATCGATGCCTGGATCACCAAACGCTGGCAAGAGCAGGGGCTCACACCGCGCCCCCCAGCCGACAAGCTCACTCTGCTGCGTCGGCTGCACCTCGACCTGACCGGGCTGGCCCCTTCATCCGGGGAAATCGATGCTTTTCTTGCCGATCAGACACCGGATGCTTACCGCCGTGAAGTCGATCGGTTGCTCGCCAGCCCGCGCCATGCGGAACGCTGGGCTCGCCATTTCATGGACATTTGGCGCTATAGCGACTGGTGGGGATTGGGTGCGGAGGTACGCAACAGCCAGAAAAACATCTGGCATTGGCGTGACTGGATCATCGAGTCGCTGGAAGCCGACCTGCCCTACGATGAGATGGTGCGGCAGATGCTGGCCGCCGACGAGCTGTATCCCACCGATACCGCCAAGCTGCGTGCGAGCGGTTTCCTGGCGCGGCAGTATTTCCTCTTCAACCGCACTTCGTGGATGGATGAAACGGTCGAGCACACCGCCAAGGCGTTTTTGGGACTGACCGTGAACTGTGCCAAGTGTCATGACCACAAATACGATCCCATCCGGGCCGATGATTATTACCGGCTCCGGGCTGTTTTTGAACCGTACCAGGTCCGTTTTGACGCTCCGGAAGGTTCCGTTGATGCCACCCAGGGCTTTCCACGCGCCTATGATTGCAACGCTGACAAGGTCACCCACAAGCATATCCGTGGCGATGAGGCCAAGCCCGACACCCGCCGCAAGATGATGCCTGGGGCACTGGGTTTCCTCGATTTTCAGAAATTTGAGGTCCGCGAAGTACCATTGCCCACCAGTGCCCACGCCCCGGAAACCCGCCCGGCGGTGTTGCAGGCGTATCTGAAAGCTGCCGAGGCGGCCCTGCTAACCGCCCGTCAGGCTGAAAAATCAGCCGTTGAAACTCTGCGGAAGACCGAAAAATCAGCACCCCCCTCAGTCAGCCAGCCAGGCAAGGTGCTGGTGGCTGACTCCTTCGACAAGCTCGATACCGACTTGTGGACTGTCACCGGGGCAGGCCAGTGGCAGGCGGCGGGCGGCAAGGTGGCTCAGGTGGCAAAAATCGACACCCGTACCTCCCTCAAGCTGAAGAAACCGCTGCCGGCTGATTTTGAAATCACCCTGAGACTTGCCATCACGGGTGGTGAGCCCTGGCGGTCGGTGGGTGTGGCATTCGACACCGCCGAGGGCCGAGAGAACCTGGTTTACCTCAGCGCCAACGCCACCGAACCCAAACTGCAGATAGCGCATCAACGCGGTGGCACCTTCCAGTATCCGGATTTGGGTAAACAGTCGCGGCCGGTTCCCCTGAATACACCTTTCGACCTGACTCTCCGGGTGCAAGGCACATCTGTGGAAGCCCTGTTGGATGGCAAACCTGGCGCGCATCTGCTGCTGCCTGATCGTTTGCCCGGCAGTCTGGAGCTGATCGCCTTCACCGCCACCTGCTCCTTTGAGAAAATGGAGATCCGTGAGCTAGCCAGTGGTTACCAGGCACCCAAATCGAAAACTCTGGTCACTGTCGAGCAGGCCCGGGCAGGTCTTGCTCTGGCCAGGGCTGAACTGGCCGCGCGCGAAGCCGAACCTGCTATGCTTCGGGCCCGCCACAAGGCCCGGCTGGACCAGTTGACCCTGCCGGTAGAGCAGGCCCGGGTTGCCGCCCGCGAGGCTGCCCGGCTGGAGACGGCATGGGCGGTGCTGCAGGCCCAGGCTGCCCTGGCCAGGGCGGAACGCGAAATGATCCAGGAAGGCGCGGGCAAGAAACCAGCTATGGATGCCGCGAAAAAGGCTCTTGCCGATGCCGAAAAATCCGCCCGGGAACCAGGGGAGAAGTTCACCCGGCTGGTCGTTTCGGTCAAGGCCCCCGAGTCGAATATCGAAACCGCCGAAAGCAAGACCAGGCCTTTTCCGCCCACCAGCACTGGCAGACGCTCAGCCCTGGCCCGCTGGATCACCAGCCGGGAAAATCCGCTCACCGCCCGTGTGATCGTCAATCATGTGTGGAACCGCCACTTTGGTCAGCCACTGGTACCCACCGTCTTTGATTTTGGCCGCAAGGGTACACCCCCCTCCCATCCCGAGTTGCTCGACACCCTGGCGGTGGAGCTGATGGAGCATGGCTGGAGCCTGCGGCATCTGCACCGTCTGATTGTCACATCCCGCGCCTACCAGCTCGATTCCTCCACTGCCCAGCCCGCCGAGCAGGCCAGGGATCCTGAAAACAGGTCCCTGTGGCGGTATCCGGCGCATCGCCTTGAGGCCCAGGCCCTGCGCGACAGCTTGCTCCACCTGGCCGGCACGCTTGACATCACCCGGGGCGGCCCGCCTGTTCCAGTGGCGGAGGCGGGCGGCAAAAGGCGCGGCATCTATTATTTTCACTCCCACAATGAGCATGAGCAGTTCCTGGCCCAGTTTGATGATGCCCAGGTGCTGGAATGCTACCGCCGGCAGGAGAGCATCGTGCCGCAGCAAGCTTTGGCCATGGCGCATGCCGGCCTCAGTCTTGACGCCGCCCAGGGGATCGCCGGCCGCCTCAGCCGTCCGGGGGACAATCCCCGCGAATTCGTGCTGGCGGCACACCGGGTGTTGCTGGCTCGCTTGCCCGGCCCAACCGAGACCGACCTGTGCCTGAAGGCCCTGGCTGAATTGGGCAAGGGCCCCTCGGGCCAGGACACCACCCCCCGGGCCCGCACCCTGCTGGTGCTGGCCTTGCTGAACCATCACGATTTCCTCACCCAGCGCTGAGGCACCATCCATGAACCTGTTCACTCGTCGTCGCGATTTTCTCACCCGCACCGCCGGCGGCTTCGGCTCCCTGGCTCTGGGGGCCCTTCTCGGACGCGAATCCGCTGCCAATGAAGGTGGGTGGGCACCGCCCAATGGCAACCCCCACTTTGCCCCTAAAGCGGACAGCGTCATCTGGATTTTCCTCAATGGTGGCATGAGTCACCTGGAGACTTTCGACCCCAAGCCCGAGCTGGACAAACACGCCGGCAAGACCATCGCAGAATCCCCCTACAAGGGCACACAAAGTCCGGAAAAGCTGGCTCAAGCCCGGGTGACGGTGGTCAACGACGCCAATGGCCAGCAACGCAACAAGCTTTACCCCACCCAGGTGAAATTCCAGAAGCGTGGCCGTAGCGGTATTGAGGTGTCTGACTTTTTCCCCCGTATCGGTGGCGTGGTGGACGACCTGGCCATCATCCGCAGCATGTGGACCACCGACGACAACCATGGTGCGCAAACGCAGTTCCACTCAGGCCGGCATATGCTCGATGGCGAGTTCCCCACCCTGGGAGCCTGGGTCCATTACGGGCTCGGCAGCCTGAGCGACAACCTGCCGCAGTTCATCTCGATGGGCACACGAGAGTACTGGAACAAAAAAGACGGGCATTATCTTGGCCCGCGCCATGATGCTGTACCGATGCGTGTGGACCCCGCCAACCCGCTCGACTATGGCAAGCCCGAGCGCGCCCTCAGCGTTGCGGAAGAGCGGCTGGTGTTCGATCTCACCGCCAGACTCGACCGCTCCCGGGCCATCGCCGAGCCGGCCGACACCGCCCTGTCGGCCCGTCTGGCCAGTTACGAGTTGGCCTACCGTATGCAGCGGGCCCTGCCGATCGCCCTGGATTTCACTCAGGAAACCCAGGAAACCCAGCGGCTCTATGGTCTGGATCAACCCGATACCAAGTCATTTGGCATGCAGATGCTGGCCAGCCGCAGGCTGGTTGAGCGCGGTGTTCGCTTTATCCAGATTCAGCATGGCGGCGGCGGGGCGGGCTCGTGGGATGCTCATGGCGACCTGAAAGGCAACCATACCGGCAACTGCAAGCAGATCGACCAGCCACTCGCCGGACTGATCACCGATCTCAAAAGGCGTGGCATGCTTGAACGAACCCTGGTGGTCCTGGGAACGGAATTTGGCCGCACGCCTGGGAGCCAGGGTGGCACGGGGCGGGACCATCATATTTTCGGGTTCACGGTGGTGATGGCTGGTGGGGGTCTGAAAGCCGGAGTGGTGCATGGCACCACCGACCCCATCGGCTTCCATGCCGAGGAGAACCGGCACTATGTGACCGATATCCACGCCACCATCCTGCGTCAGATGGGGCTCGACAGCCATCGACTGGAAGTACCGGGCCGCAAGCGCCTGGAGATCGATCACGGCAAGGTGATCGGCGAAATCCTGGCCTGAGTCCGGCCCCAGCAAGCCAGGCACCCCAGGCGAGGGCCGGGCTCACCCGAAAATGTCATCCAGATCGGGGTTGTGGCGCGACCCGGGGGCTTCCGTGACGGCGGGAGCCGGCGCCTCAGCCGGGGCGCCCAAACGGCTGAGCAGTTCTTTTGTCGCGGCTTCCACCTGCTCCCGTCGGGTCTTGAAGTGCTCTGTCTCAACGGGGCCCGAGGCTTTTTCAGCATCGTATTTGTCCAGCAACAGATTGCGTTGCCGGCGGATACCATCGACCGTCACTTCGCGTTCGAGGTCCAGCTCCAGAGCGCTTTCGGGGTCGGTGGGGTCGATGCTGCCGGTGGCTTTCAGGTTCAGCAGGCGCCTGAGCAGCGCCAGAAACTCGCCTTCGCGGGTGTTCCGGCTCTCGGCGGGGCCCACCACCTTGCAACAAAGCCGGTAGCCCCAGCGCCTCTGATCGCTCCGCAGCTCCAGCAGGCGCGGTCGCAACTCCTCCAGTTCCATCGGTTCGCGACCGGCCAGACAGGCGTCGATATCCACATGGCCCGTCACCGCCGCTTCGCTGGCGAAGCGTTCACGCAAGGTAGTGAGCAACGATTTGCGTTCCCCTTCCACCACCCGGCCATCGCTCTTGGCGGCGGCCAGCCCCAGGTCTACCATCACCTCAAAAAAGGTGATCAATTGCTCGCCGGGTGACTGGGTCCAGGCGGGTTTGGGAGCGGGTGCGGCAGGAGCGGGTGCCGTGGGGGCAGGGGCGGGCCTGGCTTTGGGTGGCAACTCTGGTTCGCTGGCGAAAGGGTCGAAGGGATCCTCTGGCTGACTGGGGGCTGGTCTGGGTGGGGCTTTTTCGGTGGGCTGGACCCGTTTTTGCGGTTTAAGGAACTCATCGTCCGAATCTTCTTCGGCTGGCGTATCGTTTTTTTTCGCACCAGGAGGGGTAGGCAAGGGCAGTGGAGCCTGGGAGGGCGGCATGGGGACCGGTTCCACCTCTTTGCTAAGCAAGGTATCGAGCGCTGGCAAAGGGGCATCGAGGGTGTCTGCCGAGAGCAAAGCCGGCTGGCTGAAGCTGAAGACCAGCCGCGAACCATTGTGGCCCGCCAAAGCAATGCGTGGCGCCAACTCTTCGAGTGCCAGACGGCAAGCGGCAATGGTACGCCTGGCCGGGTGCAGCGACTGCTCCAGGGAACTGGTGGCCCGGGCTTCGCGGGTGCGCTCGAGAGCGGCCTCGTGGCCCATCCCCTGCTGGAAATTTTTTGTGGCGGACTCGGCAATTCTCCGGGCGGTTTGCTGGAGAACCTTCTCTCGCTCC
This sequence comes from Planctomycetota bacterium, assembly GCA_003669555.1. Taxonomy (GTDB): domain Bacteria; phylum Planctomycetota; class Planctomycetia; order Gemmatales; family Gemmataceae; genus UBA6894. The sequence continues at coordinate 18,888 of QWOS01000049.1, forward strand.
GGCCCGATGCCTGGTACCCCTTGCAGGCTCAGGGCCGAGGCTACCGCTCCCACATCCCGGAAACCGGCTGCCCGCAAGGAATCGAGCATGGATGGCCCCACGCCCTGACCTTGCTTCAGTTCGTTGAGATCCAGCGTGGAAAGGTGCCTTTTGAGGGCTTCTGCCCGATCGTGCGACATTTGCCGCGCATGGCCGCTCATCCTCGAGCGCACTTCAGTCTCGGCGCCAGTCAGGGTGCGGCGGATCGCCTTTTCCAGGCTCTCCACCCGCAAGGCCCACTGGTAAACAGGCGAGCCGGACAGGATCTTCCGCCGCCAGAAATAAAAAAGAACCACCGGCAGGGCCAGGGCCACCACCGCGACAACGATCACCTGCAGCCCATTCCCCATGCCTCACCCCCGGATGGCCACCAGCCCGGAAATGCATCCGGGCTCATGGTTTGTACCATCAGCGAGTCTCCACCGTCACGGCCATGACGATTGGCGCAGAGGAATCCGGCCCCTTGATCAGCTCGATGGTGTCAATCTTGTCGGCCCGCCCCGGGATAATGCTGAAATACCGCAGCTGCCGCCCCTGCAAATCAAAGGCAAATTTGCTGCCCGGGACATCCACCCTGCGGATGTAGTCAGCAAACTGCTCGCCGTTCTTCAGGGGTTGGTCTTCAGTTTTGCCATCGGCATATTTCAACCGCACGATCAGGCTGACCGCACCTTTGTCTCCATAGGGAAATCCCCAGCCTGAAATCCCTGACAGGAAGTGAATCGCCCGGGCCGGGCTATTGCACGGCAAGGTGACACGCTTGGGCATTTTCGGGGTTTTTTTCCCGTTGGGGCCATAGAGCAGCACGGCGTTGGCCACGCGGCCATCCTGCGGATCGATCAGATGGAAAGGCACACCCTCGAAGGTCACATCCTTCCACTGCGGAAAGACCAGGCGTTCCACCTCGCCCTCATCCTCGAAAAACATGCCGCGCACCGTAGTGGTGGTGGCCGCTTTCTCGAGAGGTAAAGGCAGATACTGGCCACGCTGGGTGAGGAACTCGAGCAAATTGCTGAACTCCTCGCGGGTCACCTGCTTCTCAAAGCCTTCGGGCATGATCGATTTGCTGGAGACCTTGAACTCTTCAATATCCTCCCGGGGCAGCAGGAAACGCTTGCCCTGGGCATCAACCAGTTCGATGGTTGTTTTGGTTTCCGATGCCAGCAGGCCAGCCAGAACCCGCCCATCAGCGGTGGAGACGGTATGCAACCGGAAGTTGCCCTCCACACTGCGATTGGGATCCAGGATGTGGATCAGCAATTCCTGCTTGGGATGCGCGGCCATGCCGGTGAGGTCGGGGCCCACCAGGCCACCTTGCCCGGAGTGCTTGTGACACACGGAGCAGTGCTTGGTGTAGATCGCTTTGCCTTTGGCAGCGTCACCTGACTCCTTGCACAGGGGCTCAAAACTGGCCACCACCTTTTCGCGATCGGGGTTAGGTAACCCTCCTCCACGGGCCAGCAGCTTTTTGGCGATATCGGCCACCTTGCGGTTGGGATGGGATGCCAGAGCCTGTTTCTGATCCAAAGCCAGATCCGAGTACGAGGCATCTCCCTTGTCCATGGCGGTCAGCATGGCCAACGCCGAATCAGGCCGGGCCACCAGCAATTTCAGGGCGGCGGTGCGGGTTGTGGGGGGCCAGGCACCCAGACGAGGCAGGAAAAGCCCGGCTGTTTGCGTGGGATCGCCCTGAGCCAGCGCCTCCAGGGTAGCAGCATTGATGGCCGGACTCTGGCGCGGGCCCACGCGTTCCGCCAAAGCCTTGCGGGCATCGTCGCGCGTCGAAATCAGACGCCCCACCTGGGCCAGGGCCGAAAGCCGGTCGGCCTCCGTGGCCTTGTCATCCAGAATGCGGACCAGCAACCTTTCGCCCAGCGCTCGCATCTGGTCGCGCAGACTGGCGGAATTCCAGTGCTCCGCCAGCCGGATGGCGCTGGCCTGCCCTTCGGCGTTGAGTTTGGCAAAGAGTTTCACCAGCGCCTGATCGGCCTCAGCGTTCAGGGTACCCTTGCCATCCCGGGGCCAACCCTTGTCCCACCCAGCCATCAGCGCACCGGCCACGACCGGATCAGCGTTTTCCAGCCGGGGTAGCAGAGCATTGAACAGGGCGATATCACCCTGCCTGGCCTGGTGCTCGGCAACGATGCCGATAATACGCAGAGCCTCGGCGGGCACAGCTTTCGCCGTTTCTTTTTTCCCCATCAATTCGGCCAAAGCAGCCTGGTTGTGCTTAGCCAGGGCGGCAGTGAGACCATCGGCCAGCCATTTGTCGGCCAGGTTGGTTCCGTCGGCCAAGGCGGCGGCAATGGCCTTGCCGGCGGGTGCGCTGACTGGCAGCTCGGCAAGGCGCAGCAGCGCTGCCAGACGCACCTGGGCATCGCTGTCAGTCAGCCGGCCACTTTCAAGCAGGGCTGTCAGCCCCTGGGCGTTACCTGGCAGCACCATGATGGCAGCCCGGCGCAGTCCCGCGGATTGACTTGTCAGGGCCATCCGGGCCACCGCCGTGCCCGGGCTGTCGCTGCCCAGTCGCCCGGTACCATGCAGCACCCACAGCGCATGCATGGCGCCAGTTGCCAAACCTGTGGCATCCACCCGGTCGGCCTTCACCAGGTCGATCAGGGCCGCCGCCGTCGTGTCATCCACCGAGCCCTTTTCCACCAGCAGGCGCTGGGCGTGACGACGCCAGAACAGATTGTCATTCCCCAGGGTTGCAACCAGTACTTCAGGCGCGGCTTTCGAGAGATCGAGCTTGGCAGGATCGCTGGTGCCCTTGGGTACCAGACGATAGATACGACCAAGTTTTTTATCGCGTAGCGGGGTTTCGTAGGCGCTGCCCTTGCCGGTCTTGAAGCCGGCGGGCGTGGGGTTGTGCTGGACGATGTAGTTGTACCAGTCGATGACCCACATGCAGCCATCTGGCCCCACCTCGGCGACAATGGGGGCCGTCCATTCATCATCGCTGGCCAAGAGGTTCCAGCCATAACGGGCACTGAACCCGGCACCCTGACGGTCAAGGACAAAAGTGGCGGCAAGGTGGCCGGTGGGCTCGCAGACAAAGGCGGTGCGGTTCCAGTATTCGCGGGGATAGCGCCTGGCGGTGTAGAGCGAACTGCCGGCGGCACTGGTGAACTGGCCATGCCAGTCCACCTGACGGACCTTGTCGGTGGCGGGGTAAAACTTCGCATCGGGCGCAATGTTCTGCAGCACGGTGCTGCTCCAACCCTTGACAGCCTCGTAGTAGCGGTTGGGAATAGGCAAAAACACGATCGGGCAACCATTGGCAGTCCCGCCAAAGAGCAGTCCTTCTTCGCTGAAGCCCACGCCCCAGGAGTTGTTCGAGGTGTTGCGCAAGAATTCCAGGGCGCTGCCATCGGCCTTGAAACGGTACAGTCCGGTGGCGAAGCTCACCGTCTTGCCGGCCACCTCGCCCCGGAAGCCCGAATAGCCCACCATGCCGTAAAGCCAGTTGTCGAGGCCCCACTGCAGGTTGCTGGGCCCGGCGTGGGTGTCGCCTGTGGACCAGCCACTGAAGATCACCTGGCGCACATCGGCTTTGCCGTCGCCATCGGTATCTTTCAGGAAGAGGGTCTCGGGTGCCTGATGAATGATCACCCCGCCGTTGGCGAAGGTGAGGCTGGTGGGGATGCTGAGGCCTTCGGCGAAGACGGTGGTTTTGTCGGCCTTGCCATCGTTGTCGGTGTCTTCCACCACAACCAGCTTGTCACGACCTTTGCCTTTGGGCTGCATTTCGTTGGGGTAATCGATGGTGCAAACCACCCAGAGGCGGCCGCGCTCATCCCAGTTCATGGCAATCGGCTTGCCCGGGATATTTTCTTCAGTGGCAAAGAGGACTGGCTCGAGAGTACCAGGGTGAATCAGGTGCCTGGCGCTTTCAGCGGGATCGAGGGGCTTTTGCATTTTGCCGACCGGCTCGGTGGTGGTGCCCCAGCGTTCACCAGCGGGATAGAAAGGAACTTTGGCCGTCTGGAATTCAAACGGCTTGGTATTGGGCTGAGGCCCGACGATGACCGGAGCATCGACATAGGGGGTGGAGCGGGCGGCTGCCTGCTCCGGGGTGGCTCCCGCCGCCCAGCGGATACCGCGCTCCACCAGGCTGGCGAATCCCTCATGGCTGAAGGTGCGCTGGTCATGGCCCCAGGCGGTGTAGAAAACCCGGCCCTTCCCCTGGGTACGCAGCCAGGTCCATGGTTCGGGCTGGCCCTTCTCGAGGCGGGTCTCCAGCACCACGCGGCCCTCGGGATTGTGCTTGGTATGCACATAAGTCTCATCCCAGCTCTCAAAGGCCTGGCAATCTTTCAGCAGGGGGTGATCGCCCGATCGTTGCACCCGGAAGGTGCCGGTGCCGTGGCTCTTGAACTGCCCACCCACCAGGGCGATGTATTTGGGAGAATTCAAAAAGCAGTAGCTGGCACAATGGAGAGGCACCAGGGCGCCACCCGCTTCCACCCAGTCAACCAGAGCTTTCTCCTGGGTCGGGGAGATCTGCGGATGGTTGGCATAAATGGCCAACGCATCGTATTTGGCCAGCACCTTCGGGTCGAGCACATCGAGGCTTTCGGTGTATTCCATCCGGATACCGCGGTTAGCCATCAGAGGTGCCAGCTGGCGATAGCGCAAGGCCGGTTGATGATGCCCCTGGTCTCCCAGGAACAAGACCTTCAAGCCCGGCCCGGTTGTGCCGGTTTGGGTCGCTTTTTCTCTTGCCACGGGTTGAAGGGGGCTAGCCAGCAGAATGAGGGCAAAAAGCATGAGAGGGATCCCCTTCAGTTGTTCAGCGCGCCGCAGGCAGATGCGATCCAGTGTGAGCGACCCAGGAAAACTTCTTCTCCTACTGTCAACTTACAGAATGAATAGACAATCTACCGTTATTAGCGGCCGCGTCTTGACAGAAATCGGGCTGAAGCGGCAAAAAGTACCTGAAACGACGGAATGTGCTGGCAATGGGTTAATAAAAGGGATAGGTTATGAGACTGCCCACGCTGGACGATTGATTGGTTCGTCTGACCGTTTCTGCCCCCCGGCTGTTTTTTTCTGCTTCCCTTCCCTCTGGATACCACCGTTATGACGGTCAACCCCACAGGTATGCCACACCGCCGCGCTTTTCTGCGTGTGGGAATGCCTTGTCTGGTGGGTGCCGGGCTGTCAGATGCCGGTATCCGAATGGCCCAGGGTGCCGAGTCCAACCGGCTGGATGGGCTCACCCATCGCAAGGTGCTGCTGCTGTTCCTGCACGGCGGCCCCAGCCAGTTTGAATTGTGGGATCCCAAACCAGATGCCCCTGCCGATATCCGCACGGTCACAGGCCATATCCCAACCAGGCTGCCCGGGGTGCGCTTCGGGTCTCATTTCCCGCAACTTGCCAGCCGGGCTGACCGCTTTTGTGTGGTGCGGTCTTATGTGCCAGGCGACGCAAACCACGACCTCAAGCCGATGGTCAGTGCCCACAGCTCCATGGCCAGCCTGGGGGCTGCCTACAATTCCATTGCCGGCGTCCAGAATCCTGTCACCGGGCTGCCCAGCAGCATTCACCTCCTGCCGCAGGCTGTGGGTGAAAACCGGGCCGCGCTGCCGGATTTTGGCACCCTCGAAAAACAGACCGCGCCGGGTCCCTTTGCCCACTCCGCCAGTCCGTTTGTGCCGGGTGGCACCGGCCCGGCCCTGGCCAACATGCTGCTGCGCCTGCCTACCGATCGCTGGGATGATCGCAAAGCGTTGCTACATCGTCTGGATGCCGAATCGGTGGCACTGGACCATCTGGGGCAGGGTGGCACCGACACACCCCGCGAACGCGCCTTGCGGGTGTTGCTGGCCAACTCGGGCCGCGCCTTCAGAATCGACCAGGAACCGGCCCGTGTGCTGGCCCGCTACGATACTGCCGGCCTGACAAGTGAGGCCGCCATCGGCACCAAATACAACAACTACAAACATTATGGCGAGCATGTTCGCTCCCTGGGCAAGTTGCTGCTGCTGGCCCGGCGCCTGCTGGAACATGGTGCCGGCCTGGTCTCCGTGAACACGGCCTTTGTCTGGGACATGCATTCCGATGTCAACAATGCACCCGTGAAAATGGGCATGGACTGGCTGGCCCCGCCGCTGGATCATGCGCTGAGCGTGCTGCTCGATGATATGGAGGAACGGGGCATGCTGGACGACACCCTGGTGGTGGTGTGCGGCGAGATGGGGCGCACTCCGCGGGTGAATGCCATCGGTGGCCGCGATCACTGGGGTGACCTGGGACCGCTGCTGCTGGCGGGGGCGGGCGTGCCCCGGGGCGTGGTGCATGGCCAGTCCACCCGCGATGGCGGGCGGCCATCCAGTGCGCCGGTGACCAATCAACACCTGGTGGGGCAGATCTGGAACACCCTGTTCGAGACCCAGAAGCTGCGCCTGCGGACCGAACTGGGCCCTGCATGGGGCCGGATGCTGTCTTACCCGAAGATTTTTTCCTGACACCTGGCGGTATCCGCCCGCGTTCGCCCGCGAATACTGGAGGAAAAGGGAAACATGCGCGATTCGCACGACAGGTTGCGCCCTATTCTCAGCCGGCGGATATTCCTCCAGGCTGGCATGGGCTTGCCCGCCCTGGGCTTGCCCGCCAGTCTGGCTGCCTCACCCGCGACGGGCGGTAAAGCCAAATCGGTTATTTTGTTCTGGCTCTCGGGTGGTGCGTCGCACATCGACACATGGGACATGAAACCCGAGGCCCCAGCGGAATACCGTGGCCCCTTCAAGCCTGTCGCCACCACAGTGCCTGGCATCCAGGTGTGCGAGCATTTGCCCCTTCTGGCCGCGCGGATGAAGCAGGTGGCGGTGGTGCGATCGGTGGGCATGCGCAAGCGTGACCTCACGGGTGATCACCATGCGGGCTACTATTATAACCAGACGGGCCACTCCCCCGATGTGACCTTCCGCACCCTGGGCAACAACCGCAAGCCCGAGCCCACCGACTGGCCCTCGCTAGCCTGTCTGGCGGGCCACGCCCTGCCCAGTCGTGGTCCATTGCCGGCCACGGTGGCCCTGCCTGAGAAGCCAGGCGCCCCCGAGTTCACCCGGCCCGGCCAGTTTGCCGGCCGGCTGGGCAATTATCACGATCCGTTTTATCTGCTGGCCGACCATCCGCGTCCCGAGGAGTTCAGCGTTCCGTCCCTGTCGCTTTCGGGCGAACTCGATGCCGGCCGCATCTCTTCCCGCCGTAGTCTGGCTGCCTCGCTGGATTCGCTGCCGCGCCAGTTCGACCGAATGGGACTAGGCCTGGACGAGCAGTCGCGCCGGGCTTATGCGCTATTGGCCTCGGCCCCGGCTCGTCGCGCCTTCAACCTCCACGATGAACCCCGGGCCCTGAAAGACCGCTATGGATCCACCGCCAACGGCATGGCCTTGCTGCTGGCCCGCCGGATGGTGGAGGCGGGAGTGCCGTTTGTCAGTGTCTACTGGCGGGGCGACCTGGCTGTTTCCGACAAGCTCAAGTGTGCCAGTGGCGGCGGTTGGGACACACACGGCAACAACTTCCATTGCCTGAAAGAGTGGCTGCTGCCCGAGTTCGACCAGGCTTATAGTGCCTTGCTCGATGATCTGGAAGCACGCGGTCTGCTCGATAGCACGCTGGTGCTGGTCACCAGCGAGATGGGCCGCAACCCCAAGGTGGGCGATGTGCGTTCCGGCGGGGTATCAGGGGCAGGCCGGGATCACTGGACCAACGCCATGAGCGTGCTGCTGGCGGGTGGCGGCGTGCGCGGTGGTCAGGTGTATGGTTCCACCGACAAGGTGGGCGGCTACCCATCCGACAAGCCCTGCGGCCCGGAGGATATCGCTGCCACCACACTCACCGCTCTGGGCCTGCAAGCCCCTCTGGTATTCAACGACCGCGAGAACCGCCCCACCGATTTCTGGCCCGATGGCCGAGTGCTGGAAGGGATGCTCTGATCTGGCCCCTCCGCAGGCTTTTAGAGGAGGCAAGCCAGGCCCCGGCGGATGCCCCGGGCCTTCCTGTGCCCGGGTGGGTTTCTCAGGCAGGCTGAAAACGCCGGAAGATACCCATGATTTCTTCAGCCGATCCAGCCTCAAGCAGCTCCTGACGGGCTGCCACATTGCCCGCAAACTGGGCCAACTGGCCCAGCAGTTGCACCTGCGCCTCGGCCTGATCCACGGGTGTGACCAACAAGAAGAAAAGACGCACCGGTTCCCCCGTGCCCCGGCCAAAAACCACACCCTGCGCGGAACGGCCAAAGACCACCAGAGGGCCGTCCAGGCCCGGACAACGCGCGTGGGGTATCGCCACCCCCAAACCGATATCGGTGGACGAGTCGCGTTCGCGTGCGGTTGCCAGGGCGGCGATATCCACCCCGCCAGGTAGCCGGCCACCCGGAATGGCCCCGGCCAGACGGGCAATGGCATCCCCGGAGTTTTCGCTTTCCAGAGACAGAATGCTGTCATCGGTGAGTGTCACATCACACAGCGACAGTTGGGGACCGTGGGGGTATTCATCCTCAATGCGCCCCACCACCTGTTCGAGGATATCCTCGATGGTGATCATGCCCACGGTTCTCTCACCATCCTTCACCAGGCAGATCGTGGCCCCCTCTCTTTGAAAATAGAGTAGTGCCGATTCGATATCGTTGTCGGGCCGTATCGTTCCCATGGTTCGCAGCAGGGAGGTCCAGTTCTGGCTGGAATCGTGGCCGACCAGATCCTTCACCAGCAGGTAGCCGATCGGCTCGCCGCTGTTGCCATCAATCACCGGCCAACGCGAAAAATGCTGCTCGCCAGCCAGACGACGAACCCGCTCCAGGGGATAGGAATTTGATAGCAAGCGCACACGCGGCCAAGGCACCATGATGTCACGCACCCGCTGCGACCGCATGCTGGTCATGTTCTCAAGCATCAGGCGCATGCGGATGTCACGCACCGTGTTGTCTATCCGTTCGGCACCGGCTCCCGTGTCCATCAGCACCAGGCGGGCTAGGGCAACCGCCGCTTCGGCTTCCTCGAAAATGACACTCGTCGCGCCAACCTGCTCCAGCTCACCCTGATCTCGCAGATAATGGGCCCGCACAAAAATACGCAGTTTCTCGTTCATGCTTCTGGCGATGGAGACAATGGCCGAACGGTTGGCCGTCTGGGGCAGGGTCAGCACCAGATGGGTGGCTTTCTCTACACCAGCCATCTGCAAAATATGGTGATTGGCGGCATCACCAAAAATGGCAATGCGGTCCTCGCGTGAAATCTCCAGCACCGTGTCCATGTTCATGTCGATGACAACAGTGGCCAGACCCGAATCGCGCAGCAAACGCTCCACTGTCCGGCCCACCGGCCCATAACCGACGACTATCGCCGACCGGCTACTGCCTTCCCCGGCGATCAGCCCGGCAGCAGTGGCGTTGACTTCGGCCACCCTGTACTCGGCCCGGCTATTGAGCCAGGCCCAAAAAGCCGGGTAAGTCCTCAGCCATCGCTCCAGTTTTACCCGGGAGCGGAAGCAGAGCGGGTTGAGTGTGATGGCGAAAATCGCCGCGGCCACCAGCAAGCTGTGCCCTTCGGGCGACATCAGGCCTTTGTCCCGGGCCACTTCCGACAGAATGAATGAAAATTCACCGATCTGGCCCAGCCCGAGGGCCACCGTGAGGGCTGTAGCTACCGGTTGACCCAACACCACCACCAGCGCGAACGCCAACAACGGCTTGAACAACACAATGATCCCCACCATGACCAGCAAGAGCAGCGGGTGGCTGAGCAGAATCAATGGATCAAACAGCATGCCGACTGAGACGAAAAACAACACGGCAAAGAAATCCCGCAAGGGCAAGGCATCGGCGGCGGCCTGGTGGCTGACAGGTGACTGGCCCACCACCATACCAGCCAAAAAGGCACCCAGCGCCATGGAGGCTCCAAACAGGGCGTACGAACCCGCCGCAATCGCCACCGAAAAAACCAGCACTGTCAGCGTGAACAATTCACGCGACCGCAACCGGGCCACCCGACCCAGCACCCAGGGGATCACCCGCCTGCCCGCTACAAAAAATACGCCTATCAGTGCCGCCAGTTTGGCGAGGGCCAGTGCCACCTCCAGCAGCGGACCGGTCCAGCCTGTCGAAGAATCACCCACGGCGGCTGATTGGCCAAAAACCGGCAGCAGCACCAGGGCGATGATGGTCAACACATCCTCAACCAGTAACCAGCCCACAGCCAGATGCCCAGCGGGGGATCGCAACGCATCGGCCTCCATCAGCACCCGCACCAGCAGCACCGTGCTGGTCACCGCCATCGACATGCCGATCAGCAGGGCAGTTTTCCCTTCCAGCCCCAGTAACCACAACAGCCCTGCACTCACCAGGGTGATGGTGCAACTTGCCACCAGCGCGCCGGGAAGAGCCACCGATCTGACAGCCAGCAATTCATTCAGTTTGAAATGCAGCCCCACACCAAACATGAGGAGAATGACACCGATATCGGCGAGCTGGTGTGCCAATTCCTGATCGCCAATGAACCCGGGTGTGCTGGGCCCAATCAGCACACCGGCCAGCAGGTAGCCAACAATCGGCGACAGGCGCAGCCACTGGGTGAACAGCCCCAGCACCCAGGCCGCGGTGAAACCGGCGG
>QWOS01000105.1 GCA_003669555.1 Planctomycetota bacterium
GGCGAGAATCGGAAGGGAGGATGGTACGGCCGCCCCGGCTGGCCACCGGGCTTCCGGCCTGTAGGCTTTTTCACCACCGGCTTTTTCGAACCGGGAGGATTCGCCGAGGGAGGTATGGAGGAATTGCTGGAGTTCTTGCCCAGCTTCTCCTCGAGGTCCTTGATCCGCTTTTCCGTGCGCTCAACACAGGCCGAAAATTCACCCGTAACCTGGCACGGGTGGCGCACTCATATTTACCCATACCCAAAGTGTACCATTATTCACCCTGAAGCTGAATCGATTTTCCGGTGAACGGTTACGAAATGTGGAACCGCGCAGCCCTCACCTGGCGGGCCCGCCGGTTTGCAGAATCATCCTTCACCCAAAGGTTGGTGAGACTTCTCACCGGGTTTGAAAAAAAACCGACCCGGTAACGGAACGTGTCAACACGAATGAGACCAAGTGGCGACAAGTGCACAGATCGGAGCAGGTGTATTGGTCAGGTCCCCGTGAGCACCAGTCCACTGGCTGGTGTGGCATGGATCGGTCCCAAAGGAGCCCCCGCCTCCAGGGAGGACCCCTTTGGGACCAATTCATGCCGGGTGTCTGGCTGACTGGCAGGGGTTACTGGACGGTTGATCCAGACCTCCCCGGGCAGCGGTTTCACCACGGGTTTGCCCAGGACGAACCGTTCCGGGTTCCTGCCGTGCGCCCTGCCCATAGTCGCCGACCGTGCCGCCAAGACCTCTTCTGACCTGCCTGAATGAACCACCGTTTGGCCACTCTGGCGAGCGATTATGCCTATCCGGGTTCCATAACCAATGGCATCTCGGTCGCCGGAACTGTGGCGGACATCCTGTTCAGTGAAGGTTTGATCCCTACGCCCGTCTAAAATCCAGGCAAGTCAACCTGATTGGGATCAAGGCCAGACACTTGCGGTGTTTGGCCTTGATTGTTTGAGGGGGAGGCCATGGTGGTTGAACCAGTCACGGGCTATTTTAGCCGATGGAATAAAGAGACAAGTGGAGACGGGTTTTGGTGATTCTGTGTCTGTGTCGGCGGATGCCAGGCAGGTTTTTCTGGTTTTTTCTGAAGCGCCGGACCCTGGTGCCGTGGCCTGTCCTTTACGGAAACAAGGAAATCCGGCTCGGTGATGGGCTTCGCTCATTCGTCCGTGATTTATCGATCATAATCAGTTGGAGGCGATCGGAAAAAGGTCCTGATTGGCACAGGTGTTTTTTGTTTATTCATTCTGGTGCCCGTATGCCGGGAAGAAAAAAATTTCAAAAGTTTCCTTGCCCTGAATGCGGAAGGGCCATGAATTGCCGGGGGCTACGATTGTCCGGAGGGATAAAATGCCTGATTGCAATTTGACACACCATGGTGGAAAAAAATGCTGGTTCCTGGTCCTTCGCCAGTCGCAGCCTGATGGTCTGCATGGGTGAGATCGGTGCCGTCAGCCACCATTTCCCCTTGGCTGGGGCAGGCACCGGCTCATCCGGGGGGATACTGAATCCGTTTGACATCGGACGGGCGGGTGTCAAAATGGAAGCGATAAAATGACGGGTGGTTTGGTTACCGGGAATTGCTGGGAACTTATGAGATTGTCCGCCTACTCCAGGCCAAAGCTTTTTTGCCCTGGTCAGACTCCGCCTGCTGCTGCTGCAGGGTTCTGGTTGATGCCATTCTCCCTCACACGAGGCGCCAGATCCGTGACCGCATGGGCGATGGCCTGGAAAAGGACCTCCTTGCCTGCCGATCTGGCGTTCCGGCTGATCCGTCCAGCCGTTCCATTCAGGAGCTGAAACAATGAATGGTTTGCTGCTGCTCCTGGGGATCAGTCTGATTCCGGGCTACCCACCCAGCGATAAAGGCAAAGTCGATTTTGCCCGCGAAATCCGTCCTATTCTGGCAAATTATTGCCTGGCTTGCCATGGACCCGACGCGAAGGCCCGTAAAGCCGGTCTCCGGCTCGATCAATTCGCAGGAGCCACCCGGGACCTTGGTGATAGGGCGCAAGCCATCCAGCCGGGAGACCCTGCCAGGAGTTTACTGGTCCACCGCCTGGAAGATACGGATCTCACCCGGATCATGCCCCCGCCCGCCTTCGGGAAACGGCCATCGGGCGTTGAGATAAAAAAACTCAAGCAATGGATCCTTGAAGGTGGCCAATACACGCGTCATTGGGCCCATGTGGCACCTGTTCGCCCGCTTCCCCCCGGGGAGCCAGACGCCCAATGGTCGAAGCAGTCGCTGGATCGTTTTGTTCTGGCCGGAATGCGGGAACAGGGGCTGGCCCCAGCCCAGCGAGCCGCCAGCCTGGTGATCTTGCGCCGTGCCAGCCTGGATCTGACAGGCTTGCCACCGTCGCCGGCTGAGGCGGATGCCTTTGCCAGGGACACTCGTCCCGATGCCTATGAGCGTGCTGTGGATTCCATGCTGGAAAAGCCAGCCTACGGCGAGCGCTGGGCTTCTGTCTGGCTAGACCTTGCCCGCTACGGAGATTCGGTGGGCTACACGCATGATCCGCCCCGGACCATCTGGCGCTGGCGGGACTGGCTGATTGGTGCCCTGAATGCCAACATGCCTTACGACCGGCTAACGGTCGAAATGCTTGCGGGCGACCTGCTACCGGGGGCCACCCCGGAGCAGATGATAGCCAGCGGTTTCAATCGCAACACCACCACCAACACGGAGGGTGGGTCGAATGCCGAAGAGTATCATTTCGCAGCTGTCGCGGACCGGGTGAATACCACCATGCAGGTCTGGACCGGGTCCACTTTTGCCTGCGCCCAGTGTCACAGCCACAAATATGATCCGTTCTCCCAAAAAGAATATTATCAGATTTTTTCGATCTTCAACAACACGGCGGATTTCAACTCCGAGGCCCCTACTCTGGTGGTGGCCCGGGTTGGCATGGAAAAGGAGTTTGGGGCCCTCAAGGGCTCCCTGGAAAAGGCCAGGATTCTTCTGGCGGCGGAAACCACCCAGGCCGATGGGCTGGCCCCTGCCTGGGAAAAAACACTGTCATCCGGGAACGGCCCGGCCGGTGCCCTGCCTGCGGCGGTGGCTAGCGTTCTGCAATTGTCAGCCAGTAAACGGAGCAAAGCCCAGGCGGATTTGCTCCTAGCCCATCATCGCGGGCTGGTCAAGGCCTGGGTTGCCGCAGATGCCGGGGTCAGGCGATTGACAGCGGAATTCGACCAGGTTTCCGCCACCACCCTGATCATGGCTGAAATCAAGCCGCGCGAGACATTCGTGGCCTTGCGTGGTGATTTTCGCAACCGTGGAGACCGTGTCGCCGCCGGGGTTCCGGCTGAATTTCCACCCCTCGCCCCCGGTTTGCCGGCCAACCGTCTGGGTTTTGCCAAATGGTTGGTGGATCCAGCCCATCCCCTGACTGCGCGTGTCGCTGTCAACCGCCTTTGGCAGGAGATTTTTGGTCTGGGTCTGGTTGACACCAGCGAGGAGTTTGGCTCACAAGGCAACCCGCCCAGCCATCCCGAGTTGCTGGATTGGCTGGCCACTGAATATATCCGCCTGGGCTGGGACACCAAGCGGTTTCTCCGTATGGTTGTCACCTCCGAAACCTATCGCCAGATTTCAGAGGCCAGCCCGGAATCTTTTTCAAAAGATCTGCAAAATCGTTTTCTTAGTCGTGGACCGCGCTTCCGCCTGCCCGCCGAGGCCATTCGGGATCAAGCACTGGCCGCCGCCGGCTTGCTAAGTTCCCGCATGTATGGTCCTCCCGCCCAGCCTTTTCAGGTTGCCAATGGTCTGGTGGCAGCTTTTGGTCAAAGCACCGATTGGGAAGCAGGGAAGGGTGAGGAGTCTCATCGCCGTGCCATTTACACCCGCTGGCGCCGGAACCTGCCTTATCCCTCGATGCTGAGCTTTGATGTGCCGGAAAGGGCTGTCTGCTCAATGCGCCGTATCCGTACCAACACTCCGCTTCAGGCTCTGGTCACACTCAACGATCCGGTTTTCTTCGAAGCCGCCCAAGGGCTTGGGCGACGCATGGCCCTGGCGTCAGGTTCTCTTGAAAACAAGCTGGAATATGGTTTTCGTCTGGTCCTGGTTCGGCAGCCTGCCAGGGAGGAATTGACCCGGCTCGCCCTACTTTTTTCTACCACCAAAACCCGCCTGGGCGGCCAACCGGGTCAGGCCAGCAGCATTGCCACCAAGCCGATTGGCCCGTTGCCGGCCGGTCTTCCTGCGGTTGAGGCCGCGGCTTTCACTCTTGTTGGCAACGCTTTGCTCAATCTCGACGAAACCCTGATGAAACGGTGAGGCGATGACACCTTTCTATTTCCTCGACCAACTCCGGCGGCAAACCCGTCGCCACTTCCTCGGTGCCGGTTCCCTGGGGCTGGGCGGCCTGGCCATGGGGATGCTGCGGGGCGGTTCTGCCCGGGCAAATTCACCTGTTGCCGATCCGTTTTTACCCAGGCCTTCCCACCATGCCGCGAAAGTTCGGAATGTCATCTTTCTAAGCATGTCGGGTGGTCCTTCCCATCTGGACCTGTTCGATTACAAGCCGGAGTTGATCAAGCGCAACGGCCAGCCCTGTCCCGAATCCCTTATCAAGGGCAAGGCTTTCGCCTTCACCGCGGGTGTCCCCAGTTTGCTGGGGACGCCCCAGTCTTTCCGCCAGCATGGTCAGTCCGGCGCCTGGATGTCGGGGGCCTTGCCGCATCTGGCGCGTATAGCTGATGATCTGACCATTATCCGCTCGGTGTACTCTGACCAGTTCAACCATGGTCCCGCTGAATTACTGCTTTACACCGGCATCCCGAGGACTGCTGGCCGGCCTTCGCTGGGGTCCTGGGTAACCTATGGGCTGGGTTGTGAAACCAGGGATCTTCCTGGCTTTGTCGTTTTTGTTTCTGGTGGGTCCCTGCCCAGTGCCGGCAAGAGCGGTTGGGGAAACGGATTTTTGCCATCTGTGTACCAGGGTGTCCAGTGCCGGACTGGGGGTGACCCCGTGCTTTACCTGTCGGATCCGGAAGGTATGGACCGGGCTCTGCGTCGCACTACCCTGGATGCCATCGGTGACTTGAACCGGCTTCAGCCGGGCGGCCTGATTCATCCGGAATCCGAAGCGCGCCTGGCCCAATATGAAATGGCCTATCGCATGCAGGCAGTGGTGCCTGAATTGATGGATTTGTCCAGAGAGGCCAGACCGGTTCTGGCCAGTTACGGAGCCGTTCCTGGCGCCCCGAGCTTCGCCAACAATTGTTTGCTGGCCCGTCGTCTGGTGGAATCGGGGGTGCGGTTTGTTCAGCTCTTTGACTGGGGCTGGGATTTTCATGGCACGAATGCCAATGAGGATATCCGCGAAAACCTGGGGAAACGGTGCCGACTGATGGACCAGCCGGTAGCTGCCTTGATCCAGGATTTGAAGAATCGCGGCCTTCTGGATGAAACCCTGGTGGTGTGGATGGGGGAATTCGGCCGGACCCCGTTCCGGGAGGGCCGTACCAGTGAGGGGCCACATATCGGCCGGGACCACCATCCCATGTCGAACACCATGTTCATGGCGGGCGGCGGAATCAAACCGGGTTTCACCCTGGGAGCCACCGATGAACTCGGCTTTGAAGTCGTTGAAGCCCCGGTTCACCTGCACGATATCCAGGCCACTCTGCTGCACCTGCTAGGCCTGGACCATACCCGGTTGACCTACCGTTTTCAGGGCCGGGATTTCCGCCTCACCGACATCCACGGCCAATTGATCCACCAGATTCTGGCATAGGGCCCGACGAAAGTGGCCGGGCGATTTTGCCTTGCTGTTGCGGAGTGTCCGCTGGTTGTGCCAGGTACAGAATCGCATTCAGCAGGCTTGATCAAAGCCTGGGAACGGGCCGCCCCGAATGTCTTCTTGAAATCAAACTCAACCGTGGGGCAGATGCCAGGAACCAGGATTTCGCTCTCCAATCCAGCCAACCCTGCACCAAATTTTACTACCAATCGGGGCCTGGTGGCAGGTTGGGTGGTTTTCGGGGGAAAGAAGTAGGTTGCCCGGTTGGTGGTGGGCTGGTTCGTGATGCGGGCCAAGGCAGGAAATCAGAGCATGGGGTTTCAGCAATCCGGAAAAAGTTCAGGCTACAATGAGGGCGATGAACAACTGCGCAGTGGGAAGGCAATATCTTGCATGAGCAAGCTAGCCCGCCCCACAATTCACCAGGGCCCCTGTCATGCAATCATTCCCCATTGAACCGGGCGGCATCAAGTGGCTGCTGATTACCTGTTTCGGTGCCCTGGTCATCATGGGTGTGGTGTTCGGCTTGCTGGCCTTATCCATGACGGGTGCCAGATCCTCGCAATTTGAGGTGTCAGCCGAGGGGTTGCGTCTGCGTGGGGACCTGTATGGACGCCTGATATCTCCGGTAGATCTGGTCTTGTCAGGCGTTCGCCGGGTGGATTTTGCGGTGGATCCCGGCCTGAAACCCTCCTGGCGTACCATGGGGACTGGGCTACCGGGCTATCAGTCGGGCTGGTTTCGCTTAAAAGATGGCGACAAGGCGCTGGTCTACCTCACGGACCATGACAAAGCGGTGCTCATTCCTACCACCCTTGGCTTCTGTGTGCTGGTCAGCCCGCAGGATCCGGATGGTTTGGTCAGGGCGTTGCAATCGCTCTTTCAGGCCTCCTGAGCATGAATAATCATTTCCAGGTGCTGGTTCCCTACCTCCATGTCGCCGATGTGGCGGCGACTATTGCTTTTTACAAGCTGCTGGGTTTCGAGGCAGTCAACACTCTGGTGCCGCCCGGGATGGCGGGGCCGGTCTGGGCATTCCTGCGGTGTGGCGCCGCTCAATTGATGGCGGCCCGGGCCTGCGAGCCTGTCGATCCACGCCAGCAGGCGGTGCTTTTTTACCTGTATTGCGATGATGTAGCTGCCATGCGCTTGAACCTGCAGGCAGTGGGTGTGGCCGCCGGACCGATCGTCACCCCGCCTCATGCACCCCGGGGCGAATTCCGTGTCACCGACCCCGATGGCTATTCCCTGATGATCCACCACACCTGAAAGTCGAAGTCAGGGCCGTTTTACTTGCGTCCAGCTATAATTATGTCATAATTAACTCACTTGCCCGCCCTCTTTCCGGGATGCTGAACTCCAACCCCTTGGAGGCAATCGCGTGTGCCGCCCGGTCTTTCTCGCTCTGAGTCTGTTTTTCGCCGCCGCCTCTTCCCGGGGCCAGGCCGTAGACGCAGTATTTTTTGAGAAAAAAATCCGTCCGGTGCTGGTGGAGCAATGCCAGAGCTGCCATAGCGGGAAAAAAGTAAAAAGTGGCTTGCGGATGGACTCGCTCCAGGCACTGCTGACCGGGGGCGAAAGCGGCCCGGCCCTGGTGCCGGGCAAGCCAGAAGAAAGCCTCCTGGTGCGTGTGATCGACCAGGGTGAACCCTATGCGATGCCACCCAAGGGGAAGCTGAAAAAAGAAGAGATTGCTGACATCACGCGCTGGGTGAAAGCTGGCGCCCCTTGGCCAGGTGCTGTCAATAGCCCCATCACTCCGCTGGTGGCAAAAGTAAACCCGAAGGGCCCGCTTTGGTCCTTCCAGCCGCCCCGCCAAATAGAACCCCCCGCGGTGCGCGACAACGCCTGGTGCCGTGGCCCCATCGATCGGTTTTTGCTGGGTGCCCTGGAGGCCAAGGGCCTGAAGCCGGCACCGGAAGCCGACCGGCGCACCTTGCTGCGCCGACTGACATTCGATCTCACTGGTTTGCCCCCCA
>QWOS01000042.1 GCA_003669555.1 Planctomycetota bacterium
AGTTAATTTTGCAGCTGCGTTTACGAAAGGGAAGGCCAAAAAAGACTATTTTTTAGCTAGAAAAATGCTGCCCGGGAATTGCTGATCCTTTGCTTGGTTTATCCTACCTGGTAAAGCCAAAAAACTGGAAATCCATCAAATATATCAGAACACCAAGTCTGCCAATTCATCCAGGTGGCAATACTCTTACCGAAATCGTGTATCTCTCTGCTGTTCGCTTCCTCCAAACCATGCAAAAGCTAACGGCATGGTGGCCAATATTTTCTATGCGAAAACCTGATACAAATCCACCGTTCCATGCCGACAATGATGCATGCTATCTATGCAGCCCAATTGATTTAATTCGCTACTTTACCAAATATGGTTTCAATGTTATCAGAAAAGCAAAACAAGGCAGGCTTTCTCTTTTCTATTTTTTGCGCGGAGGAACTTGGGTTGCTGTAAAAAAACCGCCCAAACCAGACCATTTCCCCAACTTGATAGCCCCTAGCTAAAAAACGAAACCTCTGCCGCTACAGAATTATCAATGCACCAAAAGTAGACACCAACATACTGAGTGCACACAGCCCACTGCATGCATCACGCAGGGCCTAGAATTTCCAATTAACCTACATAGCATGTCCCCCCCATTTCACTTCCATATAAACCTTCCAGGCTACCAACCAGCGCCTCACCCCCGGTCTTCTTTTTCTGTCTCCAGCACCAGCAATTCCTCCACCAGTTCGCTGGCATTAGTAAAGCGCCGGGAGATATCCGGACTGAGGCAGCGGCTCAGGATGCGGCCGTGGCCTGAGGAAAGACCGCGATCCAGGGCCCGATCCAGCCAGTTCAGACTGACAGGTGCTGCCAGCTCCCAGCTCCCCATCACACCCTGGTACCATATCAATCCCAAAGCGAAGATATCATCAGCCGGTTGGTTCGACTGGCCCTTGGCCAAAAGCGGACTGGCATAGAGTGGACGCCAGGCACCATGGTGCTTCAGGGCCCTGACCAGGCGGCGCATTGCCAATTGGCTGTCCAGGCGCAGATGTCTCTCGATATCGATAGCCGCCCAGCCTATGTCCAGTACACGGATACGCCACTTGCCATCGGATTGATTGAAATGGATGCTGGCAGGGCAAAGACCACCATGAGCCTGGGGTGCTGGCAGGCTGTGCAATGGTACCAAAGCTTGGGCTGTACGGCGAATCCAGCGCGCCAGGCGGGGCGCATCCAGCCTGCCATCCGGCAGCTCCCACAGCGCTTGACCGCCATGGAACGGCACGCCCTCCACATAGTCCCACACCAGTAGTGCGCCATGCTCGGCGAACTTCACCCGGTGCAGCCTCGCCATACCGGCACCCATTTCGGCATCAGCCAGCTCCCGTAAGGAAGTTTTGGCTAAACGCACCCGCTCCACTACGCTTTCTTTCAAAATGACCCGTACTGTCACGGGCGGGGTGCCCTCCAGCTCTTCGTCATCACCTCCATGGGCACCTGCCTGAAGGTCAGTATTTTCCGGCCCCGTCCGGGTTGCTTTCCAGCATTCCCCGGCACCATCTGCCCCCAGCAACCGTAACAGGGTATAACTGCCCAGTTTTTGCCCGGGGGAATAACGAATGGCCCGGGTGGGCATTAGGCCGAGCAGATCTTCGGGTGCTTCGAGAGTCCATGAACCGGGGAATTTATGCCCCTTGGGATCATCCAGACGGCGTGAACGCTGCCGCGCCATGGCAATACATGCCATCAGATAGCCACCAAGAATTTTTTGCCCGTTCTGCGCCACCCCCTTGAGACCCACCAGAGCATCCTGCACTTGCGCCTCCGCCATGGCAGTTGGCATGCGCATCAGTTGGGCCAGCCCACCGCGACGCTCGGTCGATGGCAGCTCCTTGGCCAGACGGGCATGAATCCTTGGAATGGCTTCCACCAACTGTTTTTCTATGGCATTCATGCCAGCCAGTGGTTGCAAAACCTCATCGGCCAGCGCTTGGGCAAAAGCCGCAAGCCACAATTGGGTGGCAGGCATTGGGGTATCCATGGAAAGCCAGGAAGTTGGCGGAGAAACCCGGCTCTCTCCGCACGAGCTCCGGAGGGAGCTTAGCACGGTTTTGAGGCAGGTGCGCTTGATGCGGGGAACCATTCGCAGGTAGCTTGACCCGTTCTCGGATTCCGGTGCCTGAATCCCGGGAAACAGTTCACTGCCAGGGAGGGTGCGGCCATGGATGGTAAACGCAAAAAAAATGGTTGGGCCTGGATGGTGACCGCCGTGGCTTTGGCCTTGCTGGCTGCCGGGATAACCTACCAGCGCGAAGACCTGATGGCCGCCTGGAGGGTCCACCAGCTTCCGCAGTCAACGGCGGAAACGCGTATCTCCCTCACGCACAAACTCGCCCAAACCCCCCAGAAATCGGCGGGATGGCTTCTTTATGCGCTGTCAGACACGCTTGACGCCGAACCGTGCCTGATTCTGGGTTCCGCTCTGGCAAGTGTGACAGCAGATCTGACAATTGAGGAAATACAGCCTCTCCTGACACGATCGGCTTCGTTGTTTCGGGGCATGGCCCCTGCTGGCCAGGAAGCCACTGTTCGCTGGGCCCAAACTGTTCTGGAAGCCTCGTCGGGCAAAGGCCGTCTTCCCGACCAGGCAGCACTGGCGATGCAGCGGCTGATCGAACAGGCCTACCTGGGAGAAGAGCCGGCAGTGCAAGCCGCTGCCTTGCAACTGGCCGCCCCTTTGTTCCAGACCCAGCCGCCCAAAGCCCTGATGGCGGCGTTGAAGCAATTGGTGCAAGCCGGCGTTAAAAGCTCAGATCCTGGTGTGCAGATGCAAGCCATTTCCGCCGCACTCCTCCCTGATCTCGACTGTCTGGAGGATGCCGCCGGGTGCCTGAAGTCGCCGCACCGTGAAGTGCGTCAGGCGGCCATTCTGGCACTGGGTTCAGCGACGGAAAAGATTGGCGAGGAAACCTTGCTTCCCAGCCTGCACGATGAAGATCCCGAGATCGCCCACCTGGCCCAAACCGCCCTGCAAGCCCGAGGCCTGCGCGAGGACCAGATCCGGTTGGGCCGGTTGATGTCGGATCCTAAACCGAGCCGCCGGCTTGAAGTACTCGATCACCTGTCCACCACACGCGACATCGACCCCGCCCTCTGGCTACGCAAGCTCAGCAACGACCCATCCCCGGCGGTCCGCGTCGCCGCCCTGCGCGCCATGGCCCAGGACCCCGGTCTGGAGCTAAGCGACCGCGTGGACCAAATGGAAGCCAACGACCCCAGCCAGGCAGTCAACAAACTGGCCCGGTTCTACAAAGAACACCCGGTACAGCGCTAAATCTTGAGCACCCTCACCCCACCACCCCAGCCACCGGTTCCCCGCCGTGGGCGATTGGGAAGGGGCGGCCGAGGCGGTCCTTGACTTGCAGGTGGGGGTCAATTCCCAGTTGCTGGTAGAGGGTGGCCACCAGGTCGGCTGGGGAGACAGGCTGGCTCACCGGGTAGGCGGCCTGCCTGTCGGTGGTGCCGTGGACATGGCCTGCTCGCACGCCTCCACCGGCCAGCAGACTGAAGCCGCATTGTGGCCAATGGTCCCGACCGGCCTTGCTGTTGACCTTGGGGGACCGGCCCATTTCCCCCATCACAACCACCAGGGTTGAATCGAGTAGACCCCGCCCCTCCAGATCTTCGATCAATGCCGGATAAACCTGGTCCAGCAGGGGCAGGTTGTGATCCCTCAGCATGGAAAAATTGTTCTCGTGCATGTCATAAGCGTGGCCATAATGGCGGAAAATTTCCTGGTGAACACTCACAAACGGCACCCCAGCCTCCACCAGGCGACGCGCCACCAGCATGCTCGACCCGTACAGGTTCCGCCCATAACGGTCCCGCACCCGGGCGGGTTCCTGGCCCAGATCGAAGGCATCACGGGTTTTGCTGGATGTTAGCAGGGTGAAGGCTTTGCGCTGCGCCTGGTTCATGCGATCGAAACTGTTTGAACGCCGTACCCGGACAAATGTGTCGTCGATCCGTCCCAGAAGCGAACGACGGGCATCGAACCGGTCCACCGCCATGTCAGGCAGACTGTCCAGGCCAGGCAAAAACGGCTCACCCACTGGCATGACCGGGTCATAATATTTTATCTTTGGCTCTCGTCCAAAGGCAGGCTTGCAGAGGGAAAAAACCGGGTCATACTGACTGCCCAGCGAGCCCCCATAAGGCCCACCCCGGCGATAACCCTCTTCGCCCCAGCCAGGAAAACACGGCAGACAGACCGCCCCAGGCAAATCAGTCGGTCCCAGCCGCAGGTACTGGCAGACAGCGCCGATATCCGGAGGGTCCGTGGGCTGAGCCTGCAACTGCGGATTGCCACCGCTGAAGCCGGTCATGATTGCCATGGGATCATGGGAGTTGTAAGTGTGCGTGATGGTGCGGATCAGGCAAGCCTTGTGCATGAGCTTCGCGATGTTTGGCAAGTGTTCGCAAATGCGCAAACCTGTCAGGGAAGTGGCGATGGGCTTGAACTCGCCACGCACCTCCACAGGTGCCTCGGGCTTCAGGTCAAACATGTCCATATGGCTGGGGCCACCCAGCAAATTGAACAGGATCACAGACCTGGCACGGCGCGGCCGGCCCGGATCGCGCTCCACAGCCCGTAGAAGGCCTGGCATACTCAGCCCGCCAAACAGGGAAAGGCCGCCCACACGCAAGATCTCACGCCGATCAAACCCCGCACCCTGGCCCTCACCCAGAATTCTCAGCATGGCTGACACTCCTTTGCAACAAGCCGAAAAATTTCCCTGGTGCCAGCATTTCTCATGTCAGCCCACCAATCGGTGCGCCATGGTACACATGGTGCGGACGGTCGAGAGAATCTTTCCAGATAATGGACGGTGGCAAACCCAACGCCTGGTAAATGGTGGCGGCCATGTTTTCCGGTTTTTGCAGGTCGGTGGAAGGGTAGCCACCAATCCGGTCGGAGGAGCCAACCACCGTGCCACCTTTAACCCCGCCTCCGGCGAAAAAAACTGTCTGCACCGCACCCCAGTGATCGCGTCCAGGGGTTTTTGTTACCGAACTGGTATCGGTGAATACTCGTGGGGTGCGTCCGAATTCGCCTGCCATGACTATGAGCACCTCGTCCAGCAAGCCGCGCTCTCTCAAGTCATCGAGCAAGGCCGACACGGCCCGGTCGGTGGGTGGCAGCAAGAAATTTTTCAGGTTTCCGAAGGCGTTTTCGTGTGTATCCCAGCCCTCATTGTTGCCCAGATTCACTTGAACCATTCGCACGCCGGCCTCCACGAGTTGCCGGGCCATCAGCAATGACCAGCCAAAAGAGTTGCGGCCATAACGGTCCTGCGCCACCGCCGGGGCGGCATGGATATCTAGGGCCCGATGCACCCGGCCGTCGAGCAGCATGGCAGTGGCAGTCTGGTGGTGATGGTCAAACCGGCCCCCGGCCCGGTCAAGGTGGCGGCGCTGGTGGTCCAGGGAATCGAGCATGCGGGAGCGGGAAACAATCCGGTCGGCCAGCAGGTCGTGGGCCAACTCCAGGCGTGGTGCCTCGTACCGGTAGTTGGGCGGTGTCGCACTCCCCGTTTGGCGCTGGAAGCCGTATTCGGGGAAGGCACCATGGATGTACTTTGAGTCGCGGTAATGGCTCGCCTCGATGAACCACGGGTCGGCCTGGCGCCCCATTTCACCCCCGAACTGCCCGGGAATTGTTCGCCCGGTCACATGGATGAGCCTCTCAGGCAAAACGGCGGCCGGAGGCAGATTGTTCACTGGCTGGAACTGGCCAGTGACAACCGAGGCGATCGACGGAAAATCGGTTGCCTTCGGCTTGCTGTCGCTAAATCCGGGTGGGATTGGTGATCTACCAGTGAGCATCACATGGTGGCCAATGGAATGCTCGTTGTAAGGATGCGTGAGCGAACGCACCAAAGCCCACTTGTCACTGCGGGCCGCCAGCATCGGCAGGTGTTCGCAGACCCTGATTCCCGGGGTGCGGGTGGCAATCGATTTGAACTCGCCGCGAATGTTGTCAGGCGCATCCGGCTTCGGGTCGAAACTATCCTGCTGACCCAGCCCACCGGATAGAAAGATGTAGATGACCGCTTTGGCTTTAAGAATTGGCTGGGGCGCACCCTGAGTCGCAGCCAGTGCCCGAAGGCCCGTCACCTGGCTCATTCCCAGTCCAAGCAGGCCGACAGCTCCAGCCTGGACGGCGGTCCGGCGAGAGGCGTTAGGATGTCGCAATTGACTTGCCCCGTTCATGGGCTTCCCCCCCCATTTTCCAATACAGCGACAGTGGCACGCGAATCAGGAATCCGTTCTGGTTTGCCAGTAGCCTGCCTGGGTGCTGGCAAGCGCCACCGTATCACTTCCAGATGGGTCAATTGGTCTTTGCTTCGATGGGAACAGGCGGTGACCAGAGTGCCATCATCCAGTTGCACGGTTGGCCCAAAGCCACCGCCCTGGGCGGTACCCACGGGTGTCCGGGTGTCCAGCATGATCCGGTCGCGACTGAAGTTGAACTCAAAGCCCTCTGCCGTCTCGGTGCCGGCAATCGCCCGAACACCGAGGGGCGGCTTGAGGTCCCGCACGGTGAAGGTGAGCAGTAGACGCTGGTCGCGCAACCGTAAAAGTGACATATACATTTCCCCATAGTCACCAAAATCACCGCCGCGATCAAAGGTCTGGCCACCATTTGTGGACGAGAACAGGATGAAATGATCGGCTTGATCATTGCCCGCCTGGATGGGACGATCGCGGATGGGAAGTTCGTTGCTGTCCACGCGGACCAGAGCCCAGATCTTGCCTGATTTTGCCTGCCACAGCCAGGTTTCCCCACCAAAGAAGCCGTACTGGCTGCGAAAGGTTTTTGGCGCGCACCGGCCGGTCTTGTCCCAGGTCTTGCCGCCATCTTTCGAGCGCCACACTAAAAAAGGGCCCACCCCGCCATCGTAATCAACCCCTAGCAACAGGGTGCCATCCGCCAGTGGCAACACATTACGGGTTGAATGGTTCGAGGCTTTCGGCCGGACCCCCTCGGATTCGATGCGTGTCGATTCCCAGGTGGCCCCACCATCGACCGAGCGATGGATGAAACCGCAAGTGTACCCCCACCGATTACGCGTATCAGCGGCCAGCAAATGGCCGGTGATAAAAATGGTACCATCCGCCAGTACGGTGAGGTACGGTTCTCGTCCCAGCAAATCAGGCTTTTCCGGATTGGACCAGGTTTTCCCGCCATCGGCCGAACGGAAGAGCAAGGTTTGCTCCATCACCTTGCCACCCTCACGCTTATGCTGGTGGAAGGCGGTCAGTAATAACCCCCCACCGGGCAAGCGGGCAACGCATGGTTTGTAATCGTCTGGCTCGCCGAGTGGAATCCGCTCGCAAGCGATCGGCTCTGCCGGCAGCACGACAGGATTTGCCACGGCCACGGTGGCAAATCGGCCTTCCTGGCCAAAGGCCGGAACAGACTCATAACCGGCCAGCCCAGAACTGGCCAGCATAGCCACCAGACAATATCTTGCAGAATTCTTCATGGCTTTCTCTTGTCCCACGCTGCCAGGTCTGTCATCCCGCCAGCTCGCGGATCGGCTTGCCAAAGGGTAACAGCGCCACCGGTCGACCGGAATGGTTCAGGAACTTGTGCGCAGGATCGATCCCAAGGAAACTGTATATCGTCGCCAGCAGATCCTGCGGCTGAATGGGCC
>QWOS01000063.1 GCA_003669555.1 Planctomycetota bacterium
CTTCCGCAATCTCCCTGGCTGCAATTCGGCGTCCTTGCCAGGCGGGGTTCCTTAAATCACTTAACCTGAGGAGCCTGAGCACCCTTGCCACCAGCGGAAGGAGCCTGGGCCCCTTGAGCGCCCTTGCCACCGGCTGCGGGAGCCTGAGCGCCCTTACCACCGGCTGCGGGAACCTGGGCCCCTTGAGCGCCCTTACCACCGGCTGCGGGAGCCTGGGCCCCTTGAGCGCCCTTACCACCGGCTGCGGGAGCCTGAGCGCCCTTGCCACCGGCTGCGGGAGCCTGAGCGCCCTTACCACCTGCTGCGGGAGCCTGAGCGCCCTTGCCACCTGGAGCCTGGCCACCCTTCACTTCCACGGCGCATGCAACAGTCGAGCCGCCGTCATTGCAAGACTTGGCGCGCTTCTTGAAGAAGAAATCAGGAGCCGAAGAACCGGTCGACAATGCAGCCATCAGGATCACATTAAACATGGTGAAAATCACTCCAGAATACGGAACTAACCAAAAAGTTAGGCAGGAACCCCCCCGCCTGAGAATGGCAAATGCAAAGGCCAAGTCTGTCAATCTGGCTACTTTGCGCTTGCTGCACTATTAGGTTAAACCAGAGATAAAATCAGTCAAGCCATAATCTGGGAAAGATGCGTTATTATTCTTGCAGAAAGATTTCCATTTTCAGCCCCTCCCTCTCTCCCCTGATTTGTTCATTTCCCCCTAAAAAACCCCCTTGGCATACCGAGCCACCCACCAAAACGGCCCATGCGCCCCATATTTCCCGCTTTCCAATTTGCCGATTCTTCCAACTCTTCAGCCTTGCAAACTCATGATTAAGCCAAATGCCCTTCAGTTTTCAGCGACTGAAACCGATCCCATGCCACTGAAAAAAAGACTCGGAATGGCTTCCCAAGGTGGCGTGGTAACGACCCAAATCCGGACCCGGGGAGAAAAAACCGGCCACTCTTGGTTCAATGGATGCAGGCAGGATGCCGATTTCATTCGGAGTGCCCGATCTGGCTGTGTAAGGGGTGCGTGTACAGAATTGACCAACCGTTTGGACTCGAAGGCGACCGCACTATTACAGATTGGGTATGCCATCACGGGTTTTTGCCGATCAGGATTTCTGCCCCCGACTGGCAGTGAGCCTTCTCGAAAGGGCCAACATGATCCCGACTTTTCCTGCAGGGTTCCTTGGCTGCGGTTCTCCCGCTCAGGGCATTATCCGGGTTATTTTTTTTCTAGTGCTCCTCTGTGTATGCAGCTGTAGCAAAAGAAAGGCCCATCAGGAAGCTAGCCAGGCAGAGTCGCCCCTGTCCACAGCCCGGGTAGCCCTCAGCAAAGGGAAGCCTGACCAGGCCCTGAAAATCCTCAATCAGCTCCTCCTCAACCAACCCGATTTTCCGGAGGCCCTGCTGGAGAGGTCTCATTGTCAGGTTGCACTGAAAAATCCCCACGCAGCTCTGACAGATCTCGACAAGCTGAATTCCCTCCTGCCCAAATACACCGAAGGATTACTGGAACGGGGCATGGTCCTCGATAGTCTGAACGAGAAATCCCGTTCCCGGGCAGACCTGAAGCAGGCCATGGCCCAGGATGTGCCTTTAGACATCTATCTCAATTGGCGTGGCCTCGATAATGGCCTGGAAGCCCGTCTCCGGGCAGATTCGGCCCCTTGGCTATTGGAATTCACCAAACTGGCTGAAGCCGAGCCTAACAACCCCACCATTTACCTGCTGCGCGGCCTATGCCATTTGGTGGAGGGCGAAGCGAAACTCAGCCGCCAGGCTTTCCAACTGGCCGAAACAGATTTCTCCCGTTCAATCAGCATCCTGATTGCCAATCCCGGCCTGCCTCAACCCTACGACCCTTGGGCCAACCGTGCCTTCGTGCGTGGTTTCCTGGGGAAAATAGCTGAATCCGAGGCGGATTTACTGATGGCGTTCAAGCACCTCCCTGATCCAGAACTGGGCCGGGAATTGGCCGAACGCGTCAATCAGGCCCGTAGCCGCGCCAAGGAACTCCAATGAACCCGGAAGAGCCACTCATCGTTAGCATTTCCGGGGTTCGAGGTATTGTTGGCGGTAGTCTTGACGCTGCATCTGTCCTAAGATTTTGCCAGTCGCTGGCTGCCACGCTCGAGCCCGGCCCCATCACGCTTAGCGCCGACAGCAGGCCTTCCGGTCGCTGGCTCACCCGGCTTGCCTCAAGTGCCTTCGAGTCTTGTGGTAGGACCGTGATTGACCTGGGTGTGATCCCCACCCCCACTACCGGGGTGGCAGTGCAACGTTTGGGGGCCTCGGGTGGCCTGCATGTCACCGCCAGCCACAACCCGGCCCCTTACAACGGCCTCAAGCTTTTCGGGCCCGATGGTCGCGTTCTACCTGCCGGACCGGCTGGCAAAGTACGGGATGCTTTCATTTCCGATAGGCGATTCCGCTCGGCTGCCTGGAATGGCGGTGGTCAGGTGCGGACCTGCGACAAGGCACAGGAATGGCATGCCGAGGCCGTACTCGAAGCCGCCAGGCAAGATGGCCTGCTCGAGCCAGTCCAGGCCCGGGGTTTCCGGGTGCTGGTGGATGGCAATGGCGGCGCCGGAGGTCCTCTGGCCCGGCGGCTGCTGGAGCGCCTGGGTGTAGAAGTAGTGCCTTGGCAATGCGAACCGGATGGCCATTTCACCCACCCACCGGAACCCACTGGAGACAATCTGGCGTCCCTGGGCCCCATCGTTCGCAATGCCCGGGTAGATCTTGCATTCGTGCTCGACCCCGACGCTGACCGCCTGGCACTACTCGATGCTGAGGGGCAATTTCCCAGCGAGGAATACACCCTGGCTCTGGCCGCGGATGGCCTGCTGGCCCGCCGGCCAGGCCCTCTGGTGATCAATTTGTCTACTAGCCGTCTTTCCGAATGGGTAGCCAAAGCCCGAGGTTGCCCCTGCATCCGCACCCCGGTGGGAGAAGCCCATGTGGTGGACGGCATGCTGGCTCACCAGGCTGTGCTGGGAGGTGAAGGCAACGGCGGTGTCATGGACCCGAGAGTCGGCTGGGTGCGTGACCCATTCGTGGGCATGGCACTCATACTCGGAGGGTTGGCCTTGTCAGGCAACACGCTCCGCCAGGCAATCTCTTCTTTCCCCAAACTAACGATCATCAAAGATAAAACGCCCCTGGTGCGCAAAAACCTGCCCGCATGGATGGACGCACTCAAAAACAAATGGCCTGGCTGGCTCAAAGACGAACGCGATGGGCTACGCCTGGAGTGCGATGCCGGCTGGATTCAGGTGCGGGCCAGCAATACGGAACCGATCGCCCGGATTATCGCCGAGAGTGCCAATATTGATAATGCCCCGGCCTGGATCCGGGAAGCAGTCGCCCTGATGCCGCCCGGCTAAAAGGCTGTTGCGCGCAGGCGTCGACAGCCCAAAAAAATGCCCCGCCCCCGGATGTCCGTCACCCGGCCGCAGCAACGATTTTTTTCAGAAACCCAAGGTCACCAGTTACCTGACAGGCAACTGGCACGCCCCACGACCCTGTGGAGGTGCATCCTGGATTATTTTGAAAGCATGGTTCAAAAAAGTCACCACGTCCTTGCCTCAAAAATCAGGGTAGTCGGCGGAAAGCCGCACAGGTGCAGAGAGGAACGGGGTCAGGCTGGCACCGTTTTAGTCTGATCAATGGTGCCACCGCCCAGCACGCGGGTGCCACGGTAGAGTACCACCGATTGACCAGGACTGATCCCTTCCTGGGGATTCGCGAAATGAATAGTTACCGATCCGTCATCTGATGCGGTTGCCCGGGCTGGTTCCGCCTCCTGCCGGTAACGGCACTGCGCCAGCAATGGTTCCCCTGATTCCGGCATCTGGGCCAGCCAGGAAAAATCGCGCGAGACCAGCGAGCCGGCCGCCATCTCCTCGCGGTCTCCCACCACCACGGTACCTGCCCCGGGAATCAGTTGCAGCACAAAGCGCGGCTTGCCACCGCCCAGCCCCAGCCCCTTGCGCTGGCCGATGGTGAATCGCTCAAGCCCATCGTGACTACCCAGCTTGTTGCCGGCGGTGTCGACAATTTCGCCAGGGACCGATTGCCCCGGCCGCATCCGTCGCACCAGGCCCACATGGTCTTGATCAGGAACAAAACAGATCTCCACACTGTCTGGTTTAGCGAAGACAGGCAAACCTGCTTCCTGGGCGACTTCCCGCACCCGGGTTTTCGGCAGGCCGCCCACCGGAAAAAGCACGCGGTTGAGCACCGCCGGCTTGATACCATGGAGCACATACGATTGGTCCTTGCCCGGGTCCAGGCCACGGTGCAGCTCGGTGGGGCCGTCGGGCCCCTCAGGCCTGACTACCTGGGCATAATGC
Source organism: Planctomycetota bacterium (assembly GCA_003669555.1). Taxonomy (GTDB): domain Bacteria; phylum Planctomycetota; class Planctomycetia; order Gemmatales; family Gemmataceae; genus UBA6894. Next base: position 4,354 of record QWOS01000063.1, read on the forward strand.
CCTGTGGCGATCCAGCGGCATCCCAGACGGTCTGCCATCTCTGCCAGCCGGCCAAACTTCAGCCAGGTATTGCAGGCAACACAGGGATTGGGAGTGCGGCCGGCGCGGTATTCATCAACAAAATGCTCAACAATACGGCTGAATTCTTCCTCAAAATCCAAGGCGTGGAAGGGGATATCCAGGAGGTCAGCCACACGGCGGGCATCGGTAGCGTCGAGGGCACTGCAACAGCCCTTCTTGCGGGATGGGGCCGCTTCGGGGGCGGCACCGCCGTGTTCTCCGGTGCGCATGAACAACCCCACCAGGTCATAGCCCTGTTCGCGCAGGAGGTGGGCTGTGGCGGAACTGTCCACGCCGCCGCTCATTGCCACCAGCACCCGTTCGGCCATCTGTTGCCTTCCTGTCAAATTACCATCCGTTTGTCATGGAAATCATACTAGCCGATGTGCGTCACAGTACCTGCCCGAGAAAAAAAGATGCACGCCCCCAGGCACTTCGGGTAGACTTTTTCAAACGAACCTGTCCGGGCTGGCCGTTTCCACTCCCCGCATGCTGAGGTTGGTTTTCATGGCTTTGTCACCCACTGCCTCGGCGCTGGTATCCGGGGCCCGGAATCTCGTGGGGTCTTTGGGTGCTGACGCCGTGCTGGTTTTGGCTGACATGCCTCTGGATTGGTCCGAGTTGCGTAAATTACTGCCCGATGTGCCGCTGCTCACCGCCGTGCCTTCCACCTTCGAACGCGAACTACTCGAGGAAAAATATCCCGAAGTGCGGGTCCTGGAAGCCACATCATCGGGTATGAGCATCCGCGAACGGCTGAGCCTGGCACTCCTCGAGGCGATCCGCCGGGAATGGCTTTCGGCCGGGGCGAGGGTCCTGGTTCTCTGTCGGAATTTCCCAGACCCTGATGAGGAAATGCCCCAGATCGACACCGTCCATCTGGTATTGCTTGGGCAACATCTTGAGCGCCTGACTGCCCGCGAACTGCGCGGACTGGAAACCCGGGTGCCCCTGGCTACCCTGCGGGCAGTGGTGGAGCTAGCCACAGAAATTGGCAGGGAGGGGCGAGAGGGGCACCCCACCGGGACACTTTTTGTCGTCGGCGATTCCAGGAAGGTGCAGGAGATGTCACGATCCATGAATTTCAACCCCTTCCGGGGATACCCAGCCAGCGAGCGGGATGTACGCGATCCGGCAGTGCGGGAACAGATCAAGGATCTGGCCAGGCTGGAAGGAGCTATCCTGATAGACAAGAATGGCATCGCTATGGCCGGATGCATACGGCTACTCGTGCCAGATGAGGACTTTACTTTATCCATGGGGTTGGGCACCCGCCATGCGGCGGCGGCGGCGGTAAGCAAGGCCACCCGGGCTGTAGCTGTGACGGTGAGCCAGTCTTCCGGGGTAGTCCGACTGTTTCAGGAGGGCCAGGTGGTGCTCCACATTGAGCCCGGCCTTCGCCCTTTGGCTTGGGCCCATGGCAAACCCTAGTCAAATAATGGGTGGAAGCAGCCTGGCGAGTCCCTGCTGAGGGGTTGGCCGGGATTTGAAACCGGGGGCTGACTATAGTGGTATAGATGGTTGGATCGATTCTGCCGATTTTACTGGCGGAGTTCGGCCACTTTCGGTTATGTTCCGTTTATGGGCTAAAAAGCCTGTAATTTTAGAAGCACATCGGCCCTGTGGGCCTTACCAAGCCCGATGGAGTGATTTCCGTGATGCGAATTGTGAATCAGTTGCGGCCGGGAGCCGCCAGGATGAGCCGCCTGCTGTGCGGCGCTTTGTTGGCAGGGGCAGCAGCCTTGATGCTGGTGCCAGTCCATGCCGCAGCCCCTGGAGATTCCAGCAGTGACCTGGCGGTGGTTCCCGCTGGTAGCGCTGTGGTGATCCATATCAAGGGCCTGGTGGGCGTGAAAGACCGCCTGCTGGCCTATCTCGACAAGGCTGTTCCTGATCAGGCGGCCATTGCCAAGGGCTTCATTGATCAGGCTTTTGAGGAAGGTATTGATGGGCGTAAACCATTCAAAGGCCTTGCCAAAAATGGCCCCATCTTCATCATCCTGCCAGAACTGCCTAAGCCCGACCAGGAGGAGCCATTGGTTTTAGCCTTCCTGAAGGCTGAAAATTTAAATACTTTTGTCGAAGGCGCCTTCAAAAAAGAAGAGCGCGAATCGATGAAGAAAGACGGAGCCATCACAGCCCTGGAAACAGAGAACGGCAGGAAGCTTTTCCTGGCTGAGCACAAAGGCTTTGCTGCCATTTCCAATGACAAAGCCCAGCTCAAGAAGGCTTTGGCCGCCACGGAGTCGATGAAAATCGACGAGATCCAGTCAGCCAAGCTGCTTGCAAGCGATATCGGTTTGTATGTGGGCCTGGACCGTCTTGCCAAAGATTATGCCGAGCAGATCAAGGAAGGCCGCAAGCAAATCGAAGATGGAATCAAGCAGGCCGAGGAGCAGCTCCCCAAAGAGCAGCGCGAACAGTTTGCCATCGTGAAGGATCTGGTTGGCCCGATTTTTCAGGCTCTTGAAGACAGCCAGGGTCTGGCGGCCACAATCGACTTCAAGGCCGAAGCCATTGTCCTCGGGCTGGATACGGCCCTGCGCATCGATAGCCCCACTTCCAAATCACTCGGCGGGCTCAAACCAGGCACCAATACGGTGATGGCGGGTCTGCCAGGCGGTCAAATGATGTATATGGGCTCCACCAACAATGCCAGCCTGCTCAAGGCCGCACTGCCCCTGTTGAAAAAGGCCAGCCCGGATGCTGCCAAGGCAATCGAGGCCACTATTGCGACTTTGGGTAACGGTGCGGCGGCTTCGGCTGTCGGGATCCCTTTGGTGGGCCTCGATATCCGCGAAGCCACTAACCCCGCCGAAGCAGCCAAGGCCGCCTTGGCGTATGTTGAAAATAGCCTGGCAAGCCCGATTGGCAAGACGCCAGTCAAGGGCAAGCCCAAGATCACCGCCGATGCGGCGACTTTGTCTGGCATCAAGTTCAGCAAAATGGTCATGGAAATCGATCTGGAAAGCCTGACCAACCAGGAAGGTTTGCCCGAAGAGATGAAAGCCGGCATGGCCAAGGCCATGAAGGGCCTGCTGGGTGACAAAATCACTGTTTGGGTGGGAAATGACGAAAAGCGGGTCTTCCAGATCACCGCGCCCACCGAGCAAAAGGCAGGCGAGTTGCTGA
>QWOS01000066.1 GCA_003669555.1 Planctomycetota bacterium
ATTCCGATTGGCACCATGCATGGATAATCTGCCCCGTGTCTCCTCCCAACCAACAGGGGACAGATCCAACCCTTCCGAAGCCCCAACGGGGCGGAATGGGATAGCCCAGGGTAGAGCGAAGCGCCACCCTGGGTTGGGGGACCCCACAAAACCCCAGCCCTGTAGGGGCGCAAATTGGTCTTCGCCCGGATCGTGTCCCGCAGCTTCATCAGCCTCTTCTCCCGGGGCCAACGGGTCAACCGACCCCGTTGGGTTGCCTGGAATTGATAGCCCAGGAAGTCGAAACCTTCTTTCCGGACATGGACCACCCTGGTCTTGGTCGGATGCACCGTCAGGCCTTCGGCCTCGCACCACTGGCGCACGATGGCCAGCGCCTGCTCCGCCTTTTTGCAACTTCTGCATAGGATCACGAAGTCATCGGCATAGCGCACCATCTCGAATCCCCTGGACACCATCAGGTGGTCCAGCGGGTTGAGGTAGATGTTGCTCAGCAGGGGACTTAGCACCGCGCCCCGCGGGGCTCCCATCTCCGGTTCCGTTTCTTTGAGACCATTCAGGATTCCGGCCTTCAGGAACGCTTCCACCAGATTGAGCACCCGGCCATCGTGTCCGTTAAACGAACTGCGTTCTAGCCGGGTTCATTGAATAACCTCTGGTTTAAAAAAAGCCTGGGGGGTGGAACATGATTTCACGGGATGGTGGGCGGTCGGGATATTGGGGGCGGATTGTTGCGGGGCACTCTGGGAGCGGGTTGAGCATCGAGGCGTATTGTCGGCGGTGCTGGGTATCGGGTGCCTCATTTTATCCCTGGCGAAAACGGCTTGGGATGTCCGGGGCCGGCCGGAGGTTAACGAAGTCACAGGGACAGACCCAAGGGAACTTCCGAAGCTAAGAAACGGTAAAAAAACTGTCCAATGGGTTGGGGTCCACCGTTATGAGAGCGGGCGTCCTATGCCTTGCTGAATATGGAATCGCGCAAGGTCGCCGTGCTATCCGCGAACGCTTCCTGGTGGATTCCCATCGACCGCAAAATACTCAGATAGAGGTTGGACATGCGTGTTTCGCCGTCACGCCAGTATGTCCCATGGCGGAGGCCCATGTTGCCGCCACCAGCCACCAGCGTCGGCAGGTTGGCGGGATTGTGCGTGGTGCTGGCACCACTGCCGAACAGGACAATCGTATTGTCAAGCACCGTCCCGTTGCGATCCTGGCAGGCATTCAGACGCTCAAAAAAATGGGCGAGCTGTTGGCTCAGAAAGAGGTCATATCTGGCAAAATGCAACTGGCCAGCTTTATCACCCGCATGGGAAAGAGAGTGGTGGGTGCCGGACAAACCCAGTTTGAGCGGGAAGGTGTCGCTGATGCCCATGCCATCTTCCCGGTTCAGCATGAAAACCACCGAACGGGTGATATCGGCATCAAAGGCGAGCGCAATCAGGTTGAACATGGTGCGGTAATATTCCGCCGGCTCCTTTTCCGAAGCCGCATCCAGATTCAAGTGGGTGAAATCCTGTTTTTTTAATGGAATATCGATCCATTGCTCCGAGGCGATCAGCCGTGACTCCAGCTCGCCCAGCGAGGTGAGGTACTGATCCATCCGCTCGCGGTCCGACTTGCCCAGTTGCTGATTCAGGGTTTTGGCGCTGGCAGTGACAGCGTCCACCAGCTTGATCCGCCGCCGCAACCTCTCATGCTCGCCCTGGAGGGAGGCCTTGTCGCCACGGAACAAACGATTGAAAACCCGCCGGGGATTATTTTCCGCCGGGATGGGGCGGCCTTCAAGATTGTAGGAAATTGTCCCCGTGCGCGATAAAAAACCAGTCCCGGCATCAATCGACAATACCACCGATGGCTGGCGGCAATATTGCTTGGTGTGCAAGGCGATCACCTGATCCAGCCCCACCGAGTTGTAAGTGCCGGGTTTCGGATTGTGCAGCGGGGCCCCGGTCAACCACATGTCCGAACACACATGGGGATCCGCCTTGGGGCCACTCGGGTGATACAGCCCCCCCATGAAACTCAGTTGTTTGCGAAAGGGAGCCAGCGGTTCGGTTGATTTGCCGAAGACAAATTGCCCATCATGCCTGGCGGTGGGGAACCAGCTCCATTCATTGATGCCATGCTCGGGCCTTGGCAGGGACATGCCGTTTGCGGTGTACAGGGCGCAGAAGCGCCGGGGAATCTTCTCGCTGACCGACTCCCCCATGGCGTTGAGCGCGGGCAATGCCAGCGTTACTCCCCCCAGGCCATGCAGGAAAGCGCGACGGTCAAGCCTGAAAGTGCTACTCATGGTCCACTCCGTATATCCAGTCCAGCCAATCCGGTGAGGGATTGGCCAGCTTACTTCTCAAGAAAATGCGGGCTATTCACCACCAACCGGATCATGTCCCCAACCCGGTAGCCCGTAGCCTTCAGGGGTGCCCCTTGCCGACGCAGAGACTCCTGCTCGCTGAAACCCAGGCTTCGTCCGGTGGCGTAAATCGTCAGGTTTTTCAGGAGGCTGAAGGCCACCTGGTCAATCCGGTCCTCTGCCAGGTATTTCCGCAAGGCGTTGAAATCGGCCACATCCCGACCATCCGGCAAAGTGGAGCGCGAATCCACACGAACCATTTTCAATAGTCCGCCGGCATCAAACTCCTCCAGGGGCACCCCCCACGGATCCACCTTTGAGTGGCATCCTGCGCAGCCAGGCTGATTGCGGTGTCTGGACAGCCTTTCGCGTAACGATAGCCCCTTGGTCTCTTCTTTCAGGGTGGGCACATTCGGCGGTGGATCATCCGGTGGCTCGGCAATAATCTTGCGAGCCACCCAGGCCCCACGCTTCACCGGGTTGGATTCCCGACCATCCGATAACCCGGCCAGAATCGCCGGTTGGGTCAGCAGCCCGCCCATGCCCGGCCGGCCATGACGGATCGGCACGAAGCCAAAGCCGCTTTCCGTTTTGTCGGCCATACCGTAATAGGCCGCCACCACCTCGTTGGCGAGAATAAAATCAGAGTCGACCAGATTGCGCGTTGGCAGGTTGTTCCGTGCCAGATGACGCACAAAGGCCGCTGGTTCCTGGAACAACTGAGCCCGGGCATGGGGTGTGAGTCTGGGAAAACGGTTGCGGTCCGGTTCCAGCACGGTGAACTTGTCCAGTGCCAGCCACTGCTCCACAAATTCACTGACAAACCGCTCAAACCGTGGATCGGCCATCATGCGGCCCACCTCGGCGTCGAGCTGGCCGGCAAGCTTTCCGTCAGCAGCCAGCCGCAACAGGGCGGCATCCGGCGGGCTGTTCCATAAAAAATAGGCCAGCTTTGAGGCTAGCTCGTAACCATCCAGCGGTTCTCCCTGGGGACTGGAGCTATTCTCGATCAGGAACACATACTGGGGCGAGGTCAGTACCACCTGCAACGCATCCCTCACTGCCGCATGAAACCCGGTACCGCCGGCGCGGGCCTTGTCGTGCACCGCGAAAAGCGTGGCTTCTTCCGCCGCTGTCACCGGCCTGCGAAAGGCCCGGCTGGCAAACTGGTGGATCAGGGCGCGGGCTCGCTTGTCTGTCGTGTCAGTTTCGGTGTCACCAAAGAGATTCCGGTGTGTCGGAGGTGGCCAGGTATCGTAAAAAGGCCCCTCAAACTCTACCGCCCTGATCAACAATCTTGGCATATCCCGACCATCGGTGAATTCGCTGCGCACCCCTATCTCACGCACCCCGGCCAGGTAATTGACATTGTCACGCTCCACCTCCGGACTCGGATGATTGCGGATGGCCCCCTCAAAAACAAAGCGGGTAAGCCCACCACTTCCAACCGTTTGCGGCACTCCAACCGGTGACAGGGTGCTGCCACAGTCGCGCCGAAGGCCCAGATGCACCCCCAGCTTCGGGTTTCTCTTTTCAAAAGAAACAAACCGCCTTGCCATCTCCTCATCTTCGGCCAAAGGAGTGAAGGTGATTTTTTCAAGAGGAGTACTGCCGGCCCGGGTGGTCTTCACCTGCAATGGCCCCGCAGCCAGGCGAACCACCAGAAAAGCCGGCTGCACCAATGTGCCACTGAATTGACGGTTTCCCAGGGCAAGGTTCACCTCGCTGGCTTTTTCCGCGGGCGGACTGGCGAATCTTCTGCCAGGCTCCACCAGGGCCTGTATCTCACTCTCGTCCAGCGCGCGCCTATGAATACGCACACCAAAGATTTCACCCTTGAACTGATGGGCGTCCTGAATCCGGCCTATTTGCAGGTCTACCTTGGGATTGTCGAGATTGGCCGGCCCGATTTTTCCCTGGGCCACCCGGTACCCGTTCACAAAAAGTCGGGTTCCAGCCGTGCGACTCACCACCGCCGTCACATGCTGCCATTGATTCACCCGCAAGGTGCCAGGTGCTGAGGCCACCGTGCCGTTTGACTGGTTTTTCGGACCCGCCGTTTCGATGCGTAGCACACCATCACCATTGGGCATGTCGAAATACCAGCCATGCGTCCAGCCATATTTCCCCAGACAGACAATGCCCGCCTGGCGTAATTCCCGGGGATGGATCCATGCCGAAACACTGAAGTCCCCATCACCCACATGCATCGATTCACGGTGGGGCACCATCACCGCGTCGTCATAACCATCCAGGGACAGGGCCTTGCCGAATGGCGAGTCAACAAACCGGGCATCACCCATCAGCTTGCCTGTCAGCTTCATGACGTCGGGTTTTCCAACCACATCCCCATCCAGGGCCCAGTGGCCGATCAGCCCCTGGTTCAGGCGGGAAGCATCGGGTTTTGGTGGTTGGAAATCCCCGCGCGCGTGCAGGTCCACCTGATAAACCCCCGCCTTGGGAATCTCCACCATCTGCTGCTGACCGGGGCCAGCGCGGGTGATGCTGCCAGCAGCCTGCGCCGGTCGCGCACCGGAATCGAGCAAGAGCCCATCATCGTACTTCGCTGCGGTCACTGTCACCCGAAACCGGCCAAAGTCAGGCAATTCGCGCAAGGCAATTTTGAAATTTGCCCGGGGTCCATAGGTGCTTTCCACGCCAAATAGCTCGATGCTGGGAATTGCCGGTCGCAGCAATAATCCCTCCGGAACCGTCCCGAAAGCCTGCCCCTTGGGGTACCCATTGGTGCCGCGCATGCAGGCAAAAACCGCATGATTGATACTGTCGTAATCCCGCCAGCCGCGCACCGTATCATTACCCTGATATCCCTCGATGAAACGGTACCGGGTACGCAGGATGAACGGGTTGAATGCGAACGGTTTTTTTGCCTTCAGTTCGGTCACTGTGAAATCAGCATTTTTCAAGAGCAGGCTATCCGCTCCGAGAATCAGGTTATCCGCAATCGGAACCGGATTGATCGCGGTACCCAGGTCCATCCGGAAGTTCTGAATGGTGGGCTTCGCTTGCGGATCGACGATGCACCGTTCCAGCGCCTGTTCGGCGATATCGTAGTAGGCTTCCAGCAACAGAGGCGAAAGGTTTAGCGTTTCCTGATTGTTGACAAAGCCATCCCTGGAAACAGCGTCGGGCGGGAGGGTATCCGCCAGGTTGTCTTCGATCAGCAGCAGTTCGCGCAGTGTGTTGCGGTACTGCGCCGTGGTCAGCCGCCTGGCGCTGCCGTTTCGGGGTGTGGGGCGCAATCTGGCCTGCGCCACTCCCTGGTTCAGCCAGGCGGCCACCCGCTTGCGCTCCTCGGCTGTGGGTTGCCTGGCACCCTCGGGCGGCATGGCACCTGTGGCTATCTGGTGCAAAATCCCCTGCCATGATTTCAACTGGCCGTCTGCAAAGCCGGGCTCCAGATGATCCACCCGAACGCCAGAAACCGGCTTGTCCACATGGTGGCAGCGCTGGCAGTACTGCTGGAGAAACGGCTTCACCTGATCCTTGAAAACAGGATCGATGGCCTGCGCCTGGGCACTGGCATGCAGGGTCCAGAGAACCAGCGCAAACAGGAATGTAGACTTGGCAATCATGGTGTACCCAAGGCAGGATTCCAGTCGACCCTGTGGCGGAGGGAGAAAAGCCCCCAGGGAAAAAGGTCAGGGCCGGTGAGATAATCGCATGCCACCGCACCTGATCTTACCCCAGAAACGCCCAGACAACCAATCCGGTTCACCAGCGGGCTGGATGTTGGGCTTTGCCCGGCCCCCCAGCCCGCCAACAGTTGGACCCCCTGGCACCACAGCCAGACGGGGAATGTCCTGGCTTTGCCTCGCACCCTTCTGATGACGGGGGGCAACCAATTGGTCTGGCCTTTCATTGCTGCTATGCTGCCTGCAATACCATCAGGAAACCTGCCTGTGACCCGTGTCTGCATTGTTGCCGCTGCCAGAACACCCCAGGGACGCTTTTTGGGTGGGCTGGCTTCGGTTCCGGCGGCCCGGCTGGGGGCCATTGCCGCCGAAGCCGCCCTGGCCCGTGCCGGTATCAGCACCGAAGCCATCGACCAGGTCATTGTCGGGAATGTCCTGGGTGCGGGGCTGGGCCAGAATATTGCCCGGCAAATTGCCATCGGCGCAAAAATCCCGCTCAGATGCCCCGCCTTCACCGTCAACATGATGTGCGCTTCCGGCCTCCAGGCAGTTGCCCTGGGGGCGCAGGCCATTCTCGCCGGGGATACCACCGTGGCATTGTGTGGCGGGGTCGAATCGATGTCGAACGCGCCCTACCTGCTGGAACGGGCCCGCTCCGGTTACAAGCTGGGACATGGCAGCCTGGTCGATTCGATCCTGCGCGATGGCCTGGTGGACAGCTTTTCCGGCCGGCACATGGGTGACTGCCTTGAATCCCTGGCAGGCCAAGTGGGCATCAGCCGTCAGCGGCAGGATGCGTTCGCCTTGCGCAGTCAGGAGCGGGCTCTTGCGGCGCGTGGCACCCTCAGTCATGAAATTGTGGCGATTGACGCCGTGACCACAGACGAACACCCCCGCCCCGACACTACCCTTGACGGGTTGGCGAGGCTGAAGCCAGCCTTTGCCCCGGATGGCACCATCACCGCTGGCAATGCCTCGGGTATCAACGATGGAGCCGCCATGCTGGTGCTTTGCTCCGAAGAGACAGCCCGGGCCAGAGGCTGGCGTCCCATGGCCATTTTCGCCTGTTGTGCCAGTGCGGGCTGCGAACCAATTCTTTTTGGGACGGGTCCAGTCGCCGCCACCCGTGCCTTATGCCAGCGCGGCGGGTACTCGCTGGATCAGTTCGACACGGTGGAACTGAACGAGGCTTTCGCGGCGCAGGCCCTGGCGTGTGTCGATGCGCTGGGTCTTCACCCGGACCGGGTCAATCCCGAAGGTGGGGCAATCGCGCTGGGCCATCCGATTGGCGCGAGCGGGGCCCGACTGGTGGTGCATCTGGCGCACCGTATCGCGCGGGGTGAATCGGCCTGCGCTCTCGCCGCCCTGTGTGTTGGCGGCGGCATGGGTATCGCCGCTGCTTTGGAGGCTTGCACATGATCGCTATCGATTTGGCCGGCAAGGTCGCTCTCATTACCGGGGCAAGCCAAGGCCTGGGCGCGGCCACGGCCCGCACCCTGCATGCTGCCGGTGCCAGCGTGATCATCAATTTCTTTCCAGATCCGGAAGGGCGTAATCAGGCCCTGGCCAGTTGCCTGGCGGATGAGCTGGGTGATCGCGCCCTGTGTCTGGGTGCTGATGTGCGTGACACGGCAGCGGTGGAGCGGTTGTTCGCCGCTGGGCGGGCGGCCTGGGGAGGTATCGATATCGTGGTGAACAACGCAGCCATTTTGCGCGACCGTACCATCCGCAACATGACCGACGAGGATTGGCATGCCGTGATTGAAACCAATCTGACCGGCGTGTTCCATGTTTGTCGCGAGGCAGCCCGGCAGTTGCGGGACGACGGCCGGATTGTCAGCATGGCATCCATCGCGGCGACAATCGGCTTTTTTGGCCAGGCGAACTACGCGGCGGCCAAGGCGGGGGTATCGGCGATGACACGGGTGCTTAGCCGGGAGCTGGCCCGCCGGCGTATCACCGTCAATGCGGTTGCCCCGGGGGTGGTGCTTACTGAAATGGGGAAAAGCATACCAGACACCGTGCGCGAGGGAATGCTGGCCCAAATCCCGTTGGGCCGGTTTGGTGCGCCCGATGATATTGCCCATGTCATCCTCTTTTTGTGCAGTCCGCTGGCTGCTTACATCACAGGCCATACCCTGCCTGTCAACGGGGGGTGGGCCGCATGACCTGCAGGCGTGACACCAGGTTGTGCGATGCTGACGAGGCTGCCGCGCTGATCGGCGCTGGGCAGACTGTGGCCTGTGGCGGCTTTATCGGCGCCGCGCATCCCGAGGCGCTGACCTCAGCGCTGGAACGGCGGTTCCTTGCCACCGGGGAACCGCGCGACCTGACCCTGGTCTATGCCGCCGGGCAGGGTGATGGACAATCCCGAGGGCTGAACCACCTGGGGCACCAAGGGCTTTTGCGGCGGGTGATTGGTGGCCATTGGGGCCTGGCACCGCGTTTGGGAAAGCTGGCCCTGGCCGGGGATATCGAAGCCTACAACTTCCCTCAGGGGGTTATTTGCCAATTGTACCGCGACATCGCTGCCGGCCGACCCGGTTGCATCACTCATGTCGGCCTCGATACCTTCATTGATCCGCTGCATGGTGGGGGCCGGCTGAATGCGGTCAGCACTGGGAACCTTGTCGAACGCGTCACCCTGGGCGGAAAAACCTGGCTTTGGTACAAGGCTTTCCCCATTCATGCCGGGCTGATACGCGCGACCGCCGCCGATCCATTAGGCAATCTGGTGATGGATGACGAGGTGATCATTGGTGAGGTGCTGGCAATCGCCCAGGCCGCGCACAACTCAGGGGGCATGGTGATTGCCCAGGTGGCCCGCCTGTTCGACCAGCCCGCCTGCCCGCATGCTGTCAGGGTGCCGGGGATCCTGGTTGATCGCATCGTGGTCGCTGAGCCTCATGAGCATGAACAGACTTTTGGGAATCCATTTAATGCAGGATATGTCAGCCCTTCATTTGGGGTAGACCAGTCCGTCCCTTCCCTTCCCCTTGATGCGCGGGGCGTTATCGCCGCGCGCGCGGCGGATGAATTGCGCCCGGGCGATATTGTCAATCTGGGGATCGGCATGCCGGAGGGGATCGCGGTCGTCGCCGCCCGGCGCGGCATGCTGGATCAGCTCACCCTGACCGTGGAATCAGGCCCCATCGGCGGCATGCCGGCGGGCGGTCTCTCTTTTGGTGCCTCGCTGCACCCCCATGCGATTGTCGATCAGCCGGCGCAGTTCGATTTCTATGATGGCAAGGGGCTCGATTTCGCGGCGCTGGGGGCGGCGCAAATAGACCGTTGTGGCCATGTGAATGTCTCGGCCTTCGCCGGGCGTATCGCCGGAGTGGGCGGGTTTGTGAACATCAGCCAGAATGCCCGCAGGCTGGTTTTTTGCGGCACATTCACCACGGACGGGCTCAAGGTGGCTATCGAAAAGGGCTGCCTGCACATTCTCCAGGAAGGCCGGGTGCCCAAATTTGTTGCCACCGTCGGGCAGCGGGGTTTCAGTGCCACCCGTGCCCGTGCCGAAGGCCAGCAGGTGCTCTATGTCACCGAGCGGGCGGTATTCCGCCTGGTCGATGACGGGATCGAACTGGTGGAGGTGGCACCTGGCATCGATATCCAGAAGCACATACTGGATCAAATGGATTTTCGGCCGAAAATCGGCGCGGTTGTGCCGATGGCATCCCGACTGTTCTTCCCAGGGCCGGCTTGAGGCGCCGGCCCCCAGGCCCGGTCATTCGGCGCTCTCGCCCCGGTGAAGCAGCCAGCGTTCCAGCAGCCAGGCGAGGGATTCCAGCCCACGGTCATCACGGTCCTGGGCCGGGGAATATTCGCTCAGGGCGATGCCAACCACTTTTTCGGGGGGTAGTGAGCGGAGCAATCGCCAGACTTGCCAGCCGGTGACACCAAAGGGAACCGGCCGGGCCATGCCGGGCATCCAGCCGGGGTCGAACAGATCGACATCCAGGTCGATAAGCACGCGATCCCATCCACGGGTTATTGTCGCCACCTGGCGCAGGGTGGCGGCCTCGTCACCGCACCAGGCCTCGGCGCTGATTTCCGCGGTGAGAAAGCGGTTTTTATCGATCTCGGGCTGCAGCAAGTCGCGGTTGCCCAGATGGATCAGGCGGGGTGGGCCATCCCAGTTGATGTGGCGCAGAAAATTGCCGTGCGAGAGGTCGCTGACCGAGTCATGGAAGCGGTGGATATCGATGTGGGCATCGAGGTGCACCACGCCAGCCCGGGGGTCGGCGGCGACCGCCTCCAGCACCGGCAGCGAGCCCAGGTGATTGCCCGAAAGCCAGACCAGGTGTTCGCCGCGTTCGAAGGCCCGCTCGGCCAGTTTGCGGCCGCGGGTCCGCCAGCGGGACAACTCGCCCGGGGCATCGAACCCCACCTCGGTGACCCGGGTGGTGGGGCACCAGGCCAATGAGCGGGTGGGAACGGTTTCCCGCCGGAAATCGGCCAGCATTTCGCGGATGGAATCCCCCAGCAGGCGGGCGCCGTCGCTGGTGCCAGGCGAACCGAACGAGTCGAATGGAAAAACCACCACCCGGTTGCCCGAGGGGTCGCCGCTGGAAGGGGGCACGGGCATAGCTTGTTGCCTTGGAGTTGTTGTCCTGGATTGAATACGCGGCAGGTCAGCCCTGCTTCATCCATTTCTGGATGCGGGCCGTCTCGTCCGGCCAGCCCGAGGCGGTTCGCCGCTCCAGGAAAGCGTCGAAGACCAGGTCGATGGTTTCGAGGAAGTCCCGTGTCTGGGTCAGGCGCTCCTCCTGGCGGGTCCGTTCCTCGGTGGCTTCGGTTTCAGGCATCTTCAGGCCCGAGACCGCCAGATTTTCTGCCGCCCAGCTGAATTCGTACGGCTGGTCATGGCGCGATAGCACCAGGCCCAGCTTGCGTGGCAGTTTGCCAGAGGCCAGGGCCCGCCGCGCCTCAGGTAGCCGGGTGGGGGCATCAGCGGTGATGGTCTCTTTGCCAGTTTCTCCCCGGGGGCACTCCAGGGAGAGGGTTTTTACCAGAATGATGGCAGCTTCGGAACCATCGGAGAGGGGCAAGGTGTCGGTCTCCTGGTCGAGCGTATGCCACATCCAGGTAAAGAATTCGTTGCCCAGAAAGTCGCGGCTGGACTCGTCAGGGTTCCACTGCATGCGCGCGGGTGTTTTACCGGGAAGGAAAACCGTTGGCTGGGCGTCATCGATGGCCCGGGTGCGGCCCCTTGTCTCGCTCAGCAGGTAGGCCTGCCTGCCAGCGGTAAGGGCTTCCAGCTCCACCTCAAAGGTTTGCTGCATGAGAGTATGCAGCTTTTCCATGCATGCCGGGGTGGCACCCGAAATTAGCAACTCGCCCGAGAGCCCGTCCCACAAGATGGCATAGGCCCGGCGCTTGAGAAAGCGGCCGTCTTTGGCTTCCTGCTCCAGGCGATCTTTGGCCCGGTCACGGGCCTCTTTGCGCTGGCGGCCGCTGGGCTGCCCTGAGGGGTTGGCGGCTGCCAGGCCGATGAGTTCTTCGGAGGTGTAGGCGCGCAGCAACTCCGGGGGCAGCTTGAGGGTGTCGATGCGCATGGCCCATTGCATGGCATCGACCAGGATGTTTTTCTCCAGCTTGAAGCTTTTGTCCAGGATGTGTTCACCGGCGATCCAGCCGGTATCGACCCCGTCGGCGGAGGCGATCCGTTGGCGGCCCATGCCGTTTTCCTGGAGTTTCGCCAAATGCTCCCCGGAAAAGATCCGCGGAGCGGGGCCCTTCATCCGGAAGCGTTGAAAACCCAATCTGCCACCAAAAAAGCTCATACCCGGGCCCTGGAGTGGGGGGAAAGTGTCGCCACAAGGGCCGGATCCGCAAGCCAAGCCATCAGACGATCCAATTGGCACGCTATCAGACCAGAGGCTCAAATCCCAGCCAGATTGACTAACCGGGTTATTCAGCGTGCCTTTTCAGGTTTGGTGGCCATTCCTGGTAGGCTGGCCAGGTCAAATCAGGGAAATGGCGGCGACTCATGCATCCCAGATGGCCTATATTTCCCAATCGAGTTAATCGGCAAGGCCGTTCAAGGTGCGCTGGCGGGAACGAGCGGAGTCGGTGTACAAGCGGCCCTGCATTGAGGAGTGATGGGGATTTCCGGGTGTCAAACCCTGGGAATCCTGCTTGTAATACCCGGCGGATTGGAGGCGCAGCCTATGGACGGTTTCGTGTTGATGTGGGAAGGAGCCAGCCAGGATGGGAAACGGTGCAAGGGGGTGCTGCGCTGCGGAAACGATACCGACGAGCTGGCTGCTCGCCGCGAGTTGATCTGCTCGCTGGGGAATGGGCCCCGCCCGGTCCGTGTGCGGAAGATTACCAGCAAACCGGTGCCCGGGAATCAGCTCAGCTAAGGCCGGGGCTGGCCGAATGGTCCATGCCCGGCGGCCAGTGCAAACGAGAAACTCTGAGAATCCGGTGGCAGGCGCCAACGCGCCGCCACCGGATTGTGTTTTTCATGGACGGCGCAGGCTTGCAGCGGTTTTGGTGGCGGTCAGGTCGTCATAACCGTTTCAGCTTTCAAAAGCCGGGTTGGTGAGGGTCTTGCGGAGTCAGGGAGTTGGTTTGGTCCGTTGACCCTCTCCGTCAAGGGTGATAGGTTCCCGAAGTTGCGAATGGTTTCCACGGTGGATCGTCGGACACTTTGGTATGGTTGGGAATGCGTTTGCGACGGATGAATCAGGTTGGGTTGGGGAACGGGTCTGTGAAGGCAGTTGGGCGTGGGATGGTGGTGGTGCCTGATCTGGTGTGAACCAGGGCCAGGTTGAGGCAAACCGACCACGCCGATGGCAAAGATCAGGGGCCCGACCCGCGAGGGTAGCTGGGCCCACCAAGCTCCGGGAGTGCCGCCATGGCCAAGAATGAAGCCGATCAGGCAGAAGACACCCAGGCTGCCGGCGCATCGCCAGACGGCAAAAAAAAGGCTGCCAAGAAGGCAAAAGCCCCGAAAAAAGCCGAAAAATCGGCTAGCGCCAACCGTGGCGTGTGGGGACTGGATCTGGGCCAGTGCGGCCTCAAGGCACTGCGTCTGGAAGAGCGGGGCGGCCAGGTGGTGGCTACCCACTTCGATTACATCGAGCATGCCAAGATCCTGAGCCAGCCTGATGCGGACAAGGATGCGCTCATCCGCGAGGCGCTGGAGACTTTCCTCAAGCGCAACACCTGGCGTGGGGACCATCTGGCCATCTCGGTCCCGGGGAAAAGCGGATTGGTCCGCTTTGTCAAGCTGCCGCCCGTGGAAGAAAAGCGGATCAAGGACATTGTCGCCTTCGAGGCCCGCCAGCAGATTCCGTTCAGCCTGGAGGAGGTTGTCTGGGATTTTCAGAAGCTCGGCTCGGGCATGATCATCGAAGGGATGGCCATTGATACGGAGATTGGCCTGTTTGCCATGAAGCGCGATGCGATTCAGCGCGAATTGCAGAGCTACAAGGATGCCAACCTCGAGATCCACACCATCCAGATGTCGCCCCTGGCATTGGCCAACTACCTCATCTACGATCAGCTGAAAAAAGACCCGCCCTCGGGCAAGCTGGAGGATGACGACGGTTCCAGTTCGAGCCCCAAATGCATCGCCGCCCTGGATGTGGGTGCAGATGAATCCACCCTGGTGGTGACCAACGGTGGCAAAACCATCATGCAGCGGCCGGTCAATATTGGTGGTAACCATTTCACCCGCGCGCTCACCAAAGAGCTGAAACTCACCTTTGCGAAGGCCGAGCACATCAAGCGGAACGCCGCCAAGGGTGTGGGCAAGGATGGTCCCGATCTGAAAACAATCCTGGTGGCGCTCAGGCCGGTCTACACCGATTTTGTCAACGAATTGCAGCGCGCCTTCACCTACTTCAGCAACACCAACCGTTCCGCCGAGATCACGCAGCTGGTGGGCCTGGGGAATGCCTTCAAGCTGCCTGGCCTGCAAAAATACCTGATGGACAAGCTGCAGATGCCTGTCGCCCTGCCAGAAAGCTTTGGCCGGCTCGACAGTTCCGAAATCGACTCGCAGACCACCTTCAAAGACAACCTGCTGAGTTTCGCCGTGGCCTATGGGTTGGGGCTTCAGGGTCTGGGCAAGGGCACCCTGAAGGTGAACCTGCTGCCCCCCGAAATTCGCTTCGAGCGCATGATCAAGGCCAAGAAGCCGATTGCCGTGGCGGCAGCGGCGCTGCTGCTGCTGGGTCTGGGTGGGTTCGCTTACAAAAACTATGTGGAAGCCAAACCCTTCATCGATACGAATGTGAAAAAAGAGGTGGTCCTGGCCACCAATGCCAAAAAGACTGTCGATGCCGGCAAGACCGCGTACGACGGGGCTGTGAAGGTCACCGATGATGAAAAGCGCAAGGTCGAGAGTAGCGTAGCCGGCCAGCAGGAGCGCCTGAACTGGCTGGAACTTTTCACATTCCTCAACGATGCCTTGCCCAAGCCCGATGGCAGCAACCTTTACACCGCGGAAGCCAAGCCCTACTACGAGGGCTGGAAAGTGCCGTGGACAGATTGGCAGAAGGAGATCGATACCGCCCCTGAGCCATCGAAATCCTTGATGCGGAAGGAGCGCGATTTTCTTGCCGCGGAATGGGCGACCCTTTTCAAGGCACTGCCAAACCAGCTCACGCAGTTGCCCCTAACAGCCAACCCTTTGCCCGACCAGAACCTGTCCACCGTTCATGACCAGTACACCCGGGCCAAGGCTGCCAAACAAGACTTTTTCCGCCGCACAACGGGTGGTCGCGCCTATGACCTGTATGCGAACCAGCAGGGTATGGTTCGGGAGTCAGCCGAGGGTAGCAATCTGCCCGCCGGCATTGCCGATCTGCCCCAGGTGAACATCGAGGCGGTGAACTGCCGCTACACCGACAAGCTCGACGCCTTCTGGAATGCGGCCAAAGGCGAGCCCAATTTCAAGGCGGGTATCAATGAGCGCGTCAAACCTGCCAGCCACCTGAAGACCGCCCCGGATGGTGCCGGCTGGGTGGTGGAGTTGCGTGGGTACACCTTCCACTGGGATGCCCAGAACTTTTTGAACAAGACCCTGCTGGAAAACCTCTCGGCCCACGGCGTGCGACCGACTGTGGTGGCCCGGGTAGCGGGCCAGCCCCCTGTGGCGGTTACGGATTCCCCGGCGTCAGCGGCTCCAGCCGGCGATTCCGCCGCGGCGGAGGCCGGCCCCGTGCCAGCGGCTGGTCCGGTGGTCAATCGGGTCAGCCATGTGATGCTCTATTCTTATGCCATCTCCAACACTTCCGACCGGCAGAATCTTTCGCTGGTTTCCGCCAGCCTCCTGCCAGGCCTGATGGGCGGTGGCGGTGGTGGTGGCGGTGAAGGCGGTATGGGTGCCCCCGGTGGCATGCCCGGCAAAGGCGGCATGATGGGTGCCATGATGGCTGGCCCTTCGCCCGGGGGCGGCGATGGCGGTGGAGGAGCCGGTGCCAGTGGAGGCAGCAAGCGTGATTCCTGGGTGTCTATTGGTGGCACGGGTGGCGGTTCGGCTGCCGGTGGAGCGTCAGAAGGTATGCCGGGTATGGGCGGAGGCCCGGGTGGGGCCGGCAAGGGTGGCATGGGTGGTGGTGCCAAGGCAGGGCCAGGCATGATGTCCGGCGCGGGGATGATGCCTGGCGGGATGGGTGCCGCCACCGCTGGAGCGGGCCGTCCCTCCAACGATCGCCGCACCGAATTTGTCGTCTTCTTCATTTGGAAAGAGCCGGTTCCTTCCGATAGCCTGCGCCATGTGCTTGATGGTTCCGCGGATGCAGCCGCGCCTGAAGCGGGTGCCGCCGGTGAATCCGCCAAGCTGTATTCGCTTAAAGCCGACCCCGCCGCGATCAGGCCGGAACGCAAACTGCCGCTGCAGCGTCGGCAGCCAGGTCTTCCCAAAGAAGCGCAACCGCCGGTGCCGGTTGTAGAAAAGCCACTCGATAGTGCTCCCGTGCCAGCCGCCACTCCCTCTGAGGCTACCGAGGGGGCGCCACCCCCAGTGGGAACCCCAGCCGTTCCTGCTGTTCCGGGGGTTCAGCCTCCTGCCGTGACGAAACCGGCTGGCGGCCCAGCTTCAGGCACCATCCCGGCCAATCCAGCCAATCCCGGTCCAGGTAACCCTCCTCCCGCCAACCCGCGCCCCTAAACCATCCACAACAGAAGGAGAAAAAAATCATGGCTGCCAAATTCGACGCCCAGATGGTCAAGAAACACCTGTTCTGGATTCTGCTCGGCGTGGCTGCATTGTTTGAGCTGGTGCTGATGTTGATGCTGCCCTTCATGGACCCGGGCGCCAAAGATCGCAAAGACTACGAAGACACTTTCAAAACCTCCAAAGGTTTGACCAGCGGCTTCAAGAACAAGGATTTTCTGCCGGCCTGGGAGGCCCGCAAGACGGAATACGAAGGTGAGAAGAATCGGACCTGGGCCAAGGCCTGGGAACCCCAGGGGGGGGATTCGCTGAAGACGATCTACTACAGCCCACCGGGCATGAAGCAGCTGGTTTATCCTACCGACGATATCGCTGGAGCGCAGCGGACCGACTACAAGAACAAGTACTATTCCAGCCAGTTTCCGGTCTTTGAAACCGAGTTGAAGTTCCCTATCTACAAGGATTTTGACAAAAAGCCCGACGCTTGGCGAGTGTTGCAAGGCCCCACCCCCATTGATTTTGGTGCGGGTAGCGGCGGCCAGGGTGGTAGTGATGGTGGCGATGGGGGGCCGAAGGGCAAAGGCGGCATGGGTGCCATGGGGGCCATGCCTGGCATGGGCGGCATGGGCAAAGGCGCCAGCGGGGCCGGAGCGGCACCGGGGGCCAAGGGCCCTGGACTGCGGGCCTTGCTGGAGGAGCGTGGAACTTTCAAGCTCGACCCCACACGCGAGGAGATCTGGATTCTGCAGGAGGACCTGTCGGTTCGTCGTGAAGTGGTGCGGCTGTTTCGCGAGGCGCTAGCCGAGATAGGCGCCATGCGGCCGGTGCCAGCCTCCTCAGGCGACCCGAAGAACGCCATCG
The DNA here is from genome assembly GCA_003669555.1 of Planctomycetota bacterium. Taxonomy (GTDB): domain Bacteria; phylum Planctomycetota; class Planctomycetia; order Gemmatales; family Gemmataceae; genus UBA6894. Next base: position 17,003 of record QWOS01000066.1, read on the forward strand.
TGCTGGCCAACCCGTACTGGAAGGTGAAGCTGGTGCCCGCTGGCCTGGGTCGCATTGATCAGGCAAGTTCTCTGGAAAATGTGCATGCCCAACACCGGCCCATGGCCCTTTACGACAAGACCGCTGGGTGGTCCACCCGCTTTGCCATCGTCCAGCCCGGTGCGGGAAACTCCCAGCCTCTGTACCAGGAGATCAAGCTGGAGGGTGACCCGGTCATGTACCAGCAGGCCAGGTCATTCAAGGATTTTCCGCAGTTCAATATTGGCACTATCGATCTGACCAAACCGTTTGCCATGGTCCAGTTGTTCGATCCGGGCAACAGCCCCATCCAGCGTATCGAGAAGGTGGCTTTGGGTGGCATGGGCCAATCCCATCGCACCATGGAGTTTGAATTGAAGGCCCGCAGCACCCTCCCTGCCGAGAAGCCTGAGGAGTCTGCGGATGCTGCGGCAGGTGGTGGCGGCGGCGGTGCTGGCATGATGATGGGTGGCATGGGAGGCATGGCCAGCCCCGGCGCCGAAGGCATGGGAGGCATGGGTGGCATGGGCGGAGGTGGTGCAGCCAAGGGCGACCTGACCAACAACAATCAGGTGGACCGGGCGCGTTACATCGTTGCCAACGAGCTGTGCCGTCATTTGCCTTTGGGCATTCGCGTGGTGGTGGATCAGGCTGAAGTGCCCACGGTACTGACTGCCGTGGCGAACTCCCGCATGCGTATGCAAATCACTCAGGTCGACTGGGCTCATCAGCCTGGGGGATCTGGTGGCCAAATGGCTGGTGGCCCGGGAAGTGGCATGGCTGGCGGACCAGGAGGTGCCCAACCGGGTGGTCCCGGCGGTGGCATGGGTGCAAGGCCCGGTGGTTTCCCGGGAGCCCCGGGTGGCGGGAATACTCTACCTGGCGGCGGGCCTGGTGGAAACAGCGAAGGTGGCTCGGGTGGGGCGGCATCACCCGCGGTGCAGACCAGCCAGATGGTCGATTTGGCAGTGTATGCCATCGCCTCGCTGTATGAGCGCTATCCCCCGAAACCTGCTTCGGATGTCGCAGCCGCCGAACCGGCGAAATAAGCTGACAAAGTTTCGCAAAACCAGGCACCATGAGTGGTGGTGGCCTGGCGGACAGACTGACCAATGACCAGGTTTGGCACACGACGGGCGGAGGTTGACTCCCATGAAGTTGAACATCAAGGAAATCGATTTCAAGCAATTCTTCATCGAGCATGGAGAAAAAATCGGCTTGGCGGTTGCCGGCGGGCTGACCGTGCTGCTGCTTTTGCTGACCATCCTGGGTTTCCTGTCGGCGGATTCGCCCGATGCGAAAAAAACCGCGATGAACAAGGAGCATGCGAGGATCACCAGCTCCTTCAATAATGCCAAACCCTCAGAGACAGACAATCCCCCTCTGCGTACCGCCAAGATTGAGTACGCCGATCTCAAGGGCATCCCCGGCACCGCTTACCTCGGCGATCCTTATTTCACCGATGATGCCGTTGCCCCACCCAAAAGGCGCATGCCCCGTGTGCTGCCTGTTTCAGAAGATGCCTACGGCGCGGTGGCGCTGCTGCCGATCAAGAGCCTGGTGGTCGACAACTCCGACAAAGCCAAGCTGAAGGTGCTGGTGCTGAAAGATTACAAGGGACCGACCATGGCGGGCCCCGGTGCCGGCGGCATTGGCGGGCTCGGTGCCATGGGTGGCCCTGGTGGCATTGGCGGCAAGGGGATGCTCCCGGGCGGGGCAGCTCTCGGCGGTGCCTCGCCTGGCGGTGCTGGCGTTGCGGGAGCGAATGCCCCGGCAGCCCCTGGCCCCGGGCAGCGGGCTGGTATTTTCGGCATGTTCAAGGGCCAGCCCGGCAAGAAGGAGTCGCCCCTCACCCGATGGGATGAAGATACCCGTCCCATCTACCAGGCCGACTGGGTGAGCGAGCTGGATTTTGAATCAGGCAAGTATCAGCCAGCCATCGATGTGAAGGCGGCCCGGGTAGCCATGCTGGTCGCCACTTTTCCGCTCAGCGACCAGGGCAAGGAATTTGCCGAGCAATTGCGTTTGCCTGAGGGCCTTTCCGAAACCCCGTATTTCCGTGGCGTTGAGGTGCAGCGCTGCGAACGGAATGTGGATGGAACCTGGAGCGAATACAAAGCTGTGGAAGCCCGCAAGATCTACGATCTGTACCGCAACCTGGCCTTTAACCAGTTCGAGCCCGAAGATGACAACCTGCTCGACATGATCCAGATTCAGTCTACGCTCTCGGGTGCCACACTCTCACCGGTCTTTTGGAAGCGGCCTAAATCGGTTTTTGACAAAATGTACCCCGATCTGGAAAAAAACCTGGGCAAGGTCACCCAGCGTCTGGCCCAGGCCGAGACCAACAAGTTGCTGCAGGACCAGCGCAAAAGGCGCAAAAGCCTGCTGGATCGCAGTGAGGACGATGCCGCCAATCAGAGTATGGCCTCCGGTAGCCAGGGCGAAGGTGGTGGTGGAATGGGTGCCATGATGGCGGGTGGTATGGGTGGCAAAGCTGGCGGCGGAATGGGTGCCATGATGGCGGGTGGTATGGGTGGCAAAGCCGGCGGCGGTATGCCGGGTGGTATGGGTGGATTTCCTGGTGGGGCCGGTGGTGGTCAGGGTGCATCGGCCACGGCTGATCTACCTCCCCCGGAAGACTGTCTGGTGCGTGTGCTCGATTACACCATCGAAAGTGGCAAGGTGTACAAGTACCGCATGCGCATGGTGCTGCAGAACCCCAACTACCAGCGGCCTGATGTCGCCCTGGAAAGCTTCGCCAAGCCGATCGAGATCCCCGGCACTGATGCCTCCTGGCGTGAACTGCCTCCAGTAGTGTCACCCGCCGAGCAGGTTTACTATGTCGCCGCCCCCATGGTCGCCGATACCAACGCCGGCCAAGCTGTGCTTGAAGTGCATCAGTGGGTGGAGAAAGCTACTGTGGGTGGCAGCGAGCCAGTCGATGTGGGTCAATGGGTGGTGATGCCACGCCAAAAGATCCGTAAGGGAGACTATATCGGCGGGCTGGTGGGTGTGCAGGGCGTGCCCACCTGGAGCCGGGCGGTGCACGGCCTCACTTATCTGCACCAGAAGGGCAGTAAAAGTACCGGGGCCGGTAACCGTCCCACCGTCAACCTGCCAGTGGGGCCTGGCCAGGGTAGGGATCTGATTCTGGCGGATGTGGAAGGGCCTTACTTCAGCCATCAGCGTTTCAGCCGCAAGGGTGACCTGACGAAAAGCGAGAAGATCGATGATCCCAGGAGGCCTGTTGGTTTCTCTGCCGGTGATAGCGAGAAGCCGCTTTCCGGCACCTGGACCGAAGTGCTTTTTCTCACTCCGGGAGGCAAGTTGATTGCGCGCAACAGCGCTGTCGACGAGGCCAATTCTGAACGCAAGGCATCCAGCACGCTGTACCAGGACCACCTGAAAGAGGTCACCGCCAGCATCCGTAGTGCGACGGCCCCGGCATCGACGGGTGGCGCACCTGGCAGCACCGGCGGGGCTGGGGGCAAGTAATCCTGCAGGGCCCCGGACTGCCGGGGCCTGGCAATGCGGTAACCGTGCTGGGAAGGGATTGACAGCCGTCACCCGTCTGGCCTAAGAAATGCCTGCCGGTTTCTCCGGTTTTCGCCGGATCGGCAATAGCTTTGAGTGCTCTGGTTTCCTCTCCTTGAATCCACTAGTGGAGGAGCGAACCCATGCCATCGCGCAGTTCTTCAGACGAATTGGCCCGTTTCTTCGCGGGTCTGACGGAACATATTTTTTTGCAGGAGTTCGGGCTGGGTGACCCCGTGGTGGTGGATTACCTGTCAGACCTGCTCTCCAGATTCTGTTCCATGAACGCCATCCGCAAGATGAACTATCCTGCCGGGATGGATGAACTGCAGGCGATTCTGACCGTGGCCAGCGAATTGCCCGATGGCATGTCCCGTGGGGCTGTCTACCGCCATGCCGGTGACCTGGCTCTGTACTGGACCGGACTTTTTCCCGAGGGGGTGCGGCGGTTGGGTACTCCTGGCAGGCGTGACGCGCTGCTGGACTACACTGTGGAAGGGAAACGGAGTTACCTGCTTGCCAGCCGGCTCGAGGATGAGGCGGAACCCGCCCAGGCCCGTGTGCTGCGCCGTTTGGCTGACGACTTTGAGCTTTTCGCATTGGGCCTGAACAAGGTGCGCCGGGAATGGGAGCGCTTGCCCGGCGATATGGCCTAATAACAAGGCCCCGGGACAGCAGCCTGACGGTCTGCTGTCCCGGGTTTGAACCAACCCAGGGCTGCATCAGATGCAGTCCCGCAGATGGCTCAAACCATCAATCGTCCGGATTGGGGTCTTCGGAGACCTTGCGCTTGAAATCGTCCAGATCGGTGCGCAGGCGTTTGATTTCCGCCTGGAGTGCGGCCGGATCAGACTTGGTGTTCAGGTTGCGGACTGCCCGCTCGGCGGTGCGCCTCACCTGATTGTCGGTGTCATCGTTGACGGCCAGCTCCAGACGGGCCAGGGCTGGGCGCCCCTTCTCCCCCAACTGATCCAGAGCCAACGCTGCCGCGCGGCGGATTTGTGGTTTTTCGCCATCCAGCCGGGCCACCAGCGTGTCGAGAATGCGCTTGCGAGCCTCGGCTGTTACTGTTTCCTTGCCTGCCAGCACACTTGCGGAACGCATTGCTGCCAGGCGGGCACCCCGGGGCTTACCCTGCGCCGTCCAGGCCAGCAGCGTGTCCACAGCGTCGGCCTGACCGGATTCAGCCAGTGCTTCCAGTGCGGCGGTCCGCAATACCTCACCATGGGACTCGCGGCCCAGGTAACGGGCAGCCAGCGCCTGGGCGGGAGCGCCACCAACGCGCGCATAAGCCAGCAGGGCGGCCGCCTCCACAGCGGCCGAGGGGTCGCCCTGATCGACAAGCTTTTTCAGTGCGGCTTTGCTGGCTTCGTCACCCTTTTTCTTGCCCAGAGCCTCGACCACCACCCGGCGCACCTTGGCTTCCGGGTGGGCCAGCGCTGCCAGCAGGCGCTGAGTGGTTGGCGCGTCTTTCTGCTTGCCCAGAGCCTGGGCCGCCTCGGCGGCCAGCCCCGGCAGCTTTTCCTGGGCCAGGATGGAGGCCAGTGCCTCGGACTGATCGGTGAGGTCTCCCAGGGCCGTGATGGCGCGGGCCCTGCCATGCACGCCTCCCCTGGCAGCCAGAGTGACCCACTGCCGTGGTTCGCGTTTCTCGGTCCAGGCTGCCAGCAGGGTGAAATGCGGGTCGATCTCCCAGGTGGCGGGTGGTTGCGCAAGTTTCAGCCGGGTGGTTGCCTTGCGCTCGGCGAGGGGAATCGTCTCCAGTTGGCGTTGGCCGTTTTCGAGCAGGATCTCGAACGGCACGCGCAGATCGTAGGGATCGCCCTTCTGCTTTTGTTCCAGCTTGATCTCGAGGGTACGCGATTCGGCGTCCCAGGAGACATCAGCCTTCAGCTCGGGGTGACCACCTCGCTCCAGGAAATCGGTGAAGAAGCGCTCCAGGTCCAGCCCGCTGGTTTCCTCCAGCACCCGGCGCAAGTCAGCGGTTTCGGCACTTTTGAAACGGTACCTTTCAGCCCAGGCGCGTACCCCCTTCCAGAAGACCTCTTCGCCCAGTTTCGAGCGGAGCATCTGCAGCATCCACGCGCCTTTGGGATAGACACGGTTGTCGAACATGTCGCGCGGGTCGCCATAGCGGCGGTCGACAATCGGGCGACTGTCCCCCTCCAGAGCCGAGCGCATTTTGCGTAACAGGTCGTAGCGGCCTTTTTCCAGCCCGTCGTGGTGCTCGGCCCAGATTACCTCGGAGAATGAAGCGAAGCCTTCGTTGAGCCAAAGATGGGCCCAGTCGCGGCAAGTGACCAGGTCACCCCACCACTGATGGGCCAGCTCGTGGGCAATGAGCCCATCGGGGTCGTAGTCGAGCAAGGCGCGTTCGTCCACCATCACGCGGTCGGTGAGGGTGGTGGCGCTGGTGTTTTCCATACCGCCCGAGGTGAACTGCTCCACCACCACCTGGGCGTACTTTTCCCAAGGATAGCGCACGCCAAAACGACGCTGGAAGAAGTCGAGCATCTCGCGGGTGCGGCCAAAAGTTTTGGCCACATTCCCCTGGAAGCCTTTGCCTCCCTTGGGGATGTAATACAGCAGGGAAAGGTCACCAGCCTTCTCCTCGGTGACATCGAATTTGCCGGCCACCAGGGTCACCAGGTAACTGGGGTGGGGGTTCTCCTGCTTCCAGTGAAAAGTGGTGGTGTTGTCGGCGTTGTCCACACGCGAGACAAGCCGACCGTTCGACAGCACCTCAAACCCTTTTTCCACCGTGGCCACCAGCTCGGTGGTCTGGCGGGCGACAGGGTGATCGAGGCAGGGAATCCAGTGACGGTTGCCGGTGGATTCTCCCTGGCTCCAGACCATGAGCGGTGTTTCGGTGTCACCAGGCCCGGGCCCGAAGAAGAATAGCCCATCTTTGGGATCTTTTACCTTGTAAACCACTTGCAGAATGGCTCGGCTACCCGCCTTGAAGCCACCTGGGGGCGTGAGCGACAGCTTGCCTTTTTCCTGACGGAACGGCACTTCCACCGGCTGCATGGTGCCTTCGCCCAGCCAGCGGCAAGCGGTTACCTGGAAATTGACCGCGTCGAGCGCAATGGTCGCCGCGTCGCGTAGCACGGTTACGGTGAGGGCGGCACGCGCCTCGACCCCCTTGCCTGGCAAATCGAGCTTCAGATCGAGCCGGAGGTGACTGATGTCCACCGGGCGGTCAGGGGCCGTTTTCAACGACTGCGCCGGTAGGGGCAGCGTCAGGAATAGCCCGGCGATCAGTGTCAGGATGGTCAAGCGGGGCGATGTCATGGCGGTCTCCAGCAACAGGATCCATCAGGCGGGTAAAGGTTATTTGCCGTGTATCTCTTCCCGGGGCGGTTCGGGCAAGAAGAAGCTTAGCACCAGGCCAATGGCGAAGACAGCGGTGCCAGTAACACCAGCCGCCAAGGCGACCTTCTTGAACTGGCTCAGATCGGCCAGGTGGGCTGCTATCAGGTGCAGGTTGGGTGCGATAAGGCTGGTAGTGAGGAAAGCCGCCGAGGTACCGAACATGCGCCCACCCACATTGGTGGCAAAGCTGCCACCTGTGCCGCGGAGGTGCATCGGGAAGACCTTGGGCAGGTATTCGCCGAAGTAGCTGAACTGGGCCACGGTGAAGAGGCCGGCCAAAAATACGCCCCAGACGAAATATTCAGGTTGCTGGAAATAAACCCAGAACCAGACGAGCGGGATGGTGACGAGGCCAGGCAGCTGAAACAGTTGCAGGATCAACCGGCGGCTGACAATCATGCCTAAGGCCAAGGCCAGCAGGATGCGGCCACCCAGCCCGCCCAGCTCTTGCAGGAACTGCACCTCCTCGCGGATTGGTTGCACCTTTTCCTTGTTTATTTTGCCCAGAGCCTTGAGGTTGCCCAGGAACGCCTTGTTCAGTTCGTTATCCTTGTCGCTGCCGGGTTCGAGTTCAGCGCGGTCTTTTTCAATCGCCTTGTTGGCCTTGGTGAGCTTGCCCATTTCTTTGCGAGGCTCATCGAGCCGCTCGATGGGCAGGCCCGGCACCCCCTGGGTCACAGTCACCTGCAAGGTGCCGAATGCAGCGGCATAAGCACAGGCTGAAAGGAGGGTAGCTACGATAGTGGTCCGGGCGAGGGTGGGCGAAAACAGTTCACCAAAGCTGGGACGACCCAGTTTGCCGGCCAGCTTCCGTTCTTTCCACACCTTCGATTCCGGAACGAAAGGCAGCAGCAGGGCGATGGGGATGGCGGGGAACAGGCCAGTCATCAGCGTGTAGCGCCAGGGTGAATTGGAAATATCTCCTGGCAGGTCGGGAAGGTTGCCTGAATTTGCCAGCGAGGTGATCCAGGCACTGACACCGGTGACCAGCAGGCCACCCACCGAGGCGAAGGCCTGAGTCCAGCCAATGGCCAGTTCGCGCATGCGGCGGTCGGGGAAGAGCTCGGCCAGCCAGGTGACCGCGGCGACGAATTCCACACAGACGCCGACAAAAGTGGTGCAGCGGAAAAAGATCAGCCATTCGAGGCTGGCACTCATGCCGGCCATCACGGGCGAAAAGGAATACAAGAAAATGCTGGCCACCATGACGGTTTTTCGGCCAAAGCGGTCGATGAGCAAGCCACCCAGCATGCCAAAAACCCCGCCACACAGGGCGGTGATCCACAGAACCCGCCCGACCCAGGTGGTGACATCGGGGTGGTTGGCAGGTACCCCCAACAATTCGCTGAGTGCCGGAGCCAGCACCAGGGGAGTCATCAGCAGTTCGTAGGTATCGAACAGAAAGCCGATGGCAGCAACCGTGAGGACCAACCATTGGGTGATCCCCAGGGAGTTGTCGCCAGGGCTGGAGGATATGCCGGGAGAACTGGACATGCAGGTGGTTCCAAAAGGGCGGACAATTTCATCAAGAAGTCATGATCCGGGGCAAAAGGGCAAGTAATCCAACCCGGAAACGCCAGGAAGGTCAGGCCAGGAGTATGCCAGATTGTTCTAGGCCAAGCTCACGCCAAGGCAAACCGGAAGTCAAATACGGGCTGTTGGGCCTAACCTGGTGGCCATTTTATACAATTTTTCAGCGTAATCCAAAAATCTTGCCTGGTTAGCCAATTCGGTATGAAGACCGGAGCTGGCATAACCGATACATCCGTTAAGAAACCACGGTCCAATGGGGATTAAACCCCCCATGATTCCGACGCATCGGCACGGAGGCTCTCGCCATGTATCGTTCCATCCGTTATTTGTGGTTGGCTGCCCTGTTGGGAAACCTGGTCGGTGGCCATATGGTTGCCCGTGCCCAGTCTGGGCCATCCGCTGCTGAAGCCCTCCCCGGTGCCCCCGCGCCGGCTGCTGCGGCCAAAGAACGCCACTTGACAGTGGAACTGGATGGCGGCAAGCAGGAGCGCTGCCGTGTAATTCATGCCTGGAAGCAGCAGAATGGTAGCCGGTGCTATCAGGTGCAGGCCCTTTCCAATGGAGAGAGGCTTACCCTGGTGCAGCAACCGGCTGGGCCTGACGGGACTGCGGGTGATGTGCTGGTGTATGCCTGGGGGAAAAGCCTGGTCCCCCCAAACGGGGTGCCTGTGCCCCCCACTCCCCTGCCAGGTGCTGGCAAAACCACCGCGATAGCCACCGCAGTCCCTAGCGCAATTCCCCCAGTCACCACCCCGATCACTTCGCAAGTATCCGGTGAAGCCAACCAGGGCCTGCCATCGCTGCAAAAAATACCTCTCAGCCAACCTGCCGGCGCACCAGCCCGTGAGTCTTTCCAGCCCATTGGTTCCAGGGGTGAACCCGATGGAATCGGTACCCAAGGCGGTGCTACGAAGGGTGGCGGCGCAGGCGGCAACAAGGGCAACGGCGGTGGTGTGGGCCCTCAAAGTGCCGGCCTGGGTGATGGCGCAAAGGGTGGGGGTGCAGGTGGCAACAAGGGCAATGGCGGTGGTGTGGGCCCTCAGAGTGCCGGCCTGGGTGACCGCACGAAGGGTGGAGGCGCGGGCGGCAACAAGGGCAATGGCGGTGGAGTGGGCCCTCAAAGTGCCGGTCTGGGTGACCGCACGAAGGGTGGGGGCGCAGGCGGCAACAAGGGCAATGGCGGTGGAGTGGGCCCTCAGGGTGCCGGCCTGGGTGATGGCACGAAGGGTGGGGGTGCAGGCGGCAACAAGGGCAATGGCGGTGGAGTGGGCCCTCAGAGTGCCGGCCTGGGTGATGGCACGAAGGGTGGGGGTGCAGGCGGCAACAAGGGCAATGGCGGTAACAATCGCCAGGCTCCCAATTTTGCGGATGCAGCCAAGTTAACCAGTAAAGTGCAGGTTGCCAGCACGAGCACTCCGGCAACCCCGGTCAACTGGCGGGAATCGTGGGGTAATCCCACAGCGGTCAAGACGGTGGCCGCAACCAAAACGGCAGATATCAATGCAGCAGCAACCAATAGTTTACCCGTTTTTCAACCGGTAGCCTTGTCGGTGCCCCCGGCTCCCGAACCGGTGCGGAGTGGTGCGCCATCCATCGATGCGGCCATCAGTGCCATGATGCCGGTCCCGCAAGCAACGGTGACCCCGGCTGTGTCACAAACCGCTGCTGATTCTGGTGCGGCCGTTTCCCAAACAGGGTTTGGCTCGCAGGGTGCCACCAGGGGCACCAGCGATGCGGGTAGTAACAAGGGCGCCGGCGCAGGCGATACGGGTGGCAACAAGGGTGGGGGCCTGGGTGGCGGCAGCAAGGGTGCCGGCGCAGGCGACACGGGTGGCAACAAGGGTGGGCGCCTGGGTGGCGGCAGCAAGGGTGCCGGCGCCGGCGACACGGGTGGCAACAAAGGTGGTGGCCTGGGTGGCGGCAGCAAGGGCGCTGGCGCCGGCGACGCGGGTGGCAACAAAGGTGGTGGCCTGGGTGGCGGTAGCAAGGGCGCTGGCGCCGGCGACGCGGGTGGCAACAAAGGTGGTGGCCTGGGTGGCGGCAGCAAGGGTGCCGGTGCCGGCGACGCGGGTGGCAACAAAGGTGGTGGAGTCGGCCCGCAAGGTGCGGGTGCGGGTGATAGCCTGAAAGGCCTGGGTGCAGCTACCAACGGCATGCTGGATGGCAATGATAATAGCCCCACCAAGGGTATGGCGCAACTACCCCGGGCCGAGAAGAACCAAACAGATCCTCTGTCTCAGGTGGGTGAAGGCAGCAAACTGGATCCCGCCGAAGTGGATGCCCGGAAACTGTCGCGACGCTCGGAAAGGAAAACAGCTTCCTTGCGGGAGCGGCTCGGGCTTGGAGTTGGCAGCCATGCTTCTAACACAGATCAGGGCGAAGACAACGGCGAAGAGGGTGCGTCAGGTCTGCACAGGCGTCGCCGCCTGGGTTTTGGATCACTCCTGGCAGCAGGCGTGGACCCCAAGGGCTTGCCCGAGGACATGATTGGCTACCATCCTCCGGTGCCTGCCGGTATCCCATCGACACCTCCCGGAGTGTACCTGAGTGCGCCGGTGTTCAATGGGCCTGCGGTGAGCCCTATCCCGCCCCGCCCGTACCGGCCTGATCAGGGCGTTCCTTCAGGCTTAGCCAATGCCTTCACCACGCCGACCACTCAGCGCCCAATTCCTGCCGACTTTGGCCGCCTTGGCAAGCGTGAGAACGCCTTCGAAATCGTTACCGAGGGTGGCGAAACAATGCCAGCGCCCTACACGATGCCTGGCCAGGGAACTCCAGTGAATCCAGCCTTGGCTGCCCACCC
>QWOS01000108.1 GCA_003669555.1 Planctomycetota bacterium
GATCGCCAGTTGGCTCAAGGCTTGTGCTGGTTCCTTGCTTTCAGCAGCCGCCACGGGCGGCGCCTTGCTGGCTGGCGTGGGCCGACTCGATGGAGCCTGGGGACGCGGGGCGGCCAGCGCCACCTGGGCCCCTGAACAGGCGGCAGTGCTGGGCGCCGTGAAAACCGCCGCCTGGGAATGGCCCGAAGTGTGTGTCCGCGCGGTCGATCTGGCCCGTGACGACCGTTCCGGCTGGCAGCACCTGGCCGACGAATTAGGATTTTATGGGCCTCTTGAGGTGGGTGTTTCCCCCATTGGCGTGGTGGAGCTTGGGCTGGAGCGGGTCAGCGAAGGTGCGCCCGGCGAGCCCATCCTTGGCAAAGAGTCGGTGATTCTGGCGGTGGGTGGGGCCCGTGGCGTGACCGCCGCAGGTGTTCTGGCCCTGGCGGGGCAGACCGGTGCCCCGGTGGGCCTGATTGGCCGCACCCCGCTGGAGGAGCCCGTTTGGGCCACAGGTTCGCCCGACGATACATCTCTCATCCGCGCCTGTGTCGCAACCACCGGATGCACCCTGCGCCAGGCCCAGGAGCAGGCCCAGCGGGTACTGGCCAGCCGTGAGGCCCGGGCCATGCTGGAAGAACTGCGCCGCGTGGGCTCGCGCTGCTGCTATCGCAGCGCAGATGCCGCCGATGCCGGGGCGCTGCGCAAAGCGGTGCGCTCAATTCGCGCGGAGCTTGGCCCGATCCACGCTTTGGTGCATGGAGCCGGCGTGCTGGCCGATGCCCGCATCGATCAACTCGACCCCGCACAATGCGCCCGGGTGTTTGAACCCAAGGCCGGGGCTTTGGGAGTACTGCTGGATGAACTGGCCGCCGATCCCCTGCGGGTGGTGGCGATCTACGGTTCCTCAACGGGCCGTTTTGGCCGGGCAGGCCAGCTTCCTTATGCCATGGCCAACGCCACCCTGGCGGCCTGGGCTGCACGCCTGCGCCACGACCGCCCCGGCATCCGCGCCTTCTGTTTTGATTGGGGCCCCTTCAATGGCGGCATGGTCACCCCCGGGCTGGCCAGTCTCTTTGCCTCCGAGGGTGTGGGCCTGATCGAGCCTTCCAGCGGCGGCGAGATGCTGGCCCGTGTCAGCGCCTGCCACTCCCATCTCGAGATTGAAACCGAACTCGTGGTGCTGGCTCATGGCTCGGCCCTGCCCGTGCCGGTTCGTTCAGCGGGCTCGCACCCTGCTCCCCCACCCCACCCCGCTGTTGCTGTGGTGGCTGATCTGCCCGGGGCGGGCGACCCGGATGCCGACACGGCCTCGCGCGACACCGCATTCGAGCGCCTGGTGAGTGTGGCCAGTCATCCCTGCCTGGAAGACCATGTATTGGATGGCAAGGCTGTGCTGCCACTAGCTTTAGGGATGGAATGGATGGCCCATGCGGCCGCTTCGGGCCAGCCAGGTCTGGAAATAGCGGAACTCGCGGATATCGCCGTGATGCAGGGGTTGCAGCTTGGGCTGGGTCTGGAACGCCGGGTGCTGGCGGTAACCTCACTCCCCGTGCGCGTCGACGACCGCGTGGAGGAGGCGGTGGAGCTGCTGGGTGCGGATGACCGCCGACCACTTTTCCGCGCCAGGGTGCGCCTGGGCCGCCGCGATCCCTCACCGCGGAGCCGCCATATCGAGGCCCGCGACGGTGGCGAACTTGCCACTGGACAACTTTCGGGCGAAGCCTGGGAACCCGGCTATGGCTCCTCGCTCTTCCACGGATCCTCATGGCAGGCCCTTGAGCAGGTGCGCTTCCAGGGCGACGACCGTCTGGTGGCGTTGGTGCGCGGTTGCCTAGCGCCCGCATCCATGATGCGCTCGCCTTTACGGGGCCACTGGCTGCTCGATCCATGGGCGGTTGATGGTCTTTTCCAGGTGATGATTCTGGCCGCTCAGCGGGCAGGCCACCCTGGTTGCCTGCCAACCAGGATCTCGCAACTGCGTCTCTTTGGTCGCTTCGACCCGGCCGGCAGCCGTCTGCTGGTACACCTGCTCCGCACCGGCCCGCATATCATGGTGGCCGATGCCGAGTGGGAAGACCCTTCCGGGCGGGTGGTGGCTCAGGCCCGGGGTGTGGAATGTGTCATCGACGCCTCGTTGGGTCGGGCGTTCCGCAAGAACCGTATTCTGGTGACCGGCGGAACCTGATTGAACCCGGGGACAGGCCCCGGCACCGGAAGGATTCGGCGGTTGGCGCGGGGGTGTGTTTCAGTGCGGGAGAGCGATACCCAGACGATTGCCATTGTCAGCCAGGGTGGAATCTTCCCACCCGGGGTGGATGCTGATGGCTTGTGGCGGATGGTTTGCGCCGCTGACTGGGCGGGTGGCCCCCCTCCGGCGGAGCGCTGGTCGGCACCCGTGGAGCATCTGGTAGACCCGGTTGGCAGCGGCCCAGACCGCGCCAACAGCCAGCAGGCTTGCCTGATCCGGGAACTGCCCACCCTCGATGCCGAACTGCTACGCCGTGCCGGCTTGCCCAGACACCCGGACCCAGGCTGCGCGCTGGCCGTTCTGGCAGGCACCCGGGCATGGGCCGCGTGCAAAAACAGCGCCATCGATCCCGACCGTGTTTCGGTGATCCTGGGGCACATCGCCTTGCCCACTCCGGCAGCCAGCCGGCGTGCCCGCGACCCGCACCTCGCTGCCCTTGCCAGCCACGGCGTGTCACCTTCCTGCCTGGCTGGACCCAACGACAGCACGGTCAACCCTTCGTGGGCTCCCGCCCACGCCCTGGCGAGTGCCTTGGGCGCCGGGGGCACCGTCCTCACTCTCGATGCCGCCTGCGCCTCCACCTACCACGCCTTGTCGCTTGCCTGCGAGGAGTTGCTGGCTCATCGCGCCGACTGTGTTCTGGCGGGTGGCGTCTCCTCACCTGATCCGGTGTATACCCAGGTGGGCTTCACGCAACTGCGAGCCCTTTCACCCTCCGGCCGCGCCATGCCTTTCGATCAGTCGGCGGATGGACTGGTGGTGGGTGAAGGCGCGGGCATCTTTGTCCTCAAGCGGTTGGCCGATGCCTTGCTGCATGGCGACGCCGTGCTGGCCCTGGTGCGGGCTGTGGGCCTATCCAACGACGACAGCGGGCCGCTCCTCGTCCCGAAAAGCCAAGGCCAACTCGGCGCGTTGCGCCAGGCCTATCGCAATGCGGGGTGGACCCCTGGCATGGTGGACTGGATCGAATGCCACGCGCCTGGAACTCCTCTGGGAGATGCCGCCGAACTGGAAAGCCTGCGGGAACTCTGGCGCGCCGAAGAGGGGCTTCCTGGCCGCTGTGCTTTGGGATCCGTGAAGGGGGTGGTGGGCCACCTGCTCACTGCGGCTGGCGCCCCGGCCCTGGCCAAAGCCCTTTCCGCCTTGCGTGAGGGGATTATTCCCCCCGCGTCGCACCATGCCGCCCCACTGCTCCCTCTCGACAAAACCTCACCCTTCCGGCTACCTGAGTTCCCGACCCCCTGGGAAAGACGCGCCCCGGGAGTTCCCCGTCGTATGGCCCTGAGTGGTTTCGGTTTTGGCGGCGTGAACGCCCATGTGCTCCTGGAGGAGTTCCTGCCGACCGCACCTCACAAATCACAGCCCGCCGCGCCGCGCCGCGCCCTGGGTGTGGCTTGCGTGGCGGCAGTGGCCTGGGATCCCCGGCCCGCCGATGCCAACGACAATGAAGATAATCCGGGCATGGCCCGGGTTCGGACGGGGCGGCAGCCGCTCACCCCCCGCGAGGCGGCTGGCATGCTGCCGCAGCAGGTGGTGGTGCGTGAACTGGCCCGTGGCGTGCTGGATCAGATATCCGGACCTGATGGCCGTTTGCCGCAGTTGGGGGTGTTCGTGGGCTCGGGGCTCGACTCGCGCACTACCGGCTTCCATCTGCGCTGGTTGCTGGCGGGTTCCGGCCTCGGCGCCGCTGAACTTGATGCGATTCATCCGCCACTCGATGCCGAACACACCCTGGGCAATCTGGTGAGCCTGGCGGCGAGCCGCGTGGCCCGGGAATATCAGGCCACTGGGCCGGCTTTTGTTGTCTGCGCCGACGAAGTCTCGGGCCTTGCCGCACTCGAGGCAGCGCGCCGGGCACTTCTGGCCGGCGCCATCGACCTGGCAGTGGTAGCCGCAGTGGATCTAGATCCCCAGTCACGCGGTCATGATCCCGCCGCCCGTTCTGGCGCGGCGGTGGTGGTGCTCGAGCGGCTGGAAGATGCCGTGGGTTCCAGAAGACAGGTTCTGGGTGTATTGCGCGGGCTTGGTATTGCCCATATGACGACAGGTCATGATGGAAATATCGGGGTGGAAGCCGCTGGCTGCCGCGCCCTGGAGCAAGCCTTCGCCGAGTCGGAATTGCACCCCGAGCGTTTGGGCCAGATGGTCGCCGACGGTGAATCCGCCCTGCGTGTGCTCGGTGAAGTTTTGGCGCCGCGCGCCGCCGAAGGTCGCTGCATCACCGCCCCACCGCTGGAGCCTCATCGTCATACCGGGCATGCCGCAGGCCTGCTTGGCCTGGTGGATCTGTTGCGCCGGCTGGATGACCGGTTGCTGGCGCCCACCCCGGGCCTGGCGGTCGACCGTCCCGATGGGGCGCTGGTTGAGTTGGCCTCAGCGGCCTCCTGGCTGGCACCCACCGCCCAGGATCGACGGCTGGGAGGGCTTCTTCATCTGGGTGGTGGCCAGGCAGCCGCCGTGCTGGTGGAGGAAGGGCCGATTCCCCGCGAAGCAACCCTCCCCATCATCCGGCACGAGGCACCTTCACTCGCGCGCGGCGTGCTGCTGGCAGTGGCCGAGGGTGCTGATGCCGGCACCCTGGCTGATGCCCTCGACCGAATTGCCAACCGGCCCGGGCGGACTCCCAGCGAATGGATCATCGGCCCGGCCGACCCCCAACAGCCTCTGGCCGTGGCCCTGCTGCCAGCCTCGCCCGACCGCTTGGCCGGCCTGGCCCGGAGCGTTGCCACCCTGCTGCGCACCGAGGGGCTGGGCGCTCTCGACAATCTGCAATCGTTGCCCGGCCCCGACCGGGCGGTTTCCACCACCCAGCCCACGGGTGGTGGCGTGTCACTGGTCTTCCCCGGCTCAGGCATGTTTTTCCCCGGTATGGGCCGGGAACTCGCCGTGCTGCTGGGTAATCTGGCCAGCGAGGATCTCACTGCGGACATCTGGCGCCCCGATCGCACCTGGTGGGCCGATTCCGCTGCCCGAAATGAAGCGGAGAGCCCGGGTGCCGGGGGCCATTGTCAGCGGCTGCTGGCCCAGGTGGCTTTGGGCCGACTGGTCACCCAGGCTCTGCTGGGGCTGGGGGTGCCTCTCTCCGCCAGCCTGGGATTCAGTCTTGGTGAATCAGCCCAGCTCCTGGCCTTCGATATCTGGCCCGACCGCGAGGGGATGCGCCAGGACCTGCAGATTTCCAGCCTTTTTCATCACGATCTGGTCGACCCATGGCGGGCTCCGCGTCGCGCCCTGGGGTTGCCCGACGACGAGATATTCACCTGGGTGAACTTGCATGTGGATATGCCGGCTGACCAGGCGCAAGGCACCCTCGACTCCGCCGCTCCTGTCTACCTCATGGCCCGTCTCACGCCCGAAGCCTGCCTCGTAGGCGGCGAAGAACGGGCCGTGGGTGCCTGGGCCCTACGCCATGCCGCGGGCAAATTCATCCCCGTGCCCGATGCCACATCAGCACATTGCCCGGTGGCCCAGCCCGCCCTGAAGGCCTACCGCGAGTTGCACACCCGGCCCGTGCGGCCCCGCCCCTCCACCGTCTGCTACTTCGCTTCCACCGGTGGCAAGGTGCCGCAACAGGAAGGTGCGCTGGCAGAGGCCTTTGTTCGCGGCCTGGTCCATCCGCTGGATTTCCCCACTGCGCTGCGCCATACCCATGAAGATGGCGCCCGCCATTTCCTTGAGGTGGGTCCGGGTTCGTCCTGTACACGGTGGATCAGCACCTGCCTGCGGGGCAAAATTCATCACGCACTCGCCCTGCAACCTGGCCCCTTCGCCAACTCCCAGGCCGGTTCGGTTCGGCCATTCCTGCTGGGGCTTGCCCATCTGGCGGTTCACCGCGTGGGCTGGAGCATGCCCGTCACGCCCGCCGCCATCCCTGCACCTGCCACAGGCGCGCTCCTCGCCGAGGTGCCCCTGGCCCCGTTCCACACCGTGTGGCCGGCAATTCACCAACCGCCCACCCCGCCGCCACTGGCACCTCGCAAGGTGCCTCTCAGGCAAGCGCCCCTGGCCCCCCTGGTGACGCCGCCGCCAGTCGTGCCCGCGCCGGTGTTGTTAGTGCCGGCACCGGTTGTCGCCGCCATCCTGCCCCCCATTCTGGTGGTGGCCTCATCGCCTGCCGTGGTGATCAACAGTGCGGACACCGATTTCACCGATCCGCTTTTGTCACTCTGGACCGGCGCCCGGCTGGAGACGGCTCAGGCGCATGAGGCTTATCTCAGGCACCATGTCCGCTCCCTGGGTTTGCTGGAAAAGCTGGTGGCAGCCTCGGACAGCCCGGTGGCCCTGCTGGAACCCGCCATCCCCGACGATGCCGGTATCGTGGATGTTTTCCGTTCCCTCACCTGGGAACAGTGCCTGCATTTTGCGCGCGGTTCGGTAGCGATGGCCCTGGGTAACCGTTTCGCCCCTGTCGACCAGTATCCTTCCCGGGTGCGGCTGCCCGATGAACCACTGCTCCTGGTCCATCGCGTCAATCGCATCGAGGGCGAGCCCTGCTCGATGTCGACGGGCCGTGTGATCACCGAACACACTATCCAGCCGGGTGCCTGGTATCTCGATCAGGGTGCCATCCCCCTCGCGGTGGCCGTGGAGGCAGGCCAGGCCGATATGCTGCTCGCCGGCTGGCTGGGAATCGACTTCCAGACCAGGGGCCAGGCCTTTTATCGCCTGCTCGATGCCGAGGTGGTCTTCCACTCCGGGCGGCCTGGCGTTGGCAAAACCATTCTGTATGACATCCGCGTGGATGGTTTCTTCCAGCATGAGGAGACCACCCTTTTCCGCTTCCGGTTCGAGGCCACGGTCGATGGCGTGCCGCTGCTGAGCATGCGCAACGGCTGCGCGGGTTTCTTCACCCCCGCTGAACTGGCGCGCGGCAAAGGGCTGCTCCAGGCCGGGGCAGCCGCGGCCCGCCAACCGGTTGGCACCGCCGATGACCTCTTCGCCCCGCCTGGCGCCGGTTCGCTCGACCGCCACGCGGTGGACCGCTTGCGGGCCGGCGACCTCTCCGCCCTGCACCCCAGCCTCGGCGCCCTGGGTCTGGAACCAGCACCCCGTCTTCCCGGCGGCCTGCTCACCCTGATGCACACCATCCCCCTGGTGGATCCGCTGGGTGGGGAATATGGGCTGGGCCAGATCCATGCCGAACTGGAAATCGAGCCGGGTGCCTGGTATCTGGTCTGCCACTTTGTCGATGACCAGGTGATGCCCGGCACGCTAATGTACGAGGGCTGCGCCCAGGCTTTGCGTGTGCTCCTCTGGCGTCAGGGTTTTGTGGCGCCCGAAGGCACCTGGAAAGCCGAGCCGGTGCCCGGTGTCGGCAGCAAGCTGAAATGCCGGGGGCAGGTCATACCCGGGACCCGGGTGCTGCGTTATCAGATCACTGTACGCGAGTTGGGTTTTGGTCCGGGTGGTGTGGGTGTCCGCGCCATCGCCGATGCCATTTTATTGGCGGATGGCAAGCCTATCGTCGAAATCCGCGACATGTCCCTGTGGCTGGCCGGCATCGACAGCCCCAGCCTGCGGCAACGCTGGGCCGCGCCCGCCCGCCGGCTCCTGTACGGGCCCGAACAGATCATGGCCTACGCCGTTGGCAAGCCCTCCGACGGTTTTGGCGACCGTTACCGTGTCTTTGACCACGACCGTATCCTCGCCCGCCTGCCCGGGCCGCCCTACCTTTTCGTCGATCGCATCGTCGGCCTGCAGTCAGAACCTTGGCAACTCCGCGAAGGAGCCATAGCAGACGCCGAGTACGATATCCCACCCGATGCCTGGTATTTTGCCGAAGGGGCGCAGCCCGATATGCCGTTCGCGGTGCTTCTCGAGGTCGCCTTGCAAGTATGCGGCTGGCTGGCCGCCCATGGCGGCGCGGCCCTGCTGAGCGACACCGATGTCAGCTTCCGCAATCTGGGGGGCAAGGCCCGGCAACTGATGGCAGTGCTACCCGGCAACGGTACACTTGCCACCCGCGTCACCCAAACCAAGGTGGCCCGTTCCGGTGGCATGATACTGCTGGAATACACCCTCGATGTGCGCTGCCAGGGGCGCCCGGTGTACGAGGGGTGGACCAGCTTTGGCTTTTTCAGCAAGCAGGCGCTCACCAACCAGGTGGGCCTGGTTGATGCCCGGGCCAGATTCTGGGAGCCACCCGAGGGCACCATCCATTTCCTGCCTTACCCCAAGGGCTCCTGCGAACCCAACCACCGCTGGCGCATGATCGACCGCCTGGCCTGGCTCGACCAGGCTGGCGAAGCTGGTCTGGGCTGGCTGGAGGGGCGCAAGGCGGTCAGCCCTGAAGAATGGTTCTTTGCTGCCCACTTTTTCCAGGATCCCGTCTGGCCCGGATCGCTGGGTCTGGAAGGTTTCCTCCAGTTGGTCAGCCATGCCGCCCGCCTGTGGTGGGGTCCGGGCCACTGTGCCCTGGAACCAGACACAGGGCATGCCTGGATCTACCGCGGCCAGGTCACGCCCGGCATTCCCGAAGTGCGTATCATCGCCGAGATCACCTCCCGCGATGACACCCTCAAACGGGTCCAGGCCCGTGGCTGGTTGCTGGTGGGAACCAAAGTCCTGTATGCCATGGAGCAATTCACCCTGCTGCACCACCCGCGTGGGGGGGCCTGAGCCATGACCATGCTTTTCCGTCGCACCACGCTCGATGCCTTCGCCTGTGAACTGGCCCCCGTTGTGGTGGCCAGCGATGAGCTCGAGACCCGGGTGGCATCCGCTTTGGAAAAGCTCCGCATCCCCGCCGGACAATTGCAAGCCCTCACCGGCATCCGCGAACGACGCTGGTGGGAGGAAGGCCAGCCGCTCGCCGAGGCGGCCGCCCGCGCCGGCAAAAAAGCCCTGGCCCGCGCCGGGGTGCCTGTTACCGATTTGGGCGGACTGATTTATGCGGGTGTCTGCCGGGAGCGTTTTGAGCCGGCCACCGCTTGCCGGGTAGCCCATTTCCTGGGTATCCAGCCCCAGGTGCTGGTGCGCGATATCTCCAACGCTTGCCTGGGCGTGCTCAACGGCGTGATCGATCTGGCCAACGCCATCGAACTGGGACAAATACGAGCCGGCCTGGTGGTTTCATGCGAGAGCGCCCGGGAGATCAACGAGCGAGCCATCGCCACTCTGCTCGAATCACCCACTGCCGCCAACTACCGCGAAACCCTTGCTACCTTCACCGGGGGCTCTGGCGCCGCCGCCGTGGTTGTCACGGATGGCAGTTACACAGCCGGCCGACCGCGCCTGGAAGGGGCCGCCGCCCGCGCCTGGCCCGCCAGGCATGGCCTGTGCTGGTGGGGCCTCACCGACAAGCACGACCTGCCCATCCCCCATCTGGCCGGATCAGCGGACCTGGTGCGCCAGACCATGGTGACCGATTCTGTGGCTGTGCTGCGCGATGGCATGGACCTGGGCCAGCGCACCTGGGCGGACCTGCATGCCACCCTTCCCGAATGGCAGGGCGTGGTCGATCGCGTGGTGGGGCACCAGGTGGGTGGCCCGCACCGCGAAGCCATGCTGCGCGCCTTCCGACTCGGCCCGGACCAGGATTTCAGCACTTTTGAACACCTGGGCAATATGGGCTCTGCCGCCCTCCCCGCCGCCGTGGCCCTGGCGCAAGATCGTGGTTTTCTTGATTCCGGCCGCAAGGTTGCCCTGCTGGGTATCGGCAGCGGTCTCAATTGTCTCATGCTGGGAGTGCGATGGTGACCAAGCCCATTCCACCCAGGGCGGCGGCGGTCCTGGCCCGTATGGTCCATATCCCCGCCGGCTTCCCGGGCGGCTTCATCCAGTTGCCCCATGGGGCCCAAATGCACTGGGCCGAACTCGGAACCGGCCGGCCGGTGGTTCTGGTGCATGGCAACCCGTCGTGGTCGTTCCTGTTCCGCTCGCTGATGGAACCACTCGCCCGGTTTCGGCGTGTGCTGGCCCCCGACCACATTGGCTGCGGCCTTTCCGACAAGGGCCCCCCTGGCTATCGCTACCTGCTGCGCGAGCGTGTGGCCGACTTTGGCGCCTGGATCGACCGGGTGGCACCCCAGGGCCCCATCGACCTTGTCACGCACGACTGGGGCGGCATGATTGCCTTGTCGTGGGCGGTGAATCACCCAGCCCGTGTGGGCCGTCTGGTCGTGATGAACACCGCTGGTTTCGGCCTGCCCGAGGGAGCCACTATCCCCTGGTCGCTGCGGCTGGCGCGCACACCCGGGCTGGGAGCCCTGCTGGTCCGTGGTTATAACGCTTTCGTGCGCGGTGCCCTGCGTCATGGCACAGTGAAGCCGGTTTCCGCCGAAGCCCGCTCCGGTTTCCTGGCTCCCTATGCCAACTGGGATGAGCGTAAGGCGGTGCTGCGGTTTGTGGAGGATGTGCCACTATCGCCAGGCCATCCGTCCTGGGCCATGGTGCGGCATACGGAAACCCATTTGGGTCTGCTTTCGGAAAAACCCATGCTGATCCTGTGGGGCATGCGCGATTTCGTGTTCACCTCCCCTTTTCTTGATGCCTGGCGGCGGCTGAGACCAGACGCCCGGGTCGTCAAATTCCCCCAGGCCGGCCACTGGCTGCTGGAGGATGAGCCCGCTGCCTGCCGCGACGAAATTGTCACCTTCCTGGAGTCTGATCATGGCTGACAGGCCAGAGGCAGTCCCTACCGACTCCGAGCCTGTCAATGTGGCCTGGCAACTGGCCGGCATCCTCCGCCGGTCTACCCAGCCCGCCCAACCATGCATCACCCGGCTCGATGCCACCTGCCGCGTGGCTGAATCCTGGAGCCTCGAACGCCTGGTGGAGGAATCGGTCCGCATTGCCGCCGGCCTGCGCGCCCGTGGCATCGGCCCAGGCGACCGTGTGGCGGTGCTGGTGCCCCCCACACCTGTTTTCTTCGCCCTGGTCCATGCCCTGTTCCACCTGGGCGCGGTCATGGTCCTGATCGACCCCGGCATGGGCCTGAAAGGGCTGGGACGCTGCCTGGCCCAGGCCGATCCACGCGCCTTCATCGGTTCCCCCAGGGCGCTGCTGGCCCGCAAGCTGTTTGGCTGGTGCCCGGGTGTCAGCCTGGTCCTGCGTGTGGGCGGATTCTTCCCCGGCACGCGGGATATCAGCTCGCTGCCGCGCGCCGCTCCCCCCCCTTACCACTCTGGCGGGCCCGCTGGCATCCTGTTCACCAGTGGCTCCACCGGCCCGGCCAAAGGCGCCCTCTACACCCAAGGCAACTTCATCGCCCAGTATCAGGCCTTGGGCCGGATGCTCCGCATTGAACCGGGCGAGGTGGATCTGGCTACTTTTCCACTCTTTGGCTTGTATGCCCCACTGCTAGGTATGCGGGCAGTTATTCCCTGCATGGATTTCACCCGCCCGGGTCAGGCCAATCCGGACCGCCTGCTCAAGGCCATCGCCATGCACCGGGTCGACAACCTCTTCGGCTCACCAGCCCTGCTGACCCGCCTGCTGTCCCAGCCCAACCCGGCCGCAAGTGCGCTGCACAATCTCAGGCGCGTGGTCTCCGCCGGCGCACCCGTGCCAGCGCCCCTGCTCCGCCGCCTGGCGCCGCTGCTGGCCCGTGAATGCCAGATCCATACTCCCTATGGTGCCACAGAGGCCTTGCCGGTCGCTTGCATCGCCAGTACCGAGATCCTGGACGGCACCGCCAGTGACACAGCCCAGGGCCGTGGCATCTGTGTGGGTTGGCCCGCCCCCGGCATCAGCCTCCGCATCCTTAGCCTGCGTGATGGCCCCCTCGATCCGGCCGACCCGCCTGAAATCCTGCCGGCCGGGGCGGTGGGGGAGATCGCCGTTTCAGGGCCCCAGGTCACACTGCATTACCACCAGCGCCCTGACATGGATGCCATCCACAAGATCATGGTGGCAGGCAAACCCTGCCACCGCATGGGCGATCTGGGCTACACCGACGCCCTTGGCCGCCTGTGGTTTCTTGGCCGCAAATCGCAACGGGTGAGGACCAGCACCGGAGACCTGCCCGCCGACGCCATTGAGGCGATCGCCCTGGAGGAACCGGGCGTGGCCCGGGCCGGCCTGGTGGGTGTGGGGCCCGCCCCACACCAGAAAGCTGTGCTGGCAGTGGAGCTGGAAAAGGGTGTCAACAGGCGCAGGGTGCTGGATGCCGTGCGGGCCAGGCTGAAGGCTTGCCCGGCCGCCCAGGGTGTCAATACTGTGGTCCGGCACAGACACATACCGGTGGATCGTCGGCACAACAGCAAGGTGCAGCGCGAGGCGTTGGCGGCTTGCTATGGTCGGGTGGCTCCATGAGCGAGCGGGTGCTGGTTACCGGCGCCGGCGGCTTTCTGGGTGGAGCAATCGCCCGCCTGCTGGTGAAAGAGGGTTATGCGGTCCGGCATCTGTCACGCCGGGCCTACCCCGGTCTGGCCACTCTGGGTATTGAGCAGCACCAGGGCTCACTGGAAGACTCCGGGGCGGTCCGCCTGGCCGCCAGGGGTTGCGATGCGGTGCTGCATGTTGCTGCCAAAGCGGGCATGTGGGGACCGCTGGGCGAGTACTGGCGTGCCAATGTGCTGGGCACCCGCCGGGTGATCGAGGCATGCCGACGCGAGGGCGTCGGCCGTCTGGTCGTGACCAGTTCACCCAGTGTGGTTTTCCACCACGGTGATCAGCAGGGCATTGACGAAATCACCCCCTACCCAACCCACCACGAGAACCTGTATTCCCGCACCAAAGCCCAGGCCGAACGCGAATCGTTGCGCGCCAACGGACCCGATCTGGCGGTAACCGCCCTGCGGCCACATCTTATCTGGGGACCGGGCGACCCCCACCTGCTACCCCGCCTGGTGGCCCGAAACCGGGCCGGCCGCCTGCGCCGGGTGGGACCTGGTGGGCTGGTCGATACCACCTGTGTGGAAAATGCGGCCCATGCCCATCTGCTGGCGCTGTCCAGACTGTGCCCCGGGGCTACCTGTGCCGGCAAGGCCTACTTCATCGCCAACAATGCACCGATGAACCTCTGGGAACTGGTCAATGCCTTGCTAGTGGCGGTGGGGGAGAAGCCTGTGGAGAAATCCATCTCCCCGCGCCTGGCCTTCGCGGCCGGCGTGGCGGCCGAGATTCTATGGGGGTGCCTGAGGCTCCCCGGAGAGCCACCCTTGACCCGTTTCGTAGCCCGCGAGCTGGCCACCGCCCACTGGTTTGACCTGACCGCCGCCCGCCGCGACCTCGGTTACCAGCCGGTCATCAGTTTGACGGACGGCCTGGCCCGCCTTGGCACCTGGCACCGGCAACCGCCCCAATAGCTGCACTGGTGGCCGGGACCTGGTTTCCCATAACCAGACACCCGGGGCGGTTTCGATGGGCCGGGCTGTATGTACCAGAGCCCAGGCACGCCCCTGCCCGGCTCGCCAGGATTCTCCAGCCAAACCATAAAAAATCATCCCGGCAGCCAGGGGCTGCCGGGATGACTCGGGCAAAATATTCAGGGCTGGATTATTTCAGCTCTTTCACTTCGACCTTCCTGATCCACACCTTCGAACCCGGATCATGCTGCTGGATGGCCAGGTGCCCCGAGAGGAACAGTTCCTTGGGGTTGTCGATATCGCGATCAACCGTGACCTTGTCGTTCACCTTGATGGTGATGTGCTTGCCCTTGGCGGTGACTTCCTGAACGAACCATGTGTCCGGGGGAACCAGGATATCGGTGACGATGGGACCCAGCGAGTACAGGCTGCCTGACTTCACCCTGTCGCCGCCGGTGGAGTTGATCTGGGCCTCGTAGCCGTCCTTGCCACTCACGGGGAAGGCCTTCTTGAACTTGGTGCGGAAATACTGGCCGCTGTTCCCCTTGTCGGAGATCTTGATATGCAAGCGATAGACAAAATCGCTAAAGTCTCCCCGGTAGGTGAACAGGTGACCGGCCTGACCGGTGCCGACGATCATGCCGTCCTCCACCTTCCAGACGGCCTTGTCATCGGGATGGGTCATGAACCCATCCAGGTTCTTGCCGTTGAACAGTTGCGTGAATCCTTCGCTGTCCTGCGCCGCGGCCGGGACGG
Source organism: Planctomycetota bacterium (assembly GCA_003669555.1). Classification (GTDB taxonomy): domain Bacteria; phylum Planctomycetota; class Planctomycetia; order Gemmatales; family Gemmataceae; genus UBA6894. Next base: position 14,236 of record QWOS01000108.1, read on the forward strand.
CAGCCAGGCAGAGGCCGAACAGGGCCAGCCAACTCCATTGCTTCATGGGAGAGTCATCCTTGTATGGGGCCGCGGAGGGCGGCCTGCCAAATGCCAGGCCCCGGCCTGCCACCTGGCAAGCCCGGTCGGACCCGGTCTCAGCCGAAATGGTAGCGTATTTGCCGGGCATCGCCAATTAAAACCCTTGGCTGGATTTCAGTTTCTGGCGTGGTACAGTGTGGCTTGGCGATTTCTCCCGCCCGGTTGCTCCGGCGGGCTGGTCCTTCCCACCTTTTGCAGTGAGACCTTTTCATGCAGCGAAATGCTTCCCCTTCGTCCTGGATTGCCCGGGCCCTGGTTTTCGCCCCAGCCCTCTGTCTTTCTGGCAGCCTGGCCCTGCTCGCCCTGGCCGAGGCGCCCAAGGCTGACGCCCCGGCCACACCCACCGACCAAATGACCCGCATCACCAACGACAAATCACTCGCCGGCTGGCATGTCAGTGCCAAAACAGGCCATTCTGGCGCCAGCAAGAACAAATCCGGCGGCAAATGGGAAGTGGTCGAGGGAGCCATCACCGGCTGCCAGGATATCCCCGGCAACGGCGGACTGGTCCTCACCGATGAGCAATTCGGCGATTTCGAGGTCCGCCTCGAAATGCGCAACGATTACGGCCCTGACAGCGGCCTGTTTTTGCGCAGCACCGAAAATGGCCGAGCTTACCAGGCCATGATCGACTACCACGACAACGGCAACCTTATGGGTGTCTATGGCGAGGGCCTTAGTGGTGGCATCAACCGCCGCAATTTCTCCTTCAAAGGCCCCGTCACCAACATCGTTGTCGAGGACAACGGTGGCTACAAGTGCCCATTCGACGCCAAAAAATGGCCAGAACTGTGGAAACACGACGAATGGAACGAACTCCGCGCCCGCATCATCGGCAACCCGCCCACCGTCACCACCTGGATCAACGGGATCAAAACCATGGAATTCACCGACACGGAGAAGCGACATCCCGACAAGGGATCCATCGGCCTGCAAGTGCATGGCGGCGGTGACTACACCAAACAGTTCGTCCGCTACCGCGATGTGCGCGTCAAGAAGTTCGACTGACCGCCATGAGCATCCCCCCAACCTCTGAGCGGGGCGCGGCTGCCCGCTATGCCGCCCTGGTCGCCGCCCTCCTGGGCTGGCTGTTCGATGGTTTTGAGATGGGCCTGTTCCCGGTCATCTCACGCACCGCGCTGGCCAGCCTGCTGGGTTTTGACGGGTCGGCCATCACCCAGGCCCAGGAAGGGACCATTGGCAGTTTCAATGGCCTGATCATTGCCGCCTTCCTGGTGGGCGCCGCCACTGGCGGCGTCCTGTTCGGCTGGCTGGGTGACAAGCTTGGCCGGGTCAATGCCATGGCGCTCAGCATTCTCACCTATGCGGGTGTCAGCGGTCTGGGGGCGTTTGTCGGTCTGACAGGCCTGGAGCATATCGTCCCAGGCGCATGGCAGATGGTGGCCGTGCGATTCATCGCCGCCCTTGGCATGGGGGGCGAATGGGCCCTGGGTGTGGCCCTGGTGATGGAAGTGTGGGGGGACCGGTCGCGGGCCCTGCTGGCCGGGCTGATCGGCGCGGCGGCCAATGTCGGTTATGTGCTGGTAGCCCTACTGAGCCTGGGTATTGGCCAGCTCAAGGCGACACTGGGCGAATGGAACCTGCCACCCGACTGGATCGAGTGGCGGCTGCTCATGCTGATGGGGGTGCTGCCAGCTGTGCTGACCTTTGTCATCCGCCTGTTCGTGCCCGAATCGCCACGCTGGCAAGCCGAACACGCCGCTGGATCAACCAGTGCCTGGAGCGGTATCGATCTGCTGGGAGTGCTGGTCGGCGCCATCGCCGCCCTGGCAATCCTTGGAGTGTGGGCCGACAACAACCTAACCTACCTGACACGCCTGGTGGCCACCGTGCCGCTGCTGCTGGTGGTGGTGGCCGGCTATCTTTACCCGGTGCGGGCGTTCGAGCGCCGTCGCCGTCAGCGCGGCGAACTGACCGGCCGAGGCGCGATTCCACGCATGGTCCTGGGCGCATGCCTGTCAGGCGTGCCGTTACTGGGCACCTGGGCCAGTGTGCAATGGGCACCCACCTGGGGAGCGGAATTGTCCCAGAAGGCGATCAAGGCCGTTGAACGGGGCGAGAAAGAACCCGATCTGCCCCAGGTGGTGGTGAGGGAAGCCAAGGCCTACACACAAATGGCGTCGGCTTTGGGAGCCTCCTTGGGGGCCTTCGCGGGGGCCCTGCTGGGCATGGCCTCGGGCAGGCGCTGGGCCTATGCCCTGCTGTGCCTTGGCTCGCTGGCGGCGGTGCAACTTTTTTTCCGCAGCAACGACGAGTTGTCGTTATGGTTCTTTTTCACGATGTTCCTGGCCGGTGCCTTGAGTGCCTCGTTCTATGGCTGGCTACCCCTGTATCTGCCAGAACTGTTCCCCACCAGGCAGCGGGCCACCGGGCAAGGCTTCAGCTTCAATTTTGGACGGGTCGTGGCCGCGGTGGGTGCGCTGCAGACAGGTGCCCTGATGAAGGGATATTTCCAGGGCGACTACGCACGGGCCTGCTCCATCATGGCGCTGGTATACCTGGTCGGCCTGCTAGTGATTCTATTTGCCCCGGAAACCCACGGCGAAGCCCTGCCAGACTGAGCGCCCATCACCCCGCCCCTTCAGGTGCTTGGGATTTTATGAAACCATGGCCCCCGGGCGGCGCTGACGCTCTGTCTTGGGCTATCTTATTACGCACCCTGGGCGCTCAAAAAAAATCCTTCCATGAAAAAACCCGATGCACCCGATTTCCAACGATGACACCCTGGAAGCCCTGGGCTTATCCCCAAAACTTCTGCAGCTTTTCCTTGTCGGTCAGGCCGAGTGGGAATTTTTTGCTGAGGGGGTGGTCGGCGATGCCGGCGAGTTCGCGCAACGATTCGTGGATGTGCTCGGGCCTGACACGGATCCCTTTAGCCTTGTCCAGCTTCAGGGTCTGAGGATCCACCGGAAGGGCGAACTGTTTCTCGTCCGTGGCGCCGATCACCCGGTTGCCGCGGATACCCTTGCCAAAAAACATGACCGAGCCGATGGACCAGTGGTCTTTCCCATTGCCTGGGTTGTAATTGGGCGTCCGCCCCATCTCGCTCTGGATCACGATCACCAGTTGCTCGCGTATCTTCAATTCGCCCGCGCGCCGGATCAGGTAAGCGATACCGGCAAGGAACTCGGGGATAAGCTTCATCTGGTCGGTGTCATTGTTGGCATGGCTGTCGAACTGGCCGATGTCGAGGTTGGCAGACACGCACACCCCGGCCTTGAAGGAGGCCAGGGCTATTTCAGCCTGCTGCGACAGCCGCTCCCTGGGAATGGTGGAGGGGATGTACTGCGATGCCCTCTGCAACGCCTTGGAGTTGGTCTGGGCTGCGTATAGCATGTTTTCCCCGCGCTCGGCCCGAGGCAACCGCGGAACCGCTGCCCGGGCCTCATTTCCCCCACGCAAGGCCTGCTCGATGCGGTCGAGCGCGAACGCATCGTGGTAGGGGGCCTTGGGGTTCCCTTCAACCATGTCAGACAAGGCGATCTTCTGGAGTGATTGCACATACGGCACCCGGGACATGGCAACCAGGTTGCCGGTCGCCGAGTAGTTGCCGAAGGTGAGGAACGAGAGCGGGCAGGTGGCCCCGTGGCAAGCAGCGACAAGTGCCGCGAATGTGGGGTATGCCAGGCTGTCGAGCTTGCCTGTGGCCATGTAGCGGGCACCCGGCGAGTGGTTGTTGACCGAATAATCCAGGCCATTGAAGGTGAGCAAACCGTCACTGAACTCAGCAAAGAAATCCTCGTTGGGCATGCCACCCTGGGCGTGCTTCCGGATGGGGGCATACATGTGCGCACCCCGGGTGAGGATATCACCCTCCTTGTAGAGACGGTTGATGCCGTTCACCCCTTTGGGGTCCATCAGGAAGGTGGTGTCCCACCCGCCCGAGGCGTTGAACACCACATAATAGGGACCGGGGTAAGGGGAGTCTTTTTTCGGGGGGGCCCAAGCCACCACCGACTGCCGGGGTATGGCCAGGCCAAGCCCGGTGAGACTACAACATTTGAGGAAATCGCGTCGCATGGGATGGCTCACTCATATAAGAATTCGGGCTGCCGCAAGAGGTAAGTGACCACGCCGCGCCAGGCGCGCAGGGTGTAGTGGGGGTCGTCAGAACCCGATTCTTTGCCTTCCTGGTTTTTTGGGCGACAAAAATAGTTTTCCCGCTTGTCGAGCCCCTTTTGCGCGCTGGCATCCTTGACAATATCCGCGAACAGCCTGAAGGTCCGCTCCACCGCCACAGAGTCAGCCGTCTCGTAACTGCCCAGAATCCTCTCGTGCAGGTGGACGATGGCCTTGCGAATATTTTGGTCCCCGCTGACCGAGGCACCAGGGAGCACCCCGGACTCAATGCCGGGGAACAGCTTGCGCCTGGCAGCCGGGTGGGCAAAATCATTCGCGACATGCCGGCACGCCAAATCGTTCGACAAGGTCCGCTGGATCGCACCCATCGCCCCGCTCGGGTCGGTGGCCCTGTCGGTAACCTCCTTCGAATCAATGCCGCCATAGAGGATGGCAAGCTGGTCGGTCAATTTGCCCCATTTCTCCCCAAAGACCGCCCTGATTTTCCGCTCCAACTGCTCGGGCGAAAGCATCCGCACCAGCCCCACATCATCGAGTTCCGCCTTCCGGCACGGCTCGCTGACCACAGTGATCAGTCCGTCAGCCCGGTAGAAGTCTGACATCACCCAGTCTTTGAAAACAGTCTTGAGTTTGAAACCGGTTGCGGCAAACCGGGCCGCGATCTCCCGGGTCAGATGATGCTGCTCGGCATAGGCCCGGAATTTCGCCGGGTACAGCGGATCTTCAGCGTCTCCCGGCGGCAACAGCACCTTGCGGCCGGTGAGGATGGTGTAGGCGTGTTCGGTCATGGCGACAGCGAACCGGGGATCTTTCGCCGTGCGCTCGCCCAGCCACTGTAGCGAGCGCCACCGCTCTGACGCCGGCAGGTCTTCGCCCTCGAATCCAGCTACGAACATATCGTTGAACCAGCCATCTTTCCGCTTGCCATAGACCCCCTGATCGGCAAACCGCCAGTAGTCCTGGAACATCCCAGCGACCGGGTCGAGGGTCTTGTGGCAGACCACACACTCCGCGGCCTGCATGGTCGGCACCTTGAATTTAGCCGTCACGGCGGCGGCGTCCGATACGCGGGCAGCAAGCTCCAGCACATCCACCCCCAAAAAATGCTGGTAGTACATGCGCGCCCGGAGACGATTGCGGTTAGTCTCGGTGGTTGGATAACGGGTCAGGTACTGGAATGTGCCAAGGAGCCCCGCATGGGGGTAGAACCCGGTCGCTGATTCCTGGTTCTCCGTTTTGCTGCGGCCGACCAGCGCTTTCAGTTTCACAGGGATGTACTCGAACGGATCCTCTGGATTCTTGAACTTGCCCTTCACCTCATCGTAGATGCCATATCCCCGTGCGGAAAAGGGTGTCACCATCATGTAATCGGCGGTTACAATTCCGGTGAACGGCATGTCGTGGCGGACGATATGCTCGATCAGCCTCATCGATTCACCGAGGATGGCCAGGCGGTATTGGTCCGCGATCTTCCATTCGGCTCGCTGGCGCTCGTCTTTGTCCTTGATATGGCTGAGATCGTGCTTCTGATACCAGTGCCGTGTCTTCTCAAAGTGCTCATACGACAGCACCGTCTGGTCAGCATTCCCGTCAATTCCCAGCGTGAGGAAAATGTCGTTGAAGCCCTCCCGCAGCCGTTCGTAAAAGGCCTCTTCCCGCATGACAGCGTTGAGGATGGCAGGCATCGCCTTCTGCCCATCCCTAATAACCATGGCAAGTTCGGCCTCCGTCGGCAGCCGGCCAGCCAGGGACAGGGTCACACGCCGCAGCAGCCTGCGGTCGTCGAGCATGGCGACTCCCTGAAAAAACGGCGGCGCCTTCTGATCTGGCCTGGCGGCGGTTGCCGGCGCGGCTGAGGGGCTGTTCACCCGGCGCACAAAGTCAGCGAGCACCTGGTACCCCGCCGAACCGGATTTCAGCACATCGGCACCGCCATGGTCCAGTTCACCGACCACCTTAAGGAGCATCCTCGACTTGTCCTTCTCCTTCACTCCAGCCATCCGGGTAAAGGCAGCCAGGTTGCTCCGCATGGCCTGGTCGCGGGCCGCCCCGTCAACCTTGCGGGGATCGACCAAAACAAACCGGCTCTTCGTGGCCTCACCCCCCTGGCGGTGACAGGTCAGACATTTCTGAACACCCACCCTGGCCCAGACTTCATCCGCAAACTGGTTATCCACCACCGAGGCACACCGTGCCGCAGGTCTGGATGATATTTCCTGACCATGAACGGCCATGGGGAAAACAAACGCCACGATCCGGGCGATCAGGAACCAGCGAAAAAGCGGAGCCATGGGTCACTCGCATCAGAAGAGGCCTGGGCGGCACCAGGGGCCCGCCCCCGAAAAAGTTCCGCCGTAGTGCATACCGATCATGAATTTGGAACGGAGCCCTATTCCTTCTTTGCCAGGTCCACAAAGACTATGATCGACGGGTTACCCACCGCCGCATAGTGGCCAGTGAACTGGAGAGCGCCTGTCTGGCGATCCACCTTGAAGACAGCAATATTGTCACCACGCTGGTTGCAACAGTAGAGAAACCGGCCGGTGGGGTCGAAATTGAAGCTGCGCGGGTAGTTGCCGCGGGTCCATTCGTCGGCCCGGTGCTTCAGGGTGCCACCCTCCCCCACCGCGAAAATGCCAATGCTGTCGTGCAGGCGGTTTCCCGCATACACAAACCGGCCATCGCCTGAAACCATGATCTCCGAGCAGAAGTTGCTGCCGGCAAATCCGGGCGGCAGCGTGGAGAGGGTCTGCCGGGCTGTCAGTTTGCCGCTGGCACCCTCATAGTCAAACAGGACCAGGGTCGAGCTTTCTTCCTGAATGGAGTAGAACCAGGTGCCGTTCGGGTGAAAGTGAAAATGACGGGGCCCATCGCCTGGCGGTAGTGAGACAAAGGGCGTTTCAGCCGGAGCCAGCGTTCCTTTCTGGCCATCGAACTTCCAGACGAAAATCTTGTCCAGGCCCAGGTCCACATGGAGCACAAAGCGCCCGGCGGGATCCGCCTGGATCTGGTGCGCATGAGTGCGGTCGTGGCCACTGAAAGCAAAACTGCCGGGTGGGGCGTTCGTGGCCCGGGGCGGGCCGATTTTACCCGCATCATTCTTCACATCGGTGGCCTCTCCCAGCCGGCCATCGGGCAGAATGGGCAGCACTGCCACCGAACCGCCGAAATAGTTGGCCACCAGCAAGTGCTTTCCTGCGGGGTGGATGCTCACATAGGTTGGGCCAGCCCCGCCGGAGCGGACTGTGTTCAGCATTTCCAGCTTGCCATCCTGTGGATTGATGGCGAAGGCGCTCACCGTGCCTTCCTTGGCAGGCCCCACCCGCTCGGTTTCATTCGCTGAGTAGAGCCGGTTTCCCCCGGCATTCACCACCAGGCAACTCGGGCTGTTGCCCATCTCATGAATTCCGGCGGGTTGCATCGCCCCGGTGTCGCGATTCACCGCGAATAGATGGATGCCACGGCCATTGCCCGGGGGCAAGTCAACCTGCGTTGGCAACACATCGCGTAGGGGCGAGCTGAAGGTGCCCACATAAGCGATCAGGGGTTGAGCCCTTTTCGCCCCTTCCCCCTGGGCAAGACCCAAAGGGGCCGCCCCCGCCAGCACCGCGGAGCTTTGCAAAAAAGAACGACGGGTGGTGTTGGGCGGCATCATGGTGAAAACGGCCTGATGATTGTTGAAGGGGCATTTGCAAGGAGTCTACCGTATTCGTTCGTCCCAGGCATCCATCCCGGCGATTTTGGCAATACAACAGAACTGTCAAGGGCCAGCGGAGCCGACAAACTGGCCACCCGAGCCGGGAACCAGGGAGCTGACCAGGAACAAAATAGCTAGTGATATACTGCTGATGAAAAAAATTGATCCGGCCCCTATATTAGAGGGATGGGTACGATGCCCCGTGGGCGATCGCCGCAGCGCCCAACCACTCATTCAATTCCCGGGTTTCGAATGGCGAAGCGCACCGTGTCCGATTTGACGAAACAATTGCAAACCCTGCTCAAGCAGGTGTTTGGCTACGATGAATTCCGTCCCTTGCAGCAAGATATCATGGTTTCTTCCCTGGAAGGGCGGGATACCGTGGCAATCCTGCCCACCGGTGCGGGAAAAAGCCTTTGCTATCAGCTTCCCGCCCTGGTGCGGAACGGTTTGACGGTGGTAGTCTCGCCCCTGATCGCCTTGATGAAGGACCAGGTGGACCAGCTTCACACAGCGGGTGTGGGCGCAACTTTCCTCAACTCCTCACTGGATGCGGCAGCCCAGCGACAGCGCACCCGTGGGCTGGCGGAAGGCCAGTACAAGCTGCTGTATATCGCCCCCGAACGCGTCATGCTGGGAGATTTCCTGAACCAGCTCGCACGCTGGCGGGTCGAAGCACTGGTGGTGGATGAGGCGCACTGCATCAGTGAATGGGGACACGATTTCCGCCCCGATTATCGTAACCTCAACGAATTGCGCGCCGCTCACCCCACAGTACCGATTGTGGCGCTCACCGCCACGGCCACGCCCCAGGTACGCGATGACATCGTCACCCAACTACAACTGCGTGACCCGGAAATTTTCCTGTCCAGTTTCAATCGGCCCAACCTGAGTTACCGGGTAGTTCCCAAGGAGAAAGCTGCCCGGCAGGTATGGAGCTTCGCCTCCGCCAGACCGGAGGATTCGGGCATTGTCTACTGCCAGTCTCGCAAAAGCACCGAAAGCATGGCCTTGATGCTACGGGAGGCCGGCTTGCCAGCTATCGCCTACCACGCGGGGATGGACGCTGAGGAACGGACGAAAAACCAGGAGGCATTCATCCGGGACGAGGCGCGGATTGTCTGCGCCACGGTGGCCTTCGGCATGGGTATCAACAAACCCAATGTGCGCTATGTGATCCATGCCGAGTTGCCAAAAAATGTCGAGGGCTATTATCAGCAAACCGGACGCGCCGGCCGTGACGGGCTGGCAGCGGATTGCCTGATGCTGTTTTCCCGTGGCGACATGATGAAGCATATCGCTTTTCTGGAGGAAATCACCAATCTGCAGGCCAAACAGGTTGCCCGGAGACAACTCGACCAGATGGTCGATTATGCGGATGCCCCAACCTGCCGACGAGCCTATCTACTCGGCTACTTTGGCGAGGAATGGCCTGCGGACAACTGTGGCAATTGCGACAACTGCCTGGAGCCCCGTGAAACCTGGGACGCGACCATTGAGACGCAAAAGCTGCTGAGTTGCATCTACCGCATCAGCCAGAAAAGCAGCTTTTCAGTTGGCTGGCGACATCTCGCTGATGTGCTGGTTGGCGCCAAGACAGAGCGAGTTCTCAAATGGGGCCACGAGACACTGTCCACTTATGGCATCGGCAAGGAAAAATCCCGGGAGGAATGGATCACCGTGGGTCGCCAGCTGGCTCTCCTGGGCCTGGCGGAGGTCGGGGCAGACAAGTTCCCCACGGTCTCCCTGACCGAGAAAGGTATGGCGACCCTGCGGCAAAGGACCGTCGTCCATCTGACGCGTCAGCCCGAACCTGACCTGAAGGCCACCGCTGTTGCCCCGGGCCGCCTTGCCAAGGCGGGAGATATCCCGTGTGACGATGGGCTTTTCCACCAGCTTCGCGTGCTGCGCAAAACCCTGGCCGACGCTCGCAATGTACCGCCCTATGTGATTTTTTCAGATGTCACATTGCGTTATATTGGCCGTGAATACCCGCGCTCGCCTGCGGATTTTCTGCGCATCCCGGGCGTGGGCGAGCGCAAACTCGCCGAGTTTGGTGACACTTTCATGGGTGCTGTGGGCGAGTGGCTGGCAAGCAATCCCCGCCTGACTTTTCCTGGCCTGGCATCGGCAGTCCCACCACCCAGGAAAATGCCGGCGGCAGCCACCATCAGCGGCACCATTCAGGAAACGCTGAAATCATTTCGTGCGGGTGCCACTATGGCTGCTATCGCCAAAACCCGCGGCTTTGCCATCTCCACCATCGAGAATCATCTCGCCCAGGCGATTGAACTGGGGGAACCGCTCGACGCCAGTGATTTTTATAACGCAAGGGAGGCTGAAAAGATGCGAAAAGCCTTCCAGGATCATGAGTCTCCTGCCCTTTCTCCCGTTTTTGAAAAACTGGACGGAAAAATCAGCTACGGCAAACTGAAAATATTTCGGGCATTTGCAACGCGGGAGCGTGCTGACGATTAGCTGACCCGGCCCAGAAAAGACCAGCATGGCCCAAAATCCCCCTCCATGGGGAGGGTTATCCGTCCATATCCGTCAAAACAGTACCTACTTTAGTAATACCCCCCGGTGCGCTTCAAGGCCCCCTTGATGCCGTGATCATTCCAGATAGCGGAAAAACCTGCTACTACGCAAAAAAAGGCTGTTATTTTTAATTTGGACATTGCGGTCCTATATAGCGCATGGTAACCTTCCAATTATTGGACAGGATGGTCCTGTTATCATATTCGGTCGATTTTCCCCAGCATTCCGGATCGGAGCATCCATGTTTTGCAATCAGTGTGAACAAACCCGGGGTGGCCACGGTTGCACCGACATCGGCGTCTGTGGCAAGGATGCCGATGTGCAATCCTTGCAGGAGATCCTGCTGTACGGCATCAAGGGAATGGCTGCTTACGCCAACCATGCCAGGCGCCTGGGCAAGTCCGATGAGGCGGTCAGTGCATTCATCGAAGAGGCTCTCTTCGCCACCGTGACCAATGTCAATTTCGATATGGAAAGCCTGCTGGAAATAATCCTCGAATGCGGCATGAAGAATGTCCGGGTCATGGAACTGCTGGACGCGGGGCATACGGAACGGTTTGGCATTCCCCAACCGACCACTGTTTACGAGGGCACCCGGGCTGGCCCGGGAATTCTGATCACCGGACACGACCTGCTAGACCTGGCCGAGCTGCTGGACCAGACCAGCGGCCAGGGCGTGAATGTCTACACCCATGGTGAAATGCTGCCGGCCCACAGTTATCCCAAGTTGAGGGCCCATCCCCATCTGGCCGGTCACTACGGTGGGCCCTGGCAAAACCAACACTGGGAGTTCCCCGCTTTTTCCGGGCCGATCGTGGCGACAACCAATTGCGTGCTGATCCCGCCCGACTCCTACAAGGATCGCCTGTTTACCACTCGGGTCACCGCGGTGCCTGGCGGCAAACGGCTGAAGACCAACGATTTCTCCGAGGTGCTCGCCCTGGCGAAAAAGCTCCCTCCCCTGAAAGAGAAAAAGATCCGGGAATCGACCATCGGTTTCCACCACAGTGTGATTCTGGGTCTGGCGGACAAGGTGGTGGCGGCGGTGCAATCGGGTGAGATCAAGAAATTCTACCTGATTGGTGGCTGTGATGGCGCCGAAATGGGCCGCAATTATTACACCAACCTGGCGAAGGGAACGCCGCATGAATCGGTCATTCTAACCCTTGGATGCGGCAAGTACCGCATCCGCAACCACGACTACGGCACCGTCGCCGGCCTGCCCAGACTGCTGGACATGGGCCAGTGCAACGATGCCTACGGGGCTGTTCAGGTGGCGCTCGGCCTGGCGAAAGCTCTTCATTGCGGCGTGAATGAACTGCCTCTGTCCATTGCGCTGTCATGGTTTGAACAGAAGGCGGTGGCGGTTTTGCTGAGTCTGCTGGCCTTGGGCGTGAAAGGCATTCGCCTGGGCCCTGTGGCCCCGGCATTTGTCACGCCGAATGTCTTCCGCATTTTACAGGAAAAGTTCGACCTGAAACTGAATGAGGACGAACCGCAACGGGAACTGATTCAACTGGGCGTTTGAGAAGCGGATAACGGCCATGAAAACCATTGATGAATCCCGGCTGGAAACCGATCCGGTATACCGCTTCGGGTACTTGAAAGAGTTCATCGGCTTCGGCACCGAAGATGCCGAGACTGTGCTGGAGAGTGGCCCCTACCTGGGGCCACTGATTCCGCAGGTGGTTGAAAAGACCTACGCCAGGCTACTCGCCTACGATGCCACAGCGCGGCATTTTCTGCCGCGACAGTCTGGCTTCACCGGGCAGCAACCAGGAACCCTGGCGGAGTTAAGCGCGACGCATCCCCAGATACACTTTCGGAAAGAACACCTGGTGCACTATCTTATGTATATTTTTGGACGGGCCTTCGACCAGACGATAGTGCCCTTTTTGGACATGGTGGGCAAGATTCACACGGCGGGTGCTGGCAATCCCGAGATCGCGGTGCCCCTGGTGCAGATGAATGCTTTCCTTGGGTATCTGGCGGATGTATTGACGGAGATGATTACCGAATCGGCCATGGATACTGATACCAAGCTGAAAACCATCCGGGCTTTTTCCAAGCTGCTTTGGATCCAGAATGATTTCATCAATCGGCATTACCTGCGGGCTGAGGCCGCCAGGGTTTAAGGCAAGTGGTTACCATCGTTCGGACAGCATGGATGGAATGACTGGCGACGGTTGTAATCGCGTGTTCCCAGGCAACGGAGTCCAACGATGAAACACCTGGTCAGTGATGATCTATGGCGGACAATTGAACCACTGATGCTGGCACCCAGCCACCATCGGTCGTGTTTTTCCCGACAAAAGCCATGCGATCACCGGAAAATATTAAGCGGTATTCTCCATGTCGTACTACCGGGTATACCGTGGGATGATTTGCCAGCAGACCTGGGCCTCGGCCACTGGTCGTTACAAGCACATTGTCCGGCTTCAAGTCCCGATGGATGATCCCCGTGGCATGAATGGCTGC
>QWOS01000123.1 GCA_003669555.1 Planctomycetota bacterium
GGCGGAATGATGCCCGGCGGCGGAATGATGCCCGGCGGCGGAATGATGCCCGGGGGGATGCCCGGTGGACCGGATGCTGTAGCCCAGGCTGTGACACCGGAAGCCCCGCCCACCAGGTACCTGAATCTTTCGAAGTCCATGCGTGAATCGCTGCAGGCTTTGGAAAAAGCCAACCCCGAAGTGCTTTCCACTTTTTTTGTCGATGGCCGTTTCCTGCACAATCCCCAGTTGTCTCCGGCCGTCAGGGATGGTTTCCTCAAACCCTTGCTCAGCACCGACCTGGCCATCCTTGGACTCACGGTTCCCACCGGCGCTGCCGCCGAGTCTTTCCGGGTGGCTGGGGCCTTGCACTCACTGACTCCCGATTCCCTCAATGCCTCCATGTTTCTCGGTATGGATAGCCAGCAGTTCAAGGTTTTCAGCGGGCAGGGATTCCCCTGGCTGATTACTGGCCTGAAAGTGATGCTTGAGAGGGGTGCCGACCTCAAAGTGGCATCCTCCATCGGCAGCGGCAATGCGGGAGCTGCACCCGGTGCCTCCGCCGGGGGTCCGGGTGGCATGATGGGCGGAATGATGAGTGGCCCCGGCGGGCCCGGTAAAGGTGGCATGGGAGGCATGCCTGCCATGGGTGGAATGCCCGGCATGGGCGGCGCAGGTGGCCCCAGCATGGGCGGAATGCCCGGAATGGGCGGCGCAGGTGGCCCCAGTATGGGCGGTATGCCTGGAAAGGGCGGCGCAGGTGGCCCCGGCATGGGCGGAATGCCCGGAATGGCTGGCATGGGCGGCCCCGGGGCTGGTGAGGGGGCTGGCAAAGCTCCAGAGCCCCCCAGCGGTGTCAATGGGTCAGTGAGCGGGACAACCCTCAGTTCCGCCACTATCACCACCATCAATCTGAAAGGCCTTCCGGGGCCGATGTATGAGACGGTGATGGAAGTGTTGCGGTCAACCATCGCCCAGGCGCGTGGCAGTGCTGAAGCTTTTGTTCCCTACAATGGCATCCACGATCTGGCTGCGGCACTGAAGTCTTACTCTGATCAGAAAAAAGCCTTCCCCCGTGGGGCCTTCGACGGTGCTGATCGCCCCGATCTCCGCTATTCGTGGCTGGTTTCTGTGGTACCCATGCTGCCTGGCAGTAATCTGGCTCCGCAGGTGGAGCCCTTGCTATCCAAACCCGGATCCTGGCGTAACCCCGCCGGCCTGGCCCTGGCCACCATGCATATGCCGGCTTTTGTCAACACGGTGGACGCCACCGGATCGTCACGGGTGCAGCTCACCAGTGTCGGCGAGACCCTGGGTGCCACTCATTTTGTGGGTGTGGGCGGGTTGGGACTCGATAGCCCCAGCCTGGCAGCCAATCCGGCCAGCCAATCCAAACTGGGTGTATTTGGCTACGATCGGACAACCCAGATGAAGGACATCACCGATGGCCCAGCCAACACCATCGCGGTGCTGATGGTGCCTTCTTCCTCCCAGGGAGCCTGGATCGCCGGCGGCGGCGGCACCGTGCGGGGAATCGCCACCGAAGGCAATCCTCTGGAGCCTTTCCTGCTCCCCTCGGCGCTCAACCCAAAAACCAAAGCCAAAGAGCGTGGCACTTATGCCATTATGGCGGATGGCAAAATACGCTTTTTGCCGGCCTCGCTTCCCCCGGCCACCTTTATGGCACTGTGCACCATCGCCGGTGGTGAAAAAGTCGACAATCTCGATGACCTGGCCCCGCTGGTTGGTCCTGGCGGCCATGCTCCTCTGGTCGCAACCCCGGCTCCTGGCACCCCCATGCCCTCGGGTTCCGCTGCGCCAGCTCCAATCGCTGCGGTTTCCGTTCAGCCGGGAGTTTACAAAGTGGTGACGGAACTACGCCGCCAGGGTTCACCACCGCAAAAGAATGACGGTGCCATGATTGTTTCGAAGGTGGGCACCTATCTCGCTTTTATTGATCCGAGTGGCAAAGACCGCAGGACCTTCACCGACCTCCTGGTGAATACGGGTGCCGGCCGGCTCGATATCCTGGAAAGGGCGGTCAATCCCAAAGATTCATTGGTCAAACAGGCCCTGGTTGTCGATGGCGCGGGCCTGAAATACACCGCTACCATCCAGGTCGTTGAAAACGGTATCCCTTCGGCTGTGGAGCAGATCATGCACCTGAGTCGAAATCCCGTACCCCCTAAAATCGCTGATCCGGGCAAAAATTTCCTCAGCAAAGAGTTATATAGCTGTGAAAAGATCGATAATCTCACTCTTCCGGAGGGGGTGACACAGGAGCAGGTTGTCGCTGCGACCAGGGCTCAGATATTGGCCCTGGAAAACAATATAGCCGTGGTGGCCTTGCAGGTTTTCAATACCGCATCGCCAATGAGCAAACCAACAGTTGCGTACTTCATAGCCTTAAGCCTTCCGGGCTATAAGGATGGGAAAGCGGTCTCATTTCGCAGTTTTGCGACCCCTTTGCCGGAGCTGGAAGCCAAAGTAACCGAAGAAGGCAAGTTTGACCTGCACATGGGAACAACGGTCATTTCGCTGGCCAAGCCCGTTCCGCCACCAGCCCCCGAAGGCGAAGCCAAACCCGAAGGGGAAACCAAACCAGAAGGAGAAGCCAAGCCGTCTGATTCTGCGGTTAAGCCCGCTGACGCCGCCAAGCCGCCTGACACCGCAAAGCCTTCTGATGCGGTTAAGCCCGCTGACACTCCCAAGCCACCCGATGCAGGCAAGCCACCTGATACTGCCAAGCCGCCCGGCGCAGGCAAGGCCCCCGGTACTCCCTGAACCATTCCCGCCTTGGCTGACAACCAGCCCGGCGGGCTTTTCCTGGTTCCTTTCCAAACCCCAGATCGGGTTGACCGCTGGGCCGTTTTCAGGCTTCACTAGGGTCTAGTCTGTTGTCTGGGCCAGATAGATGGCCCAGACAGGTCATCAGGGATTGGCCAAATCTGGCAGGAAGCCGGATCTGGCAGGGAATCCGTGGCTCGATTTCCGCCTCGCGCAAAGGATTGCGTCATGAAAACCAACCGCTCCCCAGCCATCTTCGTCATTGGTTTGCTGGCACTTGCCCTGGTTGCCAATTCCCACGCCCAGCCACCGACTGCTCCATCCATACCCCCGGCACCATTGGACGGAGGGAACCTCCCAGGCGGGGTACCTCCACCCGCTCCAGCTTCCATGCAGACCGATCCCTTATTGCGCCGTGACTCCCCCCGGCGCCTGCTGGAGACTTTTTATTTCTGCCTGGAAGGGGTGGATTTCCGTCCCGAGATGATCCAGAATGCCGCCGCCTGCCTCGATAGCTCCCTGCTCACCGAAGGCACAGCCACGCTGGACCTGATAGCTTTGCATCTGGGTGAATTGCTGAACCGCCTGGTGGTGCCATTGATCGCGGCGCCTGAAAGCGCACCCACGGGGGAAGTGGTTCTTGTCAACCAGAACGATTGCCGCATAGTCATGCGCCGCGGGCCCGATGGCCTTTGGCAATTTAGCCCGGAAACAGTGCGGCAAGTGCCCGAGATGCGACGGAACCTGAAGGCCACGGGCAGGCCCGATATTGCGGATCGCCAAATGGTAGAATCGATGCGTAGCCCGGAGGCCACCTTCCGCGCGTTCCGTCAGGCGGTGGCGCGCAACGATTTCATGTCGGCGTCGACCTTCCTCGACAGCACTGGCAGCAGCTCGCAAATGTGGGACATCAAGGGCCCACAACTGGCCCGTGAACTGGCGTTTGTCATCCAGAGGCTGGGTTTTGTCTACTGCGCCGAATTGCCCAACGAGTCGGGCGGCACCACCCATTGCTGGCGTGTGGTGCCAGCCGGCCAGGTGACCCTGGAGCGGGTGTCGTTACCCGACGCGCGGCTGGCATGGAAATTCAGCCGGGCCACCCTCCACGGTTTATCCGGTATCACGGCGTGGCTGCGGACCCAAAAAGTGGAACCTGACCCGCGCTGGAAGCGCCTGGACATTGTCCTCGACTCCAGTGTGCTCAAAGAGGTGGGAGCCAAGGCTGACCGCGATGCCAAACGCTTCAGCGCAAAATCCACTCCGGCCAAGGTGGTTGATTTCAATCCCGCCGAGGGTCGGGAGACAACCCGCAGCGCCATCATCACCTTTCTGAAACTGTGTGAAGAGTTCCGGGTGAACCCCGATGTGCGTGAAAACCTGCACGCCTCGATGGATCTGGCCCCGCTGGAGGATCAACTGGGGAGGAAAATGCCTGGGACCAAGGCGGCGATCATGCTTGATGCCATCATTCGGGCAATGGAAATAGATATTAATATACTCTCAGATATCCCCAACGATGAGCCGCAAACCCTGCGCGGCCAGCCGGATCTGTCTCTCACCCTGCGCAGAATGAAAGACGGCGCCTGGCGTTTTGACCAGGAGACCCTCTTGCGTCTGCACGAAATGTACAACCGGCTCACCCCGGCCCTGCGTGGTGCCAGGGAGCGCCAGCTCGACTACCTGTCCGCCCGGGAATCCTACGCAACATTTACTTGGGCGCTCTTCAAAGAAGAAATTGGCCACGCGGTTGACGCCCTTGACATGAGCGAGATCCAGGCTGCCGCCCGCTCGACCATGGGCCCAATCCTCGCATGGAAGATCCGCTATGTGCTTGATAGGTACAAATACATCATCCCGCAAGTGGTTCCAGGCCAACCCGATGGCCGACGCTGGCTGGTGGTCCGCACCCCCGAGGGGGACACCATCCAGATGGGCCGCCGCATGGAGGATCCCTGGAAAGATCGCTGGCTTTTCAGCCCGGATTCCCTCAAGTCCATTGATACGCTTTTCAAGCGCGCCATCGACGAACCTCCCGTCCCCGAAGTGGCCAACAGCTTTTGGTACCGCGAAGGTCCGGACTTTCTTGAATGCCCCTCGGTCTGGATGCACCTGCGGGTTCCACCGAAGCTGCGCCAGAAGCATTTCATTCTGGCAGACTGGCAATGGCTGGGGATCGCTGTATCGCTACTGGTTTCCTGGCTGGCTGGCCTGGTGGTGATGGTTGGCGTCCGGCTGGCCCTGAGGCCCATGCTGCGCCACTGGCGCATTGGGGTGCCTGAAAAACTGATGGCGAAGCGCACGCGCCCCATTCAGTTGCTCACCTGCTATGGCTCCATGCTGATGCTTATTTCCCTGCTCGACCTGCCCCTCGGCTTCATGGGTGGGTTCCTGCCGGTCACCATCACAGGCTGGCTCATCCTCGCCTTCTGGACCGGCTACAACCTGCTGGACCTGTGCCTGGAAATTTACATCGGCAGACCAACCCAGGAAGAGCGCGCCAGCCTGCGTGACCTGATGGCGCCGACACTCACCCTGGTGATGAAGGCGGTGCTGGTGCTGTTTTTCGGCTACTGGCTGATCAGCCTGCTCGGTGACCCGGATCTGCTGACACGCATTCTGGCGGGCATGGGTATCGTCGGGCTGGCGGTGTCGTTGGCGGCACAGGACGCCATCAAACATTTTTTCGGCACCCTGTTGCTCATCTCCGAAGGACCGTTCAAGATCGGTGACCGGATCGTCATCGACAAGTTCAAGGGGGTGGTGGAGCTGGTGGGTTTCCGCTCCACCCGAATCCGCACCGACAAAGGCACGCTGCTGGTCCTGCCCAACAGTGTACTGGCAGGAGGCACGGTAGAAAACCTCGGTCGTCGCAACCGCCATTACGGCCGGCTGACCCTGACCCTGCTCGAACTGCCTGGCACGGATTGCCTTGCCCGGCTGAAGGAGCGGGTCACCCTGCTTTGCCAGGAGATGATGCCGGGCATGAAATCCACCCCCAAAATAGAATTGGTAATGGCCGAGGGCGAGGCGCCACCATGCATCCGGGTGCGCACCTGGCTACCCGGCTGGGGCGGACAGCAGGCCCAGACAGCCCGCTCCACACTCATGGCCAGCCTGGCGCAGGCAGCACTGGAGCAGGGGCTGGTGCCTCTGGTCGACACACCTGCCCCGTGGCGGGTCGGGGCCAAATCCAGGGCGGCATGAAATCGGCTCAGGGCGCCAGTCGCTGGCGCAACCAGCCATCTCCATCGCGCCAAAAACGCAGCCTGTCGTGCAGGCGGCTGGGCCTGCCCTGCCAGAACTCAAAGGCCGAGGGTACCAGCCGGTAGCCGCCCCAGTGCGGCGGGCGGGGAGGCCCATCCGGGTACTGACGCCTTAAAGCCGCGACCATATCTTCCAGAATATCGCGATGGGCAATGGCCCGACTTTGCGGGGAGGCGGCTGAACCCAACCGGCTTTCCGGCGGCCTGAGCTGATGATAGGCATCGGATTCCTCAGCCTCCACCCGCTCCACCAGGCCTTCCACCCGCACCTGCCGCTCCACCTCCGGCCAGAAAAACACCATCGCTCCATGGGGATTGGCAGCCAGTTCCTCCCCTTTTCGACTGTGATAGTTGCTGAAAAAAACCAGGCCCCGCTCATCAAAATGCCGCATCAGCAGAATCCGGGCCGACGGCATACCCGTGGGGGTGGCTGTGGCCAGCGTCATGGCATAGGGTTCGGGCAGGTCCAGCGCCAGAGCTTCGCGCAACCAGGTCTCGAACAGGAGCAGCGGGTCGGTGCCCGCATCACTCTCAAGCAGTCCCCGTGTGGTGTATTCTTTGCGGTGCCCGGTGAGATCCAGCATGGGTCACTTCGCCCCCGTCAGCGTCTTGACAGTTTTCAGCAGCTTTTCCAGGTCATCACCCACCCGGCTGATGGCCGCCATGTCTGGCCCGCCGGCCGCGAAAGCATGGCGGTGGACCACCTTCTTGTCGCGCGCCACCAGCACAGTCAGCTCGGCTTGGGGTGAAATGGAATACGAGGGAGGCCCGACAGGGTCTTCGAAATAGCCAACCGCCAAAGCCCTGAGCGCATGGTCGCGCGACCACTTCAGGGCCTGGGTATCGATGGAGCTGGCATCGCCTGCCAGAAAGGTCACCCAACCAGCCGGCTTGGCATCCGGATTTGCCAGGAGGATCTGGTCGAGCCTGGCCGCCAGATTGCCCGCCTCGGGGGAGGGGACCCGGGCGAAAAGGATCACCATCGGCCTGTCTTCCGCCTCACAGACAAAACAGTGCAATTGGCCCCGCTTCTCACCCTGACTCACCACAAAGCTGTAGGGGCCAGGGCGTTCACCGAGTGCCGGGCCGGACACCAAAGCCTGGCCAGGGCAGCAAATCAGGCAAAACAACAGGATCTGCATGGTGGGCTCCGCAGTTGGGTTACCCTTCCACCATGACGGCCCGTGCGGCAAGGTTCAAGCGCAGCCGGGCTATGCTTGCTAAAATGGCTGTTTGGCGGATGCCATGCAGGATAAGCGGGGGACCGGATAATGGCGGAACCGGGGGAGCGGGCATTTGCCACCGAGGTGGTGGCGCGCTTGGCAAAAGCGGGTCACGAGGCGCTCTTTGCCGGCGGGTGTGTGCGTGACGAAATACTGGGGCTGGAGCCTGATGACTACGATGTGGCCTCCTCCGCCACGCCTGATCAGGTGCGGGGCCTTTTCAGACGGTCGGTCGCCGTGGGTGCCAGCTTCGGGGTGATCGAGGTGCTGGGTCCACCTGGCAGGAAGGGCCCTTTGAAAGTGCAGGTGGCCACCTTCCGAACCGACGGCAACTATGCAGATGGTCGCCGGCCTTCCAGCGTCACATTCGGCACGGCCCGGGAAGACGCCCTGCGACGCGATTTCACTATCAACGGCATGTTCATGGCCCCAGCCACCGGTGAGGTCCTCGATTATGTTGGGGGCCGCGCGGATATCCAGGCGGGCCTGTTGCGTGCTATTGGCGACCCGGAAAAGCGCTTCGAGGAGGATCGTTTGCGGCTGGTCAGGGCGGTACGGATGACCGCCCGTTTCAGCATGGTGCTGGAGAAGGCGACAGCCGCCGCCATTTCGAGGCACGCCAGTGCCTTAACGGTGGTCAGCGCGGAACGTATCGCTGATGAATTGCGCAAGATGCTGCGACATCCCAAACGGGCCCGGGCCATGGCCCTGCTGGCGGAGCATGGTTTGCTCCGGGTGGTACTACCCGAATTGGCTGAGCAGGCCCAGGAAGATCCCGAATGCCTGCCACGGGTTTTTCGCGGGCTGGAGGCATTGCCATCGTGGGCTGGTTTCGAAATCTCTCTGGCGACGACGCTGATGGGCGCAGACCCTTCACTCACCCACAATATCTCAAGAAGGCTCAAGATATCAAATGAAGAACGCGACCAGTTGCACTGGTTGCTGGCCCACGCCACCGCACTCGACACCGGCTGCGCTCCG
Organism: Planctomycetota bacterium; assembly: GCA_003669555.1. GTDB lineage: Bacteria > Planctomycetota > Planctomycetia > Gemmatales > Gemmataceae > UBA6894. Next base: position 8,234 of record QWOS01000123.1, read on the forward strand.
CCACGGCATATCCTTTTTCCTCTTTTTGCCCATCCCTGGGTGGATGGTTTAATCCATTGCGCCCGCGCCCGCCTGATCGCCAGCGGACAAACCCCCGACGGCCCCGACCAGGCCCGGCATATGCTGGAATCGGGTGATGCCGATTTCTTCAATCCCCGGCCCCTGCTGGACGGTGCCGATCTGCAGCAGATAGGTCTGGTCCCCGGACCGCAGCTGGGCCAGTTGTTGCGACGGGTGCGCGACGAGCAGCTCGATGGGCTGCTGCTGGACAAGGGGGCAGCTCTTGACCGGGCCCGGGAACTGGCAGGGAAATGATGTAAGCGCTTATCTGGCGGGTCCGGTATCAGGGCAGGATCAGGGCAGGATCAGGGCAGGATCAGGGCCTCTTCCAGGTAGAAAAAGTACCCTTCCGGATTGTCCTGATTCAGGCGCAGCACACCTTTCAAATGGATGAGTTCGCGGGTTGGTTGCGGGTTTTGGCCCTCGGCAAAGAACAGTTCCAGCATGCCTCCCAGGCCCGGCATGTCGCAGTGCCAGCAGCCAAACGGCAACTCCACCAGAGCCACAGGGCCAGCCGGGGCTTCATCCCCCAAAAAGTGCGGGCAGCCGGTGATGCTGATGGTTTTGCCCTCCAGGCTTTCCAGGACAACATCATGAACCACCGCCTTGCGGCCGGTTCCGCGACGGCTCTTGCCGAGCAGGGCCCAAGGCAGCGGTTGCACCCCGTCTTTGACAACTGGCAATTGCACTGCAGTGTCGCGTGGCAACAGGGGAGAATCTGAAATATAAAGATCTTTTATATGACCTTTTGCCGCAGCGATCTCTTTGACCAGACTGTTTCTTAGCGAAACAATCCACTCATGTCGCACGCCGGATTCCCCGACCACACTCTCCACCAGGGCCAGAGCCGCATGCGCATCCCCAAGAGCCCGACAACGGGCAGCCACCAAAACTGGCAATAAGGGATCCGTTGGCACCCGCAGACAAAGAGCCTGCGCGCCGGCCAACCCTTCCTTGCCTTTCCATCGCCCGGCCAGTTCCCCCAGCCACACCCCTGAACCCCGGGCCCTGGAGCGCACCCAGGCCAGATGGTCCCGATCCAGCAGCCGCTCCGGCTGACTGGCTGCCAGAGCAAAGGCCACCGACAGAGCCCGTTCTGCCTGCGCCCAGTCCTCACGGCTATGGCACACGGCACCCAGCAAGGCCGCCAGGCGATGATCTCCCGGAAAAAGACGCATCCCATCCCGGGCCACTGCCTCAGCAGCAGCCAGATCCCCCAGCCTGAGTCTGAGCGCCACCCCGTCGCCCCACTGCCGGGCCCCGTTGAGCGCATCGGTCGGCGGGAGCCGGCCCAGGGCCTGCTCATAAGCCAGCCGGACACTCAGGCTTTCGGTCCCTGGAGGCGCCACAGCCGCCGCCAATCGCAACTCCCGCACCGTGCGTAAAAATCCTCGCGGACGGGCGGGCAGGGGTGCCCACTCTTCCATCGGACACCAGGGCTCCGGTGCAGCAGCCTGGGTCAGTAGTATGCAGCAAAATAGTGTCAAAATGGCCATACCATGAGTTTACAAGGTGTAATCGCTACTTCCGGAAAGGTTTTCGCAAAAAATCTTGGGAAAAGGCTTCATTCAAACAGAAATCTCCACCCCCGCCTTCCATACTATGCAAGACACCCAAATTAACGGAAGTGTGCATGGACGATCTGGCGGTACTGGCTGAATTTGTCGCCGAAGCCCTTGAGCACCTCGTGGTTGTTGGCGATGGCCTGCTGGCTTTGGAGCAAGCCGCCCCGGGGGAGTTTCGTGAAAAAATCCAGCCTCTATTCCGGGCCATGCATTCCATCAAAGGAAGTGCCGGCTTTCTCGGCTTCAAGAACCTGGAGCAACTCGCTCACTCCTCTGAAACGCTGCTGGACGCTTTGCGCCAGGAGAAAATTCCTTGCACCCCGGCCCTGACCGACCTCTTGTTGCTGGTGACTGACCGGCTTCGATCCATGGTTGGCAACCTGCCGATCAGTCAGGAAATCGCAGCGACAGACCTGCTGGCACGGATCGAAGCGACCCTTCAGGTTCGGCCTGCCACCCAGCAGGCGGCCATGATCCAGGTACCGTCAGGCATGGTACCGCCACTTTCCGTCATTCCCGCAGCTGCTATCTCGGCTCTCCGCGAGCAGGAAATAGTCGACCCGCTACTATTGGCAGAGTTCACAGCCGAGGCCCGGGAACATCTGACTGCCCTGAGCAATGGCTTACTGGCGATGGAAGAAGCCGGGCCAGAACTGGCCCGTGAAGGGACCCATCCGCTATTTCGCGCCATGCATTCCATCAAAGGGAGTGCGGGCTTCCTGGGTTTTGGCTGGGTCGAACGCCTGGCTCATGCGGCTGAAACGCTACTGGATGGAGTTCGCCAGGGGATCGTGGTTTTTTCCCGCGACATGGCAGATCTGTTGCTACGGGTGGCTGACCGCTTGCGCGGCATGATAGACGCCTTGCCCTTGCAGCCCTCTGGCGACGACACCGGACTGATTCAAAATCTCTTGACTATAAAAAATCCGTCACCTGGCGCTTTTCCTCCAGCCACTCCCTCGGTTGTCTGGAGCCCTCCGGCCACGACACCACCAGACAACCAGCGCACCCAGGTCATGGCCGCACTGAACCACGCCGCTGAACCTGCCCAGCCGGAGGGCGACCGCGCTTCCACCCTGCGTGTCCCGGTGGAGATCATCGACCGCCTGATGAACCTGGCCAGTGAACTGGTGCTGGCCCGCAACCAGGCCCTGGAAACTTTGCCCACCCCGCCTGACGCGCGTGGCAGGCAGCTGATGCAACGGATCAGCACCGTCACCACCGACCTGCAACAGGCGGTGATGCTCACCCGCATGCAGCCCGCCGGCACCCTCTTCAACCGCTTCCCGCGCATGGTGCGCGACCTGGCGCGCACCCTCGAAAAGCGTATCCATCTGGGCATCATTGGCACCGAGGTGGAGCTCGACAAGAGCGTGCTGGAGAAGCTGGCTGACCCGCTTACCCATCTGGTTCGCAACGCCTGTGATCATGGGCTGGAAGGCCCTGCTGAACGATTGCGCGCTGGCAAGCCAGAGACAGGGAGCATCGATCTGCAGGCTCGTCAGGATGGCGGACAGATCTTGGTGCGGGTCTCCGATGACGGCCGAGGCATTGATCCGGCCAGGGTTCGGGCCAAGGCAGTGGAGCGTGGACTTATCACCAGCGCCGAGGCCGAAGCCTGCAGCGACAGCCAGGCCCAGGCCCTGGTGCTTCGACCCGGCTTCAGCACCGTTGACAAGGTGACGGATCTTTCCGGGCGGGGAGTGGGCCTGGATGTAGTGAAGACCAATCTGGAATCGGTGGGCGGCACCCTGGTGATCGACAGCGTGCCGGGCAAGGGCACCACCTTTTTGCTCCGCCTGCCTCTGACCCTGGCGATCATTCCCGCTCTGGTGGTGCGTCTGGGTGGCGAGCGGCTTTGCCTGCCGCAAAGAGACCTGGAAGAGCTGGTGAGCGCCTCGCAGTGTCGTATTTCGGAAATGGGCGGCCATGATGTGGTCGAGCTGCGGGGCCAGCCACTTGAGGTCATTCACCTCCGCAAGGTGCTGGGCCTGACTGGCATGGGCCCGCAAGCACCTGGCCCCGAGTCTGTCCGGGGGCCGTCCAAAGGGTTCCTGGCAGTGGTGCGGGCCGCCGGTCGCAGGGTCACCCTGGCTGTTGATGAACTGGTTGGCAGCCAGGAAATTGTCGTCAAACCTTTGCATCCATTGCTGCGCGGACTCGGATTCCATGGCGGAGCAACCGTGCTGGCCGATGGCTTGCCGGCCCTGATTCTCGATGTGGAAGGGGTGGTGCGCGCCTCTGGCCCGGCCCTGTTGCCACAGCTTGCCACCGGCCCGGAACAGATGGCAAGCCGTTTGGAGACACCCACTCAGGCAGCCGTGATTTTCGAATACGGTCCATCCGAACGCTTCGCGGCACCTTTGGCTTTACTGCGACGGGTTGACAGAGTGGTTGCCAGCCAACTGGAACGCGTGGGAAACCACCGGGTTGCCTGCCTGGAATCCGGCAATCTGGTGATGGTTGGGCTGGATGAGGTTCTGGCAGTGGGTGCCGCCCAAGAGAACGAACAGGAACTGTTCCTGCTTAGCCCACGCAAAGGCCAGCCGGGCCGGGCCCTGATTGCCACCCGCATTCTTGACACCTCAATGGTGCCCATGGTGCCCGAGCCATCTCCCCTGAAGGGGCCAGGAATCCTGGGCTCGGTACGGGTGGACGGCCGGTTGACGCTGCTGATTGATCCCGGCGAAATCCTGATGGCCACTGCTCTGGCCGAGCCGGGCTGGACCGAAACTATCGCGGCTGGAGTCGCCCCATGAACACCTCATCCGATCGCATGACCCTGTGCACGGTGCGTGTTGATAACCAGCAATATGCCTTCGACATGCTCGCCATCCGCGAGGCCAACCAGGCCACCCCTTGCGTGCGGGTGCCCGGGGCGCCGGCGGAGGTGCTGGGTATGGTCAACTTGCGTGGATCACTTTTCCTCCTATTGGATATCCGCCTATTGCTAGGCCTCCCGACACGGGAACCAGCCCCGCAAGATCTGTTGGTGGTCTTCCGACCCAGCCAGGGCGAAGCGTTCGGCGTGCTGGTAGACAGCCTCGACGACGCTATGGTGGTGCCAACCCGCAAGATCACCCCGCGGGCCGAAAATGATGCCAACGACCCCTCGCCAATTTGCGGGGTGGTTCTCAATGAACACCAACCCATCCCGCTCTTGTCACCCTCACTCATGTACCGTCGGGTAAAAAACCTGATAGGAACCCGGGCACCTTTGGAGAAGCATTCATGAATCATTTCCCCATCCGCTGGAAGATAGGCATCCTGGTGGCCAGCCTTCTTTTTGCGACAGGTCTGGTGGCTACAACAGGTCTGGTCATCCTGCGACAAGTGAATGGGCTGATCGAGGGCATGGTCGATGGTACTGCCCGTGCCTTGGTGCTCGCTGCCCGCACCCGCAGCCAGGTACTGCGTTCGGTGCTGAGCGAGCGGTCGAGCCTGCTTGAAAGCGAGGATCGTCCCTCCATGATGTTTGCCGACGAGTCCCGCGCCGCCAATGCCCGCACCCTGGAATTCCTCACCGAGCTGGAGGGTGTGATCGACCAGGTGGCCAGCCCTGCGGAACGCCGGGCTCTGGATGAATTCAAGAGCGCCTGGAACGCGATGACCAAGAACCAGGCCAAGGTCCTGGAGCTCACGGTGCAAAACAGCAACACCAAGGCGCAGGCAATCATCGATGGCGTGCTGACTGAACAATTCAACCGACTGCGTGGGGTGTTGCAAGCACAGGTGAATGGCACCCAAAAAGCACTGGTTGCCTGGGACGGCAAAGAGCCTGAAAAGGCCCGTCGTGAATTCAGCCGGCAGCGTTTGGCATTCCAGACCATGGGACTCGCCGACAAGTTGCGGCTGAACCTCGGTGAACACAATCAGGCTACGAGCGAGGCCATCATGTCCCGCCTGGAGGAGCGCATCGAGGAGACCCTTGGCCAATTGGAAAGCAACCTGCGTGATCTCTCTGAATCGACCCTGGAAGCCGAGCGAACCGAAATGCGGGCGGCCCAGTCACAAATGCTGGATATCAGGCGCATGGCGGCGGAGGTGCAAAAGCAGTCTCGCCTGGACACCAACAACCGGTCGCTGACCCTCAGTTCCACTGTGGGCGCCGATTCCAGCAAAAAAGCGGACGACGCTATTCTGCTCCTGGTGGAATCCCTGAGCAAAAAGCTGATGGAGGACAAGAAGGTGGCGTCAGCTTCCTACCAAAGCGCCATCTGGATCACCCTGGCTGTGAGTCTGGCAACCCTGATTGCCGGCAGCTTGCTGGGGCGCTCGGTCATCAATGCCATCACCGTGCCAGTCGCCAAGGTGGTCGAAGCCTTGCAGGAGATAGCCAAGGGCAATCTGGCCCACCGGGTGCAGGTTGATCAGAAAGACGAGATCGGACTGATGGTCCATTCTCTGGATCAGGTAACGACCAACCTGGCCGCCTTGCTGGCACAGGTGAAGGGCGGCGCCCAGGGCGTGACCTCTTCCTCCGGAAAACTGACGCGCCTTGCTAGCGAATTGATGAACCAGGCCGAGGAAACCACCAGTCAGGCCGGGTCGGTGGCCACCGGAGCCGAGCAACTGAACAGCACCATCCAGTCGATGGCCGGAGCCGCGGAGGAGGTGAGCATGAATGTCAACGGTATCTCCTCGGCATCGGAGCAGATCTCGGTGAGCATCTCGGGAATCTCCTCGTCGGCCCTGGCTGCCAGTGGGTCGGTCGATGCCGTGAACCGCGCCGTCAAGGCGGTCAATGATTCACTATCCACTGTGGCGCAGGAAGCCAGCGATGGGTCACGGCGAACGGCTGAGGCGCGTAGCCTGGCCGAGCGCGCCAGCGCCACCATCACAGCCCTCGACCGCAGCGCCTCCGAGATCACCCAGGTGACTGGCACCATCCAGGCCATCGCCCTGCAGACCAACCTGCTGGCGCTCAACGCCACCATCGAGGCCACATCAGCCGGTGAGGCTGGTAAGGGGTTTGGCGTGGTGGCAGCCGAGATCAAGGGCCTGGCCCAGCAATCCGGCCAGTCGGCCGGAGAGATCACCCGCAAGATCAGCGAGGTGCAGGAATCGGTTCGCCATGCCGTCGAGACGATCCGTGAAATCCGCAACACCTTCAACGATCTGGCCTCAGGCTCCAGCCGTATTTCCGAATCTGTAGCCTCGCAGAAGGCGGCTGCGGAGGCTATCGCCCGGTCAGCCCATGAGGCCAACCAGGCTGTGGCCCGCATCGCCCAGACCATTCAGGAAGTGTCGAAGGGCTCGTCCGATATGGCTCGCAGTGCCGCCGAGGCGGCCAAAGGCGCCAACGAAGTCTCGTCGAACACCTCGGAGGCAGCCCAGGCCGCCAGATCGATCAGCGAGAATATTCTGACGGTCTCAAACACTTCCCGTAAAAATGCCGAGTCCGCCACCACGCTTAACACTTCCTCCCAGGACCTGGCCGACATCGCCATGTCGCTGGAATCCTCTGTCCAACAATTCCGACTTCGCTAAGAAGGAGATTTCAGGCCATGGCCACGCACTCGTATTTCAATCCCAATCAGGGCATCGTCAGCAAGATCTATTCGCGGATCGGTTTCCTGGTGCTCCTGAATCTGGCGGTGGTCGCCCTGGCGGTTTGGGAATTCGGTTTGTTCAATGATCAGGTCAATCGTCTGGTGGATCGTACCGCCAGAGGTCTGGACTCGGCAAGGCTCATGCGTCAGCAGATCCTTGAATCGGTGCTGGCCGAAAAGGGGGCGGTACTCTCGGACGACGACGCCGAATCGCTGGCCTTCAAGGTCAGGGCACTGGACCTGAGGCCCGAGGCCCGAAAATCCAGGGCCGAGTTGGCGACCCTGATCGAAGCTGGCGGGTTCACCGAAGAGAAGCGGAACCTCGACGACCTCGACCGGCAACTGGAAGTTTTCTACCGTGAGCAGGACAAGGCCTTGAACTACGGTATCCAGAACACCAACTTCAAGGCATGGAATCTGTTCGAGACTGATCTACGCGAACAGATGGCTCAAATCGACCGGCAATTTGAGGACATCGAAACAGAAGGCGACCCCAAGGCTGCCCTGGCCAATTCGGTTGTTGTCCGTCAGGTCTGGACCGTCCAGCGCAACCTGGACCTGCTGGCTCTGGCACTGGTCTCTCACAACCGCGCCATTGATGAAACCGAAATGAACCGGATCGATGACCAGATCAAAAGCCTCCTGGAAAAAACCCGCGCCAGCCTGAAGGCCCTCAAGACACAGGGTGGTAGCGACCGGAAGGCCAACTGGATTCTGGCGCAGGAAGCCCTGGAGAAAATCGCCATCACCTCCGCGGCTATCCAGAAGTTATCGCATATCAACTCCACCAGTCTGGGGATCCAGACAAGCGTGACCACTGTCCGCCAAAGCCGTGAGGCCTGCGACAAATTGCTGGCTGCGATCATCGAAGGATTCAGCGCCCGTTTGGAAAAGGAAAAGGATGGAGCCCAGGCAGCCTACCAGAGCTCCAGGATCGTCCTGCTTCTGGCTGGCCTCGCCAGCCTGGTTTCCGGAATCCTCGCCGCCTGGTTCACCCAGCGGGCCATTGTGGTCCCCGTGCGCCACACCCTCGATGGGCTTAAACAGATGACAGGTATCGGCATGCGCCTGAAGTCCCTCGCCCAGGACCTGATGAGCCACAGCGAGGAGACCACCACCCAGGCAGCCAGCGTCGCTGCTGGCACCGAACAACTGAACCGCACCATCCAGGCCATGGCCAGCACCGCCGAGCAAGTGAGCGTCAATATCACCGGCATCTCCTCCGCCTCGGAAGAGATCGCCGTCAATATCGGCGCTGTCACCCACGATGCCGAGGCGGCTTCGGCCTCGGTGGAATCGGTCAATCGCTCCGTGGAATCCATTCACCAGGGTTTGGCCAGCGTGGCCGATGAAGCCCAGGCTGGGTATCGCCAGGCTGCTGAGGCCATGACCATGGCCGAGAAAGCCTCAGCCACCATGGCGGGCCTCAACCGGTCCGCCCGGGAAATCACTGAGGTGACCGGGGTCATCCAGGCCATCGCCCTGCAGACCAATCTTCTGGCCCTCAACGCCACCATCGAAGCCACCTCCGCCGGCGACGCCGGCAAGGGCTTTGGAGTAGTGGCCGCCGAGATCAAGGGCCTTGCCCAGCAATCGGGCCAGTCGGCCAGGGACATCGCCAGCCGGATGAGCGATGCCCAGGAATCTGTGGATCAGGCCGTGCAGGCCATGCAGCAGATGCACTCTGCATTCACGATCCTCAACTCCTCATCCCAGCGCATCACCCAATCGGTGGATTCACAAAAGCTGGCCGCTGCGTCGATTGCCCATTCGGTCGCCCAGGCCAACACTGCTGTGGCCCGTATCGCCTCTTCCATCCGTGAAGTGGGCAAGGGAACCTCAGACATGGCCCGCAATGCAGCCGAGGCCTCGCGCGGTTCACAAGATGTTTCGTCCAACGCCTCCGAGGCTGCTGGTGCCGCCTCTTCCATCGCTGGCAGCATCCACACCGTCTCCCAGGCATCGCACCTGAACTCCACCTCGGCTACCACCCTGAACACCAGCGCCCTGGAGCTGGCTGGATTGTGCAAGACCCTGGAGGATTCGGTGGACAATCTGGGCGTCAATTGAGGCTCGCTGGCCGGCCCTTTTTGTTCCTCGTGGAACATCATTGACCGGGATCCGGAGAAGATGCCCAACATTTCACCGCCGCCAATCCCTAACATGATATCATGAGCCCTCCCCTGCGCCTGCTGCTGGTCGATGATTCACGCATCTTCCGGGCCACCCTTCAGGCAGCCCTGGAAGGTTTTTCGTGGGTACGGGTGGTGGGTTCGGTCTTCTCCGGCGAGAAGGCCCTGCACTTTGTGGAATCCAGCCCAACCGACTTGATGCTTCTCGACATGGAGATGCCAGGGCTGACCAGTCTGGAAACCCTGGTGCGCCTGCAAAAGGCCAATGGCTTGCGCTCGTCCCAGCCTGCCGTGGGCGCCCTCCTGCTCAGTGGTCAGCACCACAGCCAGAGTCCGGCAGTTCGCGAGGCCATGGCAGCCGGTGCCTTTGCTTTCGTGGCCAAGCCCGCCTCCCCCGAGGAAGCCTCCATCCAGGCTATGGTGGAAAACTTGCGGCCCATACTCGAGCGTTTCCGTGACCGCCTGGGCCGTCTGCAAATCACGTCAGGGCGCCAGCCCCCCGCCGACCCAGCTACCCCCCCTCGCCTCAGCCGGCTTATTCCCACTCCGACAACCCAGATGCGCCCAGCCCTTCACCCAGGTTGCGCCATGGTAGGTATCGGGGTGAGCACTGGTGGCCCCAAAGCCCTCTCCCAACTCATTCCCGATTTGATCCGGGAAGTGAATGTTCCCATCGTTGTGGTTCAGCATATGCCCGTCGGTTTCACAGCTTCCCTCGCCGAGAGCCTGGCCCGGCTTGCCCCTGGCTGGTCATGCGCAGAAGCCACCGATGGTGAAGAGCTGTCGGGCAAAATGCTGCGAGTGGCCCCTGGCGGCCGCCATGTCGAGGTCCGCCGGCAGGTTGGCAAACTCGTGGTGGCACTCACCGACGCCCCACCGGAGTGCGGCTGCAGGCCTTCGGTGAATGTGCTTTTTCGCTCGCTGGCCCAGGCACTGGGGCCGCGCCTGGCGGTGATGGTGCTGACCGGCATGGGTAATGATGGAGCAGCCGGTGCCTGCGAGGTGAGGCGGGCAGGCGGGCTGGTACTGGCCCAGGATGAGGCCACGAGCGTTGTCTGGGGAATGCCCGGCAGTGTGGTGCAGATGGGTGTGGTCCACGAAGTAGCCCCACTGGACAGGCTGGCAGTAACTCTTGGGGACTGGCTACGCCGGAGGGCATCCCCATGATTCCAAAACGCCCCCCCCTGACCTCTGTGGTTCAGGAAGCCATCAGTCGTTTCATTGAACAACAATGCGGCATCCGTCTGGGTCCGGAAAAGGGCTACCTGGTGGAACACCGCCTGGTACCAGTCCTGCAGCATTTCCAACTGACATCCTTCGAAGCCCTGCGCGACCGCCTCATGGACAAACAAGACCATGAGATGCGGGACCGGGTTCTCGAGGCGATCACGACCCACGAGACGGCCTTCTTCCGTGACAGGCACCCGTTTGAGGCTTTACGGCAGGTGGTGCTGCCACAGGCTGCCAAACGATGGCAAGCCACCAGGGCTTCCCTGGGAAGAGCCGCCGGGCCTATCCGTATCTGGTGCGCCGCCTGCTCATCGGGTCAGGAACCCTGGAGCATGGCCATGGCCATCCTGGAGTGGCTGCCCTTGTGCGGGGTGCCCGGACTGGCTGCCGGCGATTTCCACATCCTGGCCACGGACCTCAGTGCCCGGATTCTGGAGCAGGCCAAACGCGGAGCCTACACCGAAACCGAAATTTCCCGGGGCCTGACCCCTGGCCAGGTGGCCCGGTTCCTTACTCGCCCGGTGGGTGCCAAGGCCCTCCAGGAGGTGCGGCCTGAACTACGGAGCATGGTAGAATTCCGCAGGGTGAACATGCAGGAGCCATTTCGTACCCAGGGATTTTTTGACCTCATCCTCTGCCGCAATGTGCTCATCTATTTTGCCGATCCATTCAAACGGCAGATCTGCGAATCGTTCCATGCCATGCTGCATCCCGGGGCCTACCTCATGCTGGGTGCAGCCGAGAGCCTGTTCGATATCTCCGAGAGCTTTGCCACCGAACGGCATGGGGACACCCTGCTATACCGTCGCCCCTGACACCCCCAGTCAGGCGGTGGCACAAAGTTCCTTTTCGCCAACCGCCCCGCCACATCCGCAGGGTTCCACATGGAACCTCTGACTTCCTGGAAAACCCCCTCCTCAACAGAAAAGGAGACCGCCTCGCAACCCCCCAGGGGATACCGATTTTTCACCCCAAGAAAGGCCACTTCCTTACGCCCAAGGGAGACCGCTTCCTCAACTCCAAGGTGGTTGCCGAGGCCCTCCAGAAAGTGCGGCCTGAACTGCGAAGCATGGTGGAATTCCGCAGGGTGAACATGCAGGAGCCGTTCCGTATCCAGAGATTTTTTGACCTCATCCTCTGCCGCAATGTGCTCATCTATTTTGCCGATCCATTCAAAAGACAGATCTGCGAATCGTTCCATGCCATGCTGCATCCCGGGGCCTACCTCATGCTGGGTGCAGCCGAGAGCCTGTTCGGTTTCACCGAGAGCTTTATCACCCAACGGCATGGGGACACCCTGCTATACCGTCGCCCCTGACACCCTCAGCCAGGCGGTGGCACAAAGTTCCTTTTCGCCAACCGCCCCGCCACATCCGCAGGGTTCCACATGGAACTTCTGACTTCCTGGAAACCAGTTTGGGATTGATCCCGAAGCCACCTCTTGGCTAACCAACTTTTCAAGAGGTGGTAGTGATTGCCACCGAGTCGGGCCTGAAGGAGAATGCGCCATGGAAAAGGTTGACAACAAAGAAGGCAAGAATGGCCCTCGCATGGGTCGCGGCCTCGATTCCCTGTTCAACGGCAACCAGGCCGAGGGCATGGTCCAGGGCCCTTGTGGCGAGGTGCCTGTGGGGGTGATTGACAACAATCCCAACCAGCCCCGCCGGCATTTCGATCCCGATGAACTGGCCAGCTTGCGTGATTCCATCCAGGAGCACGGCGTGCTGCAGCCGGTGGTGGTCCGCGCCCGTGGCGACCGTTTCCAGCTCATCGCCGGCGAGCGCCGCTTGCGTGCGGCTATCGATGCGGGGATGGAAAACATCCCTGTCCGTGTAGTCGATTTCGATGACCAGAAAACCATGGAAGCCGCGCTGGTGGAGAACATCCAGCGCAGTGATCTCAATCCGATTGAGAAAGCGCAAGGCTTCAAGGATTACCTGTCCAGCTTCCACATGACCCATGACGATCTGGCCAAGCGGCTAGGCATGGGCCGTCCAACCATCAGCAACCTGGTGGCACTGCTGGAGCTGCCCACCGAGGTGCAGGAAGCTGTGCGGGCTTCCCAGATCAGCACCGGTCATGCCAAGGCGATCAAGGGGCTCCCCTCGGCTGACAAGCAGGCCATCGCCTGCCGGCAGGTAATCGCCACGGGGATGTCGGTCCATGCCACCGAGCAGATGGTGCGCCAGCAGGTGAACCCCCCTTCGTCCCCAGCCCCGGTGGCGGGTGGCGAATCACCCATACAGTCCGGCTCTTCCTCTCCCCGACCAGTCGCAGACAAGACTGACCACGTGCATGGCATCGAGCAGGAACTGGCCGGCAAGCTGGGGCTGAAAGTGGCCATCAAGCTGAAGGGGCCGGAAAAGGGTGCCTTGGTTATCTCCTTCGAAAACACCGACGACTTCGAGCGGGTAGTGGAACTACTGCGCCGGTGAAGACCCCGGCCATAAAGACCGGTCTTCCAGATTAGCAAAACACCCCCGGTGGCCCACCAGCCCTCGGGGGTGTTTGCGTGGGTCAAGACCACTAGATCAGATGACAGTGTTATCAGGGACCACGCTGTTGGTGGGCAGCAGCAGGATACCATCACGGATGGAATAGAAAGGACCATCGGCAAAATTGACGCCCAGGCGGTTGACAAGCTGGCAGTTGCGCCCGATACGAAAGTTCTTGTCGAGGATGGCGCTCTCCACCACGGTGTTCTCGCCGATGCCGAGGGGTGGCTCGGGTGAACCGGTGCGAACCAGCCTTTCGTCAGGCGACTCGTACTCATTGGCCCCTTGCAGAATGCAGTCCCGCAGTAACACCTTTTCGCCCAGGATGCTTCGAACACCAATGACACAACGGTCCACTACACAGCCGGGACTGATCTCACAGCCATCCGAGATCAGGGTGTCGCTGATACTGCTGGAGTTGATCCGCGAACCGGGCAGATTGCGCATGCGGGTATAGATGGTGCCTTCGGGGGCATGGAAGTCGAACGGCGGATGATCGGTGGTGAGCGCCATATGAGTGCTGTGGTAAGACTGGATTGTTCCCAGATCTTCCCAATAGCCATAGTGCCGGTGAGCCCTCAGGCGCCCTTGCCCCATGAGGCGGGGCAAGATCTGAGTCACCAGATCATCCATCTGCGGTGCCTCGGCAAGCATGTCCACCAGAAGCTTGTGCTGGAAAAGGTAGATGCCCATGTTCGCCAGGAAGGGCCGGACCTGGTCTTCGGCATCCGGTCTGACCAGGGCTTGCAGTTGATCACGACCCGGCTTCTCGACAAATCCGCGCACCCAGTGCCCACCATCCACAGTAACCGCTCCCATCCGCCGCACCCGGTTGGGACCCACTGCGGTCACGCCAATGGTGCAAGCCGCCTTGCTGGCTCGATGCCCCTGAACGAGCGACTCGAAATCCATGCGAAAAAGCTGGTCAGAGGAAAGGACCAGGACCTCGCTCACCCCCTCGCGCTCGGCATAGCGAAGGTTCTGACGCAGGGCGTCGGCGGTACCACGGTACCAGTCACTGGCTTCATTGGTCTGCTGAGCCGACAGGACCTCGACAAACCCGCCATGGAACGGGTCCATCTTGTAGGTATTGCTGATATGCCGGTGCAGGCTCACACTCTGGTATTGGGCCAGGATGAAAATATTTCCCAGCCGGCTGTTCAGGCAATTGCTCACCGGCACATCGATAAGCCGGTACTTGCCAGCCAGCGGCACCGCCGGAACGCTACGCGTCTGGGTGAGCGGGAAAAGGGAACTGCCATGCCCGCCACCCAGGATGAAACAGACCACCCGGTCCATGCCGACACCCCCCAACGCACAAAACCGCAAACTGGCTCGGCCAGGGGGGAGCACCCGCACGGTATCCCCTCATGCCCAGCGTAACGCCTGAGGCCCCGTGGGCCAAGACCCGCCGGCTATTGTTCAGGCTTTCATGGGTCCATGGTCCGGCACGGAAAACACTTCCTGCCCCTCCACTCCACGCCTGATGGCCTTGCGAAGGCGACTCAGGCTGGTCTTCACTGTTCCCATGGGCAGGGGCTTGCCGGGCAGACCCATGGCGCGGGAGATCTGTTCCACCGTCCTGCCCTGGCGGTAGTAGTAGTCTGCGAGCATCTGCTGCCGCGGCTCCAGTGTGCCCACCACACGCCAGATCAGCTCCAGGCAGGCCCGACGATCACTTTCCTCGAAGAATTCCAGGCCCGGATCCTTCTCGCGACCGGGTAACAGTTCGAAAATTTCCAGCGAACGAACAGCGGCAGTGGTGACCCACCAGCGCCTTTCGGGACGCTCCTTTTTCAGCAGGTTGTAGGCCATCCGTCGGGTCATCACGCGTAACCAACCCAAAAAGGCCTCCGGAACCATCAGGGAATCCAGCTTGCGATGGGCCCGCAATAGCACCTCCTGGCTCAGATCCTCCGACCGTGCCGGCCCCACATCCTGGCGGGCCCATGATTCCACCGCGTCAGCGGACCGGGCGAATAATTCATTGCGGGCCTGCTGATTTCCAGCCTTGGCCAAAACCACCAACCCGGGCAGCGTTGTCTCTGGGTTGGTGGTCTCCAACAAGGCGCTGGATGGCATGGAAGGAAGACGGGCAATTTTTACGACAGGCATGGTGGCTGGCTCCTTTGTCCGGGAACAGGTGGCACGGCAGAATGAATGGAAGGGTTGAAAAGCCCCTCCACTCTTGTATTCGCATCTGGCGATAGTTTTTTTCGTTGACTGCAGGCAGGGGAATAGAAACCAGGGGATGTTAAAATGGGAGCCATAGGCAGTCTGCCTGCCTGCGCCGGTTCTGGTTGGCACTACCCACCCGCAGCCGTACAAAACCTTTGAGCTCGATTTTCTGAACCCGGGTGGGGTGGTCCACCCTTTGCGAGAGATATCCATGTCCGCTGAACCGCAAGCCGATATTGCCCTCATTGGCCTGGCCGTGATGGGTCAGAACCTGATCCTCAACATGAACGACCATGGCTTCAAGGTGGTGGCATACAACCGGACCGTCAGCAAGGTGGATGAGTTCCTGGCCAAAGAGGCCAAAGGCACCGAGATTGTGGGAGCGCATTCCATTGCCGAGATGTGCGCCAAGCTGAAGAAGCCCCGCCGGGTGATGATGCTGGTCAAGGCCGGTTCAGCGGTGGATGACTTCATCGGCCAGATTGTGCCACACCTCGAGAAGGGCGACATCATCATCGACGGTGGTAACAGCCTCTACCAGGACTCCATCCGCCGTTGCAAGGAACTGGAGGCCAAGGAGATCCTGTTTATTGGCACTGGCGTCTCCGGCGGCGAAGAGGGCGCCCGCCATGGCCCCAGCATCATGCCCGGTGGCAGCCCTGCGGCCTGGCCCCATGTAAAGGAAATCTTCCAGGCGGTCTCAGCCAAGGTCGATGGTGGCGCCCCCTGTTGCGACTGGGTGGGTGAAGGTGGTGCCGGCCACTATGTAAAGATGGTGCACAACGGCATCGAGTATGGTGACATGCAGCTCATCTGCGAAGCCTACCAGATGATGCGTGACGGCCTGGGTATGTCGGCCGACGAGATCCACAACACCTTCTCGGATTGGAACAAGGGCGTCCTCGACAGCTACCTGGTCGAGATCACCCGCGACATCCTTGGTTTCAAGGAAGCAGACGGCACCCCGCTTGTCGATCATATTCTTGATGCCGCCGGACAGAAGGGCACCGGCAAATGGACAGTCATCGACTCCATGGAGCTGGGCATGCCCATCACCCTGATCGCCGAGGCGGTCTATTCCCGCTGCGTCTCGGCGCTGAAGGATGAGCGTGTCGCCGCCAGCAAGGTGCTGGCCGGCCCCTCGGGCAAGATTGCCGACACGGATAAAAAAGCCATGCTGGCCGCCATCCACGACGCGCTGTACGCCTCGAAGATGATCAGCTATGCCCAGGGCTACATGCTCATGCGGGCGGCAGCCAAGGCCAACGGCTGGACCCTGAACTATGGTGGCATCGCTCTCATGTGGCGTGGTGGTTGCATCATCCGCAGCCAGTTCCTCGGCAAGATCAAGGACGCATTCGATCGCGACCACAATCTGGTCAACCTGCTCCTTGACAGCTATTTCCAGGCCGAGATCGCCCGCTGCCAGCAGGGCTGGCGCAAGGCCATTGCCGCCGCTGTGATCGCAGGCATTCCGGTCCCAGCCTTCTCCACAGCCCTGGCCTTTTATGATGGCTATCGCTCGGGCAGGCTACCGGCCAACCTGCTGCAAGCCCAGCGCGACTACTTTGGCGCCCACACCTACGAGCGCCTCGACAAGCCTCGCGGCCAGTTCTTCCACACCAACTGGACCGGCCGGGGTGGCGATACCGCCAGCAGCACCTACTCGGTCTGACCGGAAACAGGCCTCCCACCAACACGACAGCCCGGCCCGGATGGCCGGGCTGTCTGCCTGATTGGGTGCGAAACTCATAGATCCCACAAAATGCCGCTGCTGCGTCACACTATAATTTAAGGTTTCATTCTTGCCTGCAACCCGGGATATCATAACCTGCCACTACTAGGTTCCTACTTCCCCCAGGCAAATAACCCCCAAAAACATCCTTTTTATAGAACAAAAAAATGGCGGCAAATTTCCTGGGCGACTCCCACATCGCCAACACCATGACCCCGGCAATGAGAGCCCCTGGCGACCCACCGCCCCAGGTGACCGCTCACGAGCGGTGAGGGGGGATGGCACACTATTTCACAGGCCCGATCACCACGGTGGCCGGGCCTGTGATGCTGTTCCAGTTCACCGCCAGCGCCGCCAATGCCTGCGCGATTTTCCGTCCCCCCATTTTTGACGGCTCAATCGGCGAGCGGGCCGAGTAGTCCGCCGGCGATACACAGATCAACCGCAAGTCCACTACCGCCACTTTGGCCCGCGCCGCCTCTTCCAGGATCACATCATTGAAGTAGCTGAGCGCCGCCACCTGGTCAGGAGGCAGGTTGGGAACGGCCGTGTAAATGGTACAGACCGCTGTTGGCAGCCGATGAACCTGCACCTCGCTCAGCATCTTGCGGTACTCATGGCGGAACTGCTGCTGATAGTGGGCCAATTGCTCCGCCACCTTGCCAAAAGGCAGGTCTTCCAGCATGGTCCAGCGGTTCGCCACTTGCAGGGCATCGTTACCACCCACGCTCACCATCAGGTGGCTGGCATCCGCCGATATGCCCTGCAATTGGCGCGCCACATCCCGTGTCACATGGCCGTCCACCGCCACCATGGAGGCGGTCCATTCCGCTGGCAATGCCCGCTGCAGATGGCTGAGAGTGGTATCAGTCAATTTTTCCACATAGCGACCGTTGTCAAAAATCGAATCGCCCAGAAGTACCACATGTTGCATGGTTCTATTTCTCCCTGATCTTTTGGTTGTTGTCATGCACAGTCTGGTCGGCCCGGTGAAGCAGGCCAGGCGACCGGTGGAAACCGACAGCCTCACACTGATACGAACGAGCA
>QWOS01000030.1 GCA_003669555.1 Planctomycetota bacterium
ATGCCGGCGCTGTGGCTCACAGGAAAACAGGTCGCCAAACTCTAGCACTGCCGCACGCACTACTGAAGGTAATTCTACTATCCCTGGCATGGTTCGACCCTCCATGGTCCAACAAAAACTGTTATACGCCAGCTGCATTTGAACCCAAATTACCTATTTCTCCAAGGCCAGTTTCAAGTTTGCAAAAGTCCAGATATAACTTATATCACCTCGGCCACCCGGCTTGAAAACTACAGCCGTGGGATTGCAAGCGAATTTCCAAGGTTTTTTCCCATCCTCCGGATTGAAAGCATAAACCCCCCCCTCATCTCCTGCTAGAGAAACCACCTGTATTTTGCCATCAACTTCAAGACCAACAAGGTTGGGCCACTGACCTTCAAGAACAGCCGCACCCGGACTTGCATCCTTCCAGACCAACTTGCCAGTAAGCCAATCCTCTGCGATAAAAACAGGTGCAAGAACATCCGGAACATTGTGCGTTTTTGTATCTACCCCATGCCCGGTAACCACAAATCCCTTATCTCCCAGTACTAATAGCAAGCAAATTGCCAAATAACAAGAAAAAACATTTGTAACCCTTCAGCCGTTTGCCGTGATTTTTGTCGGCAAAGGCGCAAGTTTTCCTGAGCGGACATAGGATTTCAAGGAGTTCAACAGGATCTGCACGGGGTTGTGTCCACGCATCTTGAGGGTACGCATGATGTTCATCAGCAAAAGCTGGATCTGTGCTCCCCTCTCGCTGCCGTTGCCGTAACTGTTTAGGATGTCGTTGTACCAGGGCCGGAAGACCTCACCCATGCGGTGCCATGCCTGGACAAGGTCGGCTTCCGTCACCGTGAATGCAGGTGGTAGTTGTAGACATCCAGAATCTGGCTCAGCGTTGTCCCCTGCAGGTAATGCATCATCCCCGCAAGGCAGATCGTCCGGTGCCCGGTCTGGCTATCCGGCAGAGCGTCCTCCACCTTTTTCGGCAGTGCGAACACCAGTACCGGGAGAGCACATGCTCGGTGACCGAAGGCTTGGAATCCTCCTGGAGTTCCTCGATGATCCGGGAACGACTTGAATTGCATTTCGACACGCTGCCAGATCAATCAGGACAGCGTTCGAGGCTGTGCGGCAAGGTTTTGTCTGGCTTGGGTGTTTCCCAACGGGAACCGGGGTGTTCAGGCCGGGCTTCTTGCGCCGGCCCTGGGTTTTCGGCTTGAGAAAAGGGGCCGTCTAGCCCGATGGCGCGGACGAATCAGCCTTGCCAACCAAACCCGGTCAATTCGGGTGACCGGGCTGCACTGACCGGGATCATATTCGTCCTCGGGAGCGGAATTCCGTGGGAGCCTGATAGACTTTTTGCTTCTGAAACAGTAACTTCTCAATTGATCTCCATAGGTCTTTTGCCTTTCCGATAGGAAGACAGGGATTAAGGGAAAATGGTGCAAATCCGTTGCAGGGCCGCTGCTGTAATCGGCGAGGCTTTCGAATTGATGTATGCCATTGCGGACGACTCTTTCAAGAACGGCTGCGGGTAGGTAAGTTCAGGGCCGTAAGGAGCCGGAGGCCAGAAGACCCACCTGCCGAGTGCGTGTTTCGATGCTTTGGCCTCAAGCATCCGGCAGCGATTTTTTGGTCCGTCCGTTCGGCCCGATGTCACTGCTTGCGAGCCGAAGTAGAGTTTCTTGCCCGGCAGAAAGGATCACTGAAATGGCCTGCTTCCAGTTCGTTACTCCCCGCTCGTCTGTGATTGTTGTAGCCGTACTCTTGGCCGCGCTTTCCCGGCTTATCCCACATCCCCCCAATTTCGCCCCGATCACGTCGTTGGCCCTGTTCGGAGCCGCTACCCTGACCGACCGAAGGCTGGCGATCCTCGTACCCATTCTGTCGCTGTTCCTGAGTGATCTTTGCATCGAGGGCTTGCACCGGATGGGCTTGATGGCTTCGTGGGGTATTTACCCAGGCATGTGGATGACTTACACGGCCTTCTTGCTCATCTCCTTGCTGGGCTTCCTGCTTCGACACCACAGGACCGTACCGGCAATCACGGGGGCGGCTCTTGCGGGGTCTGTGATCTTCTATGTCGTGACCAATTTTGGCGTGTGGGCGGGCGGAAATCTATATCCTCACACGCTCGAAGGACTCCTTATCTGCTACGCAGCAGCGATTCCTTTCTTTCAGAACACCCTGATTGGAGATGCTGTCTACAGCACTGCGCTGTTTGGTGGATTTGCATTGGCAGAGAGATGGCTTCCCGTTTTGCGCGAACTGCCATTTACCCCGGCTCCCAAACATGCACCCGCATAGATCAAGACGGATACTCACTAGGAACCAACCATGCGGATCGTCTCGCTATTACCTGCTGCCACTGAGATTGTCGGCCTCTTGGGACAACTGGATCGTCTGGTTGGCGTGTCTCACGAATGCGATTTCCCACCAGCCGTGAATGCCAAGCCACGAGTCACACACTGTCCGATCCACGAAGCGGGACTTCCAAGTGCCGAAATTGATCGCTGGGTCCGAGAGACACTGGCTTCGACGGGAACGCTCTACAGTATGGACGAGCCTCTGCTTCGCCGTCTGGAACCGGACATTATTCTGACCCAAAGATTATGCGATGTCTGCGCTGTCGGCTTTGGTTCGGTCACGGCGTTCGCTGCCACCTTGCCTCGGATTCCTCAAGTGCTGAATCTGGAGCCTTCTTCCCTTGCCGACATTTTTGAGAATATCCGCTCTGTGGCGAAGGTACTCGACGTTTCCGAGAAGGCCGAGGTCGCAATCAATTCGCTTTTCGAGCGAGTCGAAGCGGTGAAAGCAAGACTGTCGCAAGTCATAAATCGCCCCAAGTGTTTTTTGATGGAGTGGATTGACCCGCCCTTCTGTAGCGGTCATTGGGGACCAGAGTTGGTCGAACTCGCTGGAGGGACAGACCCACTTGGACTCAAGGGAAAAGATTCGACCCGGATTCCCTGGGAAAGTGTTCTTGAAGCACAGCCGGACGTGATCGTGCTTGCCTGTTGTGGACACCGGCCACAAAGGACGATTGAAGATTTGCCGATTCTGAGGGGGTATCCGGGTTGGGATGGGCTGCCTGCGGTTCAGCAAGGTCGAGTCTATGTTGTGGACGGCAGTGCGTATTTCAACCGTCCGGGGCCACGAGTCGTGGACAGCCTGGAGATTCTGGCCGAAATCATCCACCTGGATGTGTTTGCAGGATGTTTTGCCGACCGAGGCGTGGTCTGCCTGGGAACGCCAGCATCCTGATCGGGAGTTCCAGCTTGGATACCCTGAAGCCGGTGGATGCTCGAATCCAGATGACTTGCATGGACCGATGGGAGCGAGGATGAAAGAGAAAGCGGTCATTTCCTGGAGCGGCGGCAAAGATAGTGCGCTCGCACTCCATGAAGCCCAAAAGGACTTTGAAATCGTGGCCCTGTTGACCACTGTGACCGAGGAGTACGACCGGATCAGTGTGCATGGTGTGCGGACCAGCTTATTGGAGCGTCAGGCTCATTCCTTGAACTGTGCGTTGGATAAAGTTTTTATTCCACTGACCTGTTCTAGAGCAGACTTCTTATAAAAGTGCACAAAGATTTGCCAAAAAACACGTTGTGTTTTGCCATTTTTTCATTCCAGAGTTACTCCACAAATGTGAAACTTGTTCTAACGGTGACTACGAAACCAAGATGCGAGCAGGCCTCGACAAATACCGGCGGGCCGGCGTCTTGTCGGTTATCTGTGGAGATATTTTCTTGGAGGATGTACGCCGATACCGAGAGGAAAAACTGTTCACCGGTGGCTTGAAAGGCGTTTTCCCTTTATGGGGAACGGACACGACCGAACTGGCTCAGCAATTTATTGCCCAGGGGTTCCAGGCGATCCTCTGCTGCGTCGATACAAACGTAATCGATCAAGAGTTTTCCGGTCGGCTGTATGATCACGAGATGCTGAGGTGGACCCCAACAGACAAACTCAAGCTCGAAGCGACGGTATCGAGTCACGTTGGCGATGTATGACTCTGGAAGGAAGGTAAAGAGGATTCACCGCTGGACTCAAAAAGTCTTTATTGGATGGAGATTAGAACTCTGGACAGTGATGGCGAGCCAACCAAGGTCATTCCGCTCAAAGATGGTTGCTTTGAAATGCAATTACCCAAGAAGTTTTTCGAGGGCAATCCAAAGTCGTTCAAAGTGGAGTGGATCGATTTTTATCGGAATTGAGCAATCACCTGGTTATGGTCGCTGAGTCGGTTCCAATCATCGCCGGATAGCAAGAAGCAATCCAGCCGACACTGCCAAGACTTACGCCAAAAATTCGCTCAATATCTTGTCGGTATCGAAGGCCGTAACTGTTCCGATAAACACATCGAATATCGTGTCAGCTTGAGCTTCGTCGTTTACCAAAGTCCCACGGGCCTCTGCGTGCATCAAGAACAGGTCGAATAGCGATGGTTTGTTTAGGGCCACCATTACCTTACCGATTTGACTCATTCCAACCGAGTTCCTGGCAGCATTATTGATTTGGCCTCCTTTGAGGGCCAAGTCCGCCCAGTACACTTTGCGATCTTGGACATCAACGATTACAGGCACACAGGTTCTTGTTGAACCTGTAATGTCTACCTTGTCCTTTAATGTACGGGGGTCAAAAATTTCGCCAGATTCCGGTTTTTGACGCATCATCCAACCGCCGAAACACTCTGGCAATGCGAGAAAACTCTGCCCTGTAAAACACATGATACTCATGACGATATACCGAGCATTTGATTCCAAGACGAACGGCAAATCCATGTCGATGAATTCGCAGGCCCCGTTTGGCGCTGAAGTAATGTCGCCGCTATGAAAGCATCTACCTTGTCTCAAATTGTAGTACGAAACATCTGCGACATATTGCCAATTAGAGTCAAACATTGATGCAGACAAATCAATGTCAACACGGCCATCGTCAGAATCTTGTTTCTCCAAATTCTTCCACCAGCAGAAGAATCGGATTGTCTGCCCTAAGGGAAGGTCGAAGCTCGAACCACGAGAAACTGTTTGAATCGCCCGACTCGCTGACCTTTGCGAAAATGGGACGATCTGTTCTTTAAGGTTCTCACCGATATGGACTTTCCCAAGCGACGGAAGACGGCGGAATCGGTCAACGAGAACATCTCGAATTCCATTCACAAGTTGTTGAACCAATTCTGTTTGCAGTCGAGGTAATCTGCCTTCTTTCACTTGGACCTTTGCTGCATTACCTTTGGGAAAGAATGCACGAATGACCGCATCATTTCTAGTCAGGAAATGATGCCAAAGTTGTAAAAGTACGGGCGTTGATACTTTTGAAGCAACATTCAAGAAAGCAGTGGCAACTTCGTCCGGCTTCTCCAGTGTTCGCAATGCATGGTCCAAACGTCGAGCAAAATCTCCAGGACGTTGAATCAAGATATCGATGGCTTGGTCGGATTTTTTAGCGACGAATGCCGCTTCGATCCGAGAATTGAAGGTCTCATATGAACAGCCGTTTCGCAAAACGTCAAACGCAGCAAGTGACTGAGGAAAACGGTTTTTATAGTCGCCGGGATGCAATCGTTCTCCAAGTCGAATCCATCTTTCCCTCCATCGAAGCATATCTTCGGTCATAGAAGAACCGCAATTCTCCAAACACTCAAGTAAATATCGCCGCTCCTTCTTCGACAAGTTTCGGAACTTTGTTGGTTCAGCAAGCGAAACGTCACCATCGGACATTGCAACTGCAACTCGGAGAACGTCGGTGGCCGACTTTAGCAAGGGAACAAGACATGCGGGATCAGGTAACTTTGCGACAAGAAACGCAAGCGTTTCTTTCTGCGGGACAACTTGAGGAAGAAGGTTACTTACGTCTCGATTGGCTGCGAACCATTGAGCTATCTCTTTGTCTGAAGCGGATAGAGAGCCATTTGAAGCAAGCAAGCGAGTGAAAACTCTATCGAAATCTCCCTCCGCCCCCAATTCAATCCATCGCAATTCATGCAGTTCATCCAAAAATGGCCGTATCTCTTTTTCGTAGCTTGGCAAGATGACAAGCGTTGGGTCGTTGAGCATGTCGGACAGCATGAACCCGTAGTAGTTGGTCATTGCATTGAAGAACAACTCCGCTTGTGAGGCATTCATGACCTGCTGTGGGAAGTTTGGGTACATCGGCATGAATGTTCGATGCGCTCCAACCATCTTTTTCAGGGTAGGCAACACTCCCTCATACCATTCAACAACAGATTCTTCCGATAAAGTTGAAAGACGTTCGAGCAAGGCCGAACTCAAACCAAAGCCAAGCGATTGCAAGTTTCTCGCAACCGTGCTGACATGTTGAAAAGAAGGCTCGTTGATTCCAAGTGGTACAACGACCTTGAGGGACTTTTGAAGAAAAAGCGACTGACCATCTGAATTCATAATCAATCCATAAAAAAAGCTGGGGAAGCTGCCAAAGTAGATTTCGGTTTTAGAAGGAACCTTGGCAATAGCCCAGCAGGTGTATTATAACAACTTCTTTGAAGTTGGGTATCCGTCCGGCGAATCTTTCAATTACGCACAACTGTGATCCAGGTCATACCCCAGTTGGATGTCCGCGAGTCTTGTCAGGCCGCGCCACAGCACAGTGTGGCCTGGCGGGCCGTCGTGTAAATCCCAATGCGAAGAACCCTTCAGTTTGCGAACGCTCGGTGAGCGTCTCGCGTTCCGCATCACTCAACTTGATAATATACTTTTTCAGCACGGCGCAACCCTCCGTGGTTCAAACCACTCTCGACTGTGGTACAACTGCAGGCAACCCTAAATTATTAGAGTCTCATACCACTGGGTTAGGGAAGTAAGAGGTGCTAAAAAGGAACCTATGAAAACCGGAATCACCGCTGCGCCAGAGCTCTCGATGCCGCATACTACTGCCATAAAGAAAGATCCATGCATTGTTTGGTCCAACGGCACCGGTAGTAACGCAGAGCGCGAGCCGCTGTGTACCATCGAGCGGGACGATTTGTACAAGATGTATGTTCGGGCGGCTGAAAATTTCTACCAAGCCTCGTTCGGTGGCATCAAGGCCCTCTCTTTTGAGATTAATCATACTGCTGGGCTCGGGGAGATCTCGGCGTGGCGCGATATCTCGGCGAGATTAACCGAAGGATACCTTTCGCGGCTTCAGGAAAAGGGAGTCGGGCAGCCGGTTCTAGATCTGGTCCGGGAAAATTTGGATCTCGAGGGCGCCGCGACCCGTTTCGATGATTTGGCAAAGAGGTACGGGGCCAAAGAGGCGGACATTCGTTCGGCTCACGAAGTCGCTTCGGAGGCGCACGCTCAGCAGACCTTCGCTCGGCCGCAGGACACGCAGGGATTGTTCCATATCCCGTATGTTCAGCATCCGATTAATATGGGGCTCTACGCGATGAAGCTTTCGTTGCCTGCTTCAGCGGTGATGAAAGCCCTCCTCCATGATGTGGTTGAGGATACTGATGTGGAATCAGCTACCCTCGCGAAGCGATTCGATAGCGATGTTGTGAATGGGGTGGGGGAGTTGACGAAGTCCCCAAACCAGTCACGAAAGGAGTTCCTCGCGCATGTGAAAGAGCTCCGTGGCGAGACCGCAGTCATTAAGGGACTCGACCGATACGATAACCTTATCCGCGTGTTCGCGATTGAGGATTCGAAGTATCATCAAAGGGTGCTGAGCGAGTGCGCCGCGGTCTACGACGATATCTTCAAGAGAGAGCCTGGGTTGCAGGTGTTCCGCTCTGACTACGAGCTTTTGAAAAAAGAGCTTCAGCGTTTTAGCTTGTAACTCTCACCGGCTTCGGCGTCGCTCCTGGTGGTTTATGCCAATAAGGTTCTTTCTGCGAGTTCCCGCATCCGCCGCTTTATTTTGGAGAAGGTATTCTCGATCGGGCTGAAATCCGGGCTGTACGGTGGCAGGTATTTGATTCACGGCCCGGTTTAGCGCCTGCTGGACTGGCTGCCGTCTTGTGTGCCGAAAGGTTGTCCATTTTCAGTTGGCGAAACGGGCTGAAAGTGACTGCTTTTGTAAGAATTTCCTACCAAATCTCGGCTATCCCGGAATATTCAGCGGCAAAAGGGGCGCGCGGGTTCAGGCGTTTCTGGCCGGGCATTCGCCGTGCTGGTTGCGTGCCCCTTGACTTCGGGCATACTAGGGGCCTGTAAACCCAGGGGATTGTATCCATGAATCCGGCTTCGTTGGCGAGCGCCACCCGCAAGGTAGCCTGGCGTATAGTCCCTTTCCTGTGCCTGCTGTATGTTTTCAACATTCTCGATCGCTCCAATGTCGGCTTCGCCAGACTGGGCATGACCAAAGATCTCGGCCTGTCCGAGGAGGTCATCAACTGGGGTATTGGCCTGTTTTATCTGGGTTATCTGGTTTTTGAGGTGCCCAGCAACCTGTTGCTGCGCCGGTTGGGTGCCCGGGTGTGGATCTCACGCATCATGATCTCCTGGGGCCTGGTTTCGATGCTCACCCTGGCGGTGACCGGTCCCATCAGCTTTTATTGGGCCCGGGTGATGCTGGGGGTGGCCGAGGCCGGCTTCTTTCCGGGGGTCATTTTTTACCTGACTGCCTGGTTCCCAGCCAGCAAGCGGGCCCGGGTGATCGCATGGTTCATGATTGCCAGCCCTCTAGCCAATGTGCTTGGCAATCCGGTTTCCGGGGTCATCATGGACCATTTTCATGGGGATAACGGGCTGGCTGGCTGGCAGTGGCTATTCTTGCTGGAGGGGTTTCCGTCGGTTTTACTGGGTATTCTGGTGCTGTTTGTGCTGCCCGATTCACCCCGTGATGCCCGCTGGCTTGCCGAGGACGAAAAAAAGGCGCTGGAGGACCAGATGCTCCGGGAAGACCAGCAGCGTCTGCTCACTGGCGGCACCGAAAAGCTGTTCGACCTTTTGCGCGACTTCCGTGTCTGGATACTGGTGGGCCTGTACTTCACCGTGGCGGTGGGTACCAACGCTACTGGGGCCTACCTGCCCAAGCTGGTGAAAGGCCATTTTGAACCGATGCTTTTAGCCCAGGAAAAACTGGTTGCGGAGGATGCCGCCAACAAGCCTGTGGCAACCGGCAGGATCGGGAAAATAGTGGCTGTCTGGGACAAAATAGGCGTTCTTGGGAAAGTGGGTCTGCTTAGCGCGCTGCCCTATCTGGCTTCGGTGGTAGCCATGCTCATTGCCAGCTGGCTTTCTGACCGGTGGCGGATGCGCGCTGTGGTGGTGGCCCTGTCTCTGGCAATTGCCGGGGTCGGGTGGATCATTGCATGGCAGGCCGAAGATCCCTGGCTGGCGCTGGTGGGTTTGTGCCTGGCCCAGGCAGGCATGATGGCGGTGTTGCCGGTATTCTGGGCCTTGCCATCAATGTTTTTGGGCGGGGTGGCAGCCGCGGCGGGAATTGCCCTGATCAACTCCGTGGCGAATATTGGCGGTATCATAGCTCCAACCATTGTGGGTTGGTGGGGCGTGGCTCCCATGGTGGGGATCATGGTCTATGGTGTGCTGATGTCTCTGATCGCCTGGATCATGGTGGAAAAAGGGGCCAAGGCCCAACGCGGGGGAACGGACTGATGCTTGAGGGACTGTTTCATTTGGGTGGCAAGGTGGCGGTGGTGTCTGGCGCTGCCAGTGGCATGGGGAGGGCCAGTGCCATTGCCTTGGCGGCGTATGGCGCCACGGTGGTGCTGCTCGACCGCGATACCACAGGCATGGCCCAGACCCAGGAAATCATCACC
Organism: Planctomycetota bacterium; assembly: GCA_003669555.1. GTDB lineage: Bacteria > Planctomycetota > Planctomycetia > Gemmatales > Gemmataceae > UBA6894. The sequence continues at coordinate 9,716 of QWOS01000030.1, forward strand.
CAGGCTGGCGGCAAAGCCATAGCTCGCGAACACGATGTCTCCAGCGTGGAGGCGGCCGCCAGACTGTTTGAATGGCTCGAATTCGAACTGGGTCGGGTGGATTTTCTGGCCAATGTGGCCGGCGAGGGTTTGCTGGCCAATCCGGCGGACATCACCCCTGGCCAGATTCGCCAGGTGTTTGACAATCTGGTTATCGGCCGGTTCGCTCTCTGTCAGCAGGCTGGGCGGCGCATGCTGAAGCAGGGCAGTGGCTCGATTGTGAATATCGGCAGCCTGGCCAGCACCACAGGCCTGGGGCGCGGCCATATCGCCTACAGCATGGCCATGGGTGCGGTGGTGCAAATGACCCGCGAACTGAGCACCGAATGGGCCAGCCGGGGCGTGCGGGTGAACGCCATCCTGCCGGCGCAGGTGATGAACCCGTCGCTGGAGAAACGGATCGCCGCCAATCCGGGCATCGAAGGACTGTGGCTGTCTGGCATTCCGGCCGGCCGGCTGGGCAAGCCCACTGATATTCAGGGGCTGATGGTGCTGCTGGCTTCGGATGCCAGCTCCTGGATCACTGGCGCCCTGATCCCGATGGACGGCGGCAACATGGCCATGAATGCGGGTGGCAGCATCGGCTGAGAAGTCAGACTGGGGTTTGAGCGGATATTTACAAGGGGAATGATTTTGGCATCTTCAAGCACTTCCAGACAGTGGCTGGTGGATCTGTACCGGACGATGCTGGTTATACGCCACACCGAGGAGGAACTGGCCCGCTGCCATCAGCAGGGCCTCATCCACGGGGCCTGCCACACCTATGTGGGGCAGGAGGCTATCGCCAGCGGTGTCTGTGCCCACCTGGGCGCCAGCGATGTGGTTTTCAGCACCCACCGTGGCCATGGCCATGCCCTCGCCAAGGGGATGCCCCCCGTGGACCTGATGGCCGAATTGTTTGGCAAAGCCACCGGCTGTTCGCGCGGACGGGGTGGCAGCATGCACCTGTTCTCGCCCGAGATTGGCATGCTCGGTACCAGCGGTATTGTCGGCCCATGCATCCTGCATGCCACTGGCGGCGGGTATGCCTTCAAGCTGGCCCGGAATGGCCAGGTGGCCGTGGCTTTTTTTGGTGATGGGGCCGTGAACAACGGCGCCTTCCACGAAGGGCTGAACATGGCGTCCATCTGGAAGCTGCCGGTGCTTTTCATCTGTGAAAACAACCAGTTTGCCACCGAAGTGCCTTTCAGCGCGGCCAGCGGCATCCCCGATGTGGGCCGTCGGGCCGTCAACTACGGCCTGCCGGGCGAGGAGGTCGATGGCAACGATGTCCTGGCGGTCCATGCCGCAGCGCAGCGGGCGGTGGAACGGGCCCGCGCCGGCGAGGGTGCCACGCTGATCGAGTGCAAGACCTATCGCACACGCGCCCACGCCGAGGGCATGGGTGACTTCACCTACCGCACCCGGGAGGATGTAGAGGCCTGGAAGACGCGTTGCCCCATCGGCAGTTTCAAGGCTGTCCTCCAGGCTGAGCACGGCTTTGCCCTGGCGGATCTGGAAGCCATCGAGGCAGAGGTCCGCGCCGATGTGGCCGCCGACCGCAAAGTGGCGGAGGCTGCGCCGGTTCCTGTTGCCGCCGACGCCTCAACCCATGTCTACGCCCAACCGCCCCGCCTGGTGGTGGAACCGGCCGCCAACCCGTCAGCCCGGCAGATCACCCAGGGCCAGGCCACCCTCGAGGCGCTTGGCGAGGAAATGGAGGTCAATGGGCGTATTTTTGTGATGGGCGAGGGTATCGGCCTGCGGGGCGGCAACTTCCGCACCACGGTCGGTCTGTATGACCGTTTTGGGCCGGAACGATTGCGTGACACGCCCATTTCGGAACGCGGCTTTGTGGGGCTGGCTTGCGGAGCGGCCATGGCGGGGGCCCGCCCGGTGGTGGACTTCATGTTTGCCGATTTCGTTCTCGATGGGTGGGGCGAGATCGTCAACCAGATCGCGAAGATGCAATTCATGTCGAGTGGCCGTCTGAAGATGCCGGTTTTGCTGCGCGGCTGTATCGGTATTGGCCACAGCGCGGCCACCCATCACTCAGGCAGCTACTACGGCATGCTGGCCCAGGTGCCAGGGTTGTGGATCGCGGTGCCATCGACTGCCCGGGATGCCAAGGGCCTGATGAAGCATGCGCTGCGCTGCGACAACCCGGTGCTGTTTCTGGAACACCGCGAGATCCTGCAAGCCAAGGGCCCGGTCGAAGAGGGGGATCTGGAGATCCCGTTTGGCAAGGCGCGCGTGGCGCGTGTGGGAAGTGATGTCACCGTGGTGGCCCTGGGCCGCATGAACCACCTCTGCCTGGCCGCCGCCGAGGAACTGGCCAAAGAAGGCAGGCAGGTGGAGGTGATCGACCCCCGCACTGTGGTGCCTCTGGACGAGCAAGCCATCCTGCGTTCGGTGGCGAAGACTGGCAGGTTGCTGGTGGTGGATGAGCCCGCGGGGCCTTGTGGCTTCGCCTCTGAGGTTGCCGCCCTGGTGGCCCGGGATGGTTTCGACGACCTCGATGCCCCCATCCGCCGCATCACGGGTGTGGCTGCTCCCACCCCCTATAGCCCCTCGCTGGAAAAGGCCGTGGTTCCTGCCGTGTCGGAAATTGTCGCCGCCCTCCGCGCCTTGCTGGAGGAATGACCATGGAGATCCGCATTCCCCGGCTGGGGTGGTCGATGGAGGAGGGGGTGTTCGCCGGCTGGCTGAAAAAAGCCGGCGAGGCCGTGCGCTCCGGTGAGCCGCTGTTCACGCTGGAAGGCGAGAAAGCCACTCAGGATATCGAGTCTATTGGTGAAGGTGTGTTGCATTTGGCCCCGGATGCCCCCGTTGCCGGGCAGGTGGTGCTGGTGGGCCGGCTGATCGGGCTCCTTTGTCCGGCGGGCGAAGAGCCGGCTTGGGCTGGCCTGTCTTCCGCGCCGGTGCCGGCCCCTGCCAACCCCATCCAGGCCAACCCAACCCGCACGGTTGCCGCGTCGGTGAACAGCATCCTTGCGGCGACGCCTGCCACCCTTGCGGCAACGGCTGCCTCCGTGGCGGCGTCACCCTCGGTGCGGCGGCTGGCCAGGCAGATGGGTATCGATCTCAACCGGGTGGTGCCGGCCTGGCCGGGTGGCCGGGTGGGCGACCATGATCTGCGGCCCGCGACAATTGCCGGGGCACCGCCCACCGGCCGCTTGCTGGCAACCCCGCGTGCCAGGCGTTTGGCCAGGCTGCAAGGGGTGGATCTTGCCGGTCTGTCGGGGACTGGCGCCAAGGGTCGCATTCGCGAACGGGATGTGCCAGTTGTCGGGCCGGCCAAGGCTGCAGAATTGCCAGCGAACGCCCAGGCCATCAGTTCCACCAGGCGTACCATCGCCAGGCATATGCTGAAAAGCCGTCAGGAGACGGTGCCCGTCACGCTCACGACCCGCGCCGATGCCACCGCCCTCCTTGCCTTGCGTGCCAACCTCAAGCACGGGCATGGTGTGGATGCGCCCACATTCAACGATATGATCCTGAAGATTCTGGCGGATCTGCTGTTGGCGCACCCACAGATGGGGGCGCGCTGGGAGGAGACGCATCTGGTTCTGCCCGGCGAGAAAATCGATGTGGGTCTGGCGGTGGATTCCCCGGCGGGTCTGGTGGTGCCAGTGGTGCGGGATGTGCAACGGTTGTCTCTGGCGGAAGTGGCCAGGCAAAGCCGGGAACTGGTGGAACGGGCCCGGCTGGGGAAGCTTGGAGCCGGGGAAATGCGGGGTGGGTTGTTCACCCTGACCAGCCTGGGAGCCTATGGGGTGGAATACTTCAACCCGGTGATCCATTGGCCGCAGTGTGCCATTCTGGGTCTGGGCATGATTCGTCCGCAGCCGGTACCCTTGCCATCCGGGCAGGAGGGCTTCACCTTCCGCAAGGAATTGCCGCTTAGCCTTACCTTTGATCACCGGGTGGTGGATGGGGCCCCGGCAGCGCGGTTTTTGCGGGATCTGGTGGAACAGATCGAAGTGATCGGGGTCTGAGGGGGCCCCTGGGGCACAGCCAGTGGTCCCCAGATCGCTTCATCGTGCCATTTGCCGTGCGGATATCCGGTTTATCTGTAATGGGTGTCCGGACCGGGAGGCTGTTATCCCAGCAAAGTGCGGTAGTTGTCCATGCCGTGGGCTGTGATGCCACCCTGGACCGAATTCCAGAGGTTGTCGATGAGCATGGCGCTGAGAATCTTGTCAACCGCTCCCTGAGCCATCGACTGGATGGCTGATTCTGCTGTATTTTCGGCCCCGGCGCTGACCAGCATCCGCTCCTCGTTGCAATGGACAAACTCGTTGGCGACAAAGCTGTACATGGGCAATTTGGGGACAGGGTCGTGGGAGTTCACATAACGGAAAAGCTTTCCCTGGAATTCCCGGTTGAAGGCATCGATTGCCGTCTGGTTACCAATCATCGGGGCGCCGAAAGTGTAAATCTGGTGGACATTGATCATTTTGCGTGTGAATAGCCAGGCCGCAAAGAGTGCCAATGCGCCACCCAGGCTATGGCCAGTGATCCACAGGGGCCGCTCGGCTTTTTTCATCTCGGCCTCGACGGAGGCGCTGACAGGCTCCCAGATTGCGCCAATGGCATCGGCGAACCCCTGATGGAAGCGGGCGCCAACCCCGGCGGCTGCCAGATCGGTTCCCAGGCGGCCCTGGGGCACGATGAGCAGGTTCATGGCGTTGGTCAGCAGCCAGTCCTTGAGCCCTTCGATCCTGGTGGGGGCTTCGGTGCCACGGAAAGCCACGATAATGTGGCTGTCATTCAGGCCCACCCAGGCCTGCGTGTTGCCAACACTGATGAGTTCCGCCTCGAGGCCCAGCTCGTCGCGGTATTTTTGCTTGCCTTCCCCGGCGGAAAAGTAGGCAATATCGGCAGCCACCGCCAGGAAACGGGCGTTGGCGGGATCACCGAAGGCGTCTTCATGCAGGGTGAGGGACATGCGGAATTTTCCTGGGAATGAACAGGGGTTATTTGAGGAACTTGCGTTGGTCTTTGTTTTCAGCTTTCCAGTCACGCAATGTGCGGGAGGCTATCTGGGTATTTCTGGCGTCGATTTCCAGCAGGGAAACCTTGTCTTTGAGCGAGTGGGTGAACCCCGCGTCGGTGACCGCGGTGCCGCGCAGGCGCAAAATGGCGAGGGCGGGGAGCTGAGCCAGTGTTTCCAGTCCGGCATCAGTGATCCGGGTATCGTTGAGATCGAGTTCCCTGAGGTTGGCCATGCCTGCCAGCATTTCCAGTGTCTCGTCAGTGACATCGGCATTGGCCATTTGCAGCACCACCACGGTGCGCCTGTTTTTGAGGACGGAGTAGTCATCCTGGTCCCAGCCGGTGAGGGTGATGTGCCCTTCGCCATCGACGATCGCCTCGCGCAAGCCAAGACTGAGGTTGGCGACTATGAAGCGGTTGACACCCAGGGTGGCACCAGTGGTGATCACGCCGAAAGCCAGCAGGAGGAGTGGCCCAATTGCCTTACGCCGATGGAACAGGGCGAAAGGAAGCAATGCGGGAGGAAAAAACAGGCAGGAAAAGCCCCATGCCCGGCGTACCCGGAAAGCCCGGACGGCAAGCCAGACCAGTGCCGCCAGGCTCAGGACGATACCCCCGATGAGTATTCCGGCTGCGTAGGTTTCAAACATGGTTGCGTTTTTGCCTGCAGTCCCGTGTGAATTTGTTTTCAGCTTAGCGGTTTTTCGCACGGGTATCAAAAGAAATAGTTGTTTCACCCGTCCATTCCGCCACCGTGGTAGCCAGGGGCACAGCGCGCCCGGTCGGGATGACCCGTGGCAACTCGCATGCGACCCCCGCATGGCTTATAGTGACAGGGTTCAATCAGGAAGCAGGTTTTTCCCCTTCCTGTCATCATTCCCTTGCAAGGGGAAATCATGCGTCGGGCTGGTTGCGCCACTGGGGATCATCCGGGTATCGGTCGCAGGAAATTACTGCAGGTGGGCGCGCTCAGCCTGCTTGGCACCAGCCTGGCCGACCTCCTTCGCCTGGAGTCACAGGCTGTGGCTGGTGTGCCACGCCTGGGCAAAGCGAAATCAGTGGTTTTCATTTTCCAGTCTGGTGGGCCTTCCCAGCACGAGACTTTCGATCCCAAACCATTGGCACCCGCGGAAATCCGTGGGGAATACGGTACCACGCAAACCAGTTTGCCCGGCGTTCGCTTCTGCGAATACCTGCCACGCCTGGCCGCGCGGGCCAACCGTTTCTCGGTGGTGCGAACCATGCACCATATTGCCGGCCGGGAGTTCCGCAACGAGCACAACAGTTGCACCTGGCTGCTGCAGACCGGCACCACGGAGCTTCCAGCGGGTGACACCAATGCCTCCATCGTCAATCCGCGCCCGGGTCGTTTCGAGTGGCCCTCCATCGGTTCGCTGCTGGCGCACAAGGTGCCGCCAGCGGCTGGATGCGGCCTGCCGGCGGTGCTGGAGCTGCCGCGTGCCAACGGCATGAAATACCCCGGGCGTGGTCCCGGGATGCTTGGTCCCCGCTACGCCCGGTGGGGCGTGGATTTGGCACCTGCGTGCAAAGCGCCTGATGCGGCGGGATCCTGTCCCAACTGTTTCAGCCACGATGATCCGAATGATCCGGCCCGCGCCGCGGGCAAAGGGCCAAAAGCCTGGTGGGACAACAGTACCTGCAGAAACGCCGAATACCGGCTGCCCGATCTGGGTGGGGTGGATCTGGATTGGCCACAAATCCAGAGCCGTACCGCGATTATGGAACGATTTGACTCCCAAACCCGCGCACTTGATCAGGCTGAGCGTTCGGGGCGGTTACTGGCTTGGGATGCGGCGCGGCGCCAGGCGATGGAATTGCTGGTGACAATGAAGAGTGGGAAAAGCAATCCATTTGATCTGGGGCAGGAGCCCGCCCGGATCCGCGATCTGTATGGTCGGGAAGACTGGGGAAATGGCTTCCTGGTGGCGCGGCGGCTTGTCGAGGGGGGCGCACGCATGGTCCAGGTGAACCTGCGCGGCTGGGACACGCACCAGAACGCGTTCCGGGATTTGAAAAAGCATTTACTCCCTTCACTCGATCATTGTCTGAGCGGTTTTCTCGATGACCTGGGCCAACGGGGTCTGCTGGACGAGACGCTGGTGGTGATGTGTGGTGAAATGGGCCGCACCCCCCGGATCTCGCCGATCACGCCGGGAGGCCGGAACGCCTCCGGGGAGATTTTTACCCCTGGCCGTCACCACTGGGGTGATGTGTTCCCCTGCTTCTTCGCGGGCGGGGGTATTCGTCCCGGCATGATCGTTGGTGAAACTGACAAGCAAGGTGGTTTGCCAGTAAGCGAGGCCTATACCCCCGCAGATCTGGCGGCGACGATCTTCCACCTGATGGGGGTCGGACCCCGGGCGGAGTTCCACGATCTGGAGGGCCGGCCATACCGTCTGACGCAGGGTGAGGCCATCGCCCAACTGCTGGCGTGACAAGCCAGGTCTGACTTGAAAGTGCCCAAACCCATCTGCTAATTTTCCTGTAGCTTTTCCGGCTATTCGCAGGGTTTGTTCCAGAAAATGGAAAGGGAATCGGGTCAATGTCACATCCAAAATACGGACGGGCAGATCATGGGGTGAATCCGCTGATCACCCAGCGCTGGAGTCCCTACGCTTATTCGGACAAGCCTGTGGCCAAGGATGACTTGCTGGCTTTGTTTGAGGCGGCGCGCTGGGCGCCTTCCTCTTACAACGAACAGCCGTGGGTGTTTTTTGTGGCGACCAAAGACCAGCCGGATGAATATGCGCGGCTCCTGTCATGCCTGGTGGAGGGGAATCAGGGGTGGGCCAGGCAGACCCCCGTGCTGGTGCTTTCATGCTTTCACACCACATTCGCCCGCAATGGCAAACCGAACCCGGGTGCGGCCTATGACCTGGGGCTGGCGGCTGGCAACATCTGTCTGGAGGCGACGGCGCGCGGACTCCAAGTGCACCAGATGGGGGGCATTGTTCCTGACCGGGCCCGTGAGGTGTTTCAGATTCCGGGGACGGTGCAGCCATGTACTGCCATGGCAATTGGTTACGCAGCGGACGCAGCAGGTTTGCCCTACCAGGTTCAGGTGCAGGAGACCAAACCCAGGGAGCGCAAGCCGCTGGGCTTGATTGTCTGTTCGGGTGAGTTCGGGAAAGCGTGGGCCTGATAGCGGATACTGTGGCTCCACAGGTGGGGGTCTTCCCGGATGGAATGGCGGGGAGATGAAAAGGCCCTTTCCAGAAGATGGAAAGGACCTTTTTCATGGTTGGTGATCCGCCATTATCTGGCCAGGTCAAACGCCGCGATCTCGGCATCGTTGCGCACATACACCCGCTTGTTGGCGAAAGCCGGTGCGCACCAGAGCACATCGCGGCCAAAAGCATTGTTGGTGGGTTTGAGCAGCATGGCCCGGCTGGTTTCCTTGAAACCCTGCGGGGTCAGGGTGCCAATTACCAGGTGGCCGGTCTCGGTGAAGAAGAAAAAGCGACCCTCGTGACGAACAATGAAGGCGGTGCCCGAACCGAGTGGCCGTTTGCTGAGAGGTTCGGAGGTGGTCCAGAGGCGCTTGCCGCTGGGGATCTCCACGGCCGACATCTCGCCGCTCTGGTCGAAGCCGTAGACAACACCATCGACAACAATGGGCTGCACATTGACGGGCGAAATGGCTGTCTTGGGCAGATCGCGCCAAACCTCTTGCGCCCCCGGCTTGTCCTGGGCCAGCTTGAGCAACAGGTTCTTGTTGCTGTAGCCGGCGATGAAAAGATGCTCGCCAATCATCAGGGGCGACATGATGATGGAACCGTTGCTGGCCTCGTAGGGGGTGGTCCAGTACTGCTTGCCGGTCTCGGGATCGAGTGACACCACTGAATCGGGGCTGGGGATGACCAGTTGGCGCGCGCCCGCGGCCTCAATGATGGTGGGTGGGCAGTAGCCCTGCTCTTTGGCGGTGCCGGCGCGCCAGAGTTCCTTGCCTGTGTCCTTGTCGAAAGCCACCACATGGCTGCCCGCCCCACCGGCCAGACAGATCAGCTTCTTGCCATCCACCAGCGGATGGCTGGCGTAGCCCCAAAGAGCCGATTTCGTTTTGTATTCTTCTTTGAAGTCTTTCGACCAGAGGACCTTGCCGGATTCCACAGCAAAACAGAAAAGGTGCCCTTCCGCGCCCAGGGTGTAAACCTTGCCATCGGCGACGGTGGGGGTACAGCGCGGGCCGGCCGGGTAGGAGATGGAGTACTTGACAGGGTGTTCATGCAGCCAGAGCTGTTTGCCGGTGGCCTCGTCCAGGCACAGGGTCCGCTCGGTGCCGGTGAAGGTGCCACGGGAGAAATTGTCCACCTTGACATTGTCTTTGGTCACATAGTCGGTGGCGAAGACCTTGCCGCCAGCCACGGCCGGGCCTGAATAGCCACCGGCGATGGGGGCCCGCCACACGGGCTTCATTTCGCCACCGGGCAACTGATCGATGATGCCCGTCTCGCGCCAGATGTTGTCGCGCTTCTGCCCCATCCACTGTGGCCATTCGTCGGCGCTCACCAGACATGGCCAGGCGCAGACAGCCAGCAATGCCAACCGGAAAATTGCTCTCATGCCCTTGTACCCCCGGAGGGACCGTGCGGTTTGTCCGGCGGTCCCCCATCCCACAAGAAATCACAGGCCGTATTCTAACCGATCAGTGGCAGGGTGGGGCAAGGGGGCAGGACCCGTTTTGCCGGCGTCTCGCCAGGGACGATGGCTTGTGGTAGAAGCATGGGATGAACCCGTCACCTGTCAGCCTGTCACCTGGCCCGTCTCCCCGCAAGCCGTGGTATCGCCTGCTTTATGTGCAGGTGCTGATCGCGGTGGCGGTCGGCATCTTGCTGGGGAATTTTTTCCCGCGGGTGGGTGAATCGCTGAAGCCCCTGGGCGATGGATTTGTGAAGTTGACGCGGATGATCATTGCCCCCATCGTCTTCTGCACCGTGGTGCATGGCGTCGCATCAATGGGTAGTCTGGGGTGTCTGGGTCGTGTTGGTTTGCGCGCCCTGCTTTATTTCGAAGTGGTCTCGACCATCGCCCTGGCGGTGGGTTTGGTGGTGGTGAACCTCGTTCAGCCCGGAGCCAATTTCCAGTCGGGTGATGTGACAGCCCATGTGGAGCAGGCGCGGAAGCATGTGGAGAAGGCCACCGCCCTGGAAACGGGTTCTTTTTTGCTGGACATCATACCAAACAGCCTGGTGGGGGCCTTCGCTTCGGGTGAGTTGCTGCAGGTGCTGCTGGTGTCAATCCTGTCGGCATTCGCCCTCGCCGGTATGGGCGAGCGGGGTCAGCCGATTTTGCGGGGAATTGAGCGGGCACAGGAGTTTTTTTTCGCCCTGCTGGGGCTGGTGGTGCGTTTGGCGCCCCTGGGCGCGCTGGGCGCCATGGCTTTCACGGTGGGTAAATTTGGCCTGGGTTCGCTGGGCAACCTCATGGCTCTGATGTTCTGCCTGTACATCACCTCCGCGCTGTTCGTGCTGCTGGTTCTGGGCGGCATTGCCCGCTGGTGCGGATTTTCAATCCTGCGCTACCTGCGTTTCATCAGCGACGAGCTGATTCTCACCCTCGGAACCAGTTCGAGCGAAACAGCCCTGCCTGGACTGATGGAAAAAAGCCGCCGGCTGGGCTGCCAACCCGCCACCGTGGGGCTGGTGATTCCCACCGGGTACAGCTTCAACATGGATGGCACCAACATCTACCTCTGCATGGGGGCGGTTTTTTTGGCGCAAGCCACCAACACCCCCATGACCTGGGGCCAGCAACTGACCCTGCTTTGCGTGGCCATGCTCACCAGCAAGGGGGCCAGCGGCGTGACCGGTTCGGGCTTTGTCACCCTGGCCGCCACCTTGCAGGCGGTGCCGGGCATCCCTCTGGAGTCCATCGCCCTGCTGATGGGCGTTGACCGTTTCATGAGTGAGTGCCGGGCTGTGACCAACATGATCGGCAATGGCCTGGCCACCGTCGTGATCAGCCGCTGGGAGGGCGAGGTCACTGCGGCCCAGGTGCGCCAAGGACTGGAAGGGAAAGGGGTTTGACCCGGGGTACCCGCCAAAAAACGCTTATTTGGGGATGGTGGCCACGATGGGCTGCAGCGGTTTCCACCCCCGGCCCGTGTTGACGGTGAGCGTGTTGTCTTTTTCCCTGATCTGAAACCGGTTGTTGTAGGTGGAGTGCAGCAGGTCACCCTGGAGGAAAAAGAGAAAACGGTCCTCGCCCTTGTTGATGATGACACGCATCAGAGCAATTTTCTCACCGGCCGGGTCGTAAGCATAGCCTCGAACTACCTTGGGTGGTTCGGTTTTTGCGGGCTTTTTGTAGACCCTGTTGACCCGGATGACGGCATGCCCCTCCGGGTTGAAGCTCAGGATGGTGGCATCGACAATCATCGGTATGGCGGGGTCGGTGATGGCGCTCTCCAGCGCGGGTGGCAATTCGTCCGCGATCAGCGGCGCAGAAAAACCAGCCGCGAGGAAGGCCAAGCCCATCAGGAAGGTTCGCATAACGGATTCTCCAGTGTGATTGCAACAACCGCTTCCTAGGCCCCGTACTTGCCCAACCGACCCGCATGCGCCATGGCCAGGAGCATCAGGTGCTTGGCCTCGAACTGGCCCAGGCCTCCCTGCAGGCAGGTGGATTCGCCAAAGCTGTTGACCGCATCGGTGCGGCAGGTGGCCGCTGACAGCACGGTGGGAACCGGGTGCCAGGAATGGCTCTTCATCTTGCTGGGGGTGCTGTGATCGCCGGTGACGATGAGCACCGAAGGGTTGAGTGCCCGCACGGTGGGGATGATGGTGTCGAAGGCCTCGATGGCCTTGACCTTGGCGTCGAAGTTGCCGTCCTCACCGGTGCTGTCGCTGTACTTGTAGTGGAGGAAGAAAAAGTCGAAGTCGTTCCACGCCGCTTTGAGGGCATCGGCCTGGGTTTCGAGCGAGGGGCCGGTGTCGAGGATCTCCATCCCCACGAGCCTGGCCAGGCCACGGTACATGGGGTAAACGGCCAGGGCGGCAGATCGCAGCCCGTACACCTCTTCCATGGAGGCGATTGCCGGGTGTCTGGCAAAACCACGCAAGGTGACCCCGTTGGTGGGCCCATGCCCGGCGAGCGCCCGGGTGGCTTTGTCAACAAAGCTGTTCACCGCCGCCGCAGTGCGCTGCGAGGCCTCGTCGCCCCCGGCTGCGGGTAGCGGGCGGGCTCCAACCATCTGTGGATCGGTGTCGTTGACCCGGTCGCCCAGATTCTCGCCGCGGATCACCAGCACGAAGCGATGCTCGCGCACCGGTTCGACGAAGATCTCCACGCCTGGCACTTCGATTTGCGCCAGCACCTTGCAGATTTCGACGCAACGCTCGGTGGAGGGCCGCCCGGCGCGGCGGTCGCTGATAACTCCCGCAGCGTCGAGTGTGCAGAAGTTGCCACGAATGGCTACATCGCTGGAGCCCACCGCGAAGTTGATTCCCAAAGCTTCCAGGATGCCGCGACCAATGCGGAACTGGAGGGGGTCGTAACCGAAAAGTCCCAGATGGCCGGGCCCGCTGCCCGGGGTGATGCCTGGCAGGACGGGTAGCGACAGGCCACAGACGCCGACCCTGGCCAGTTCGTCGAGGTGGGGTGTTCTGGCTGTTTCCAGTTCGGTCTTGCCACCGGGTTCCAGGGCCAGGCCACCCAGGCCGTCAGCCACCAGCAACACGATCTTGCTGCCCGAAGGTTCGCGCAGTTCCCGCACCAGTTCGTGGATCCGGCTCAAGTGTGTCTCTCCCGCACGGCGCCCGCAGGCTACCGACGAATGGATGATCCTGTCTTCAAGACATGTTAGAAGATGAGGACAGACTGGGCCAATCAAGTCCAATTATCGGGGTTTTCCCATGCTGCTTATTTTGCCTTTCTTGTTGCAGGTTGAGGCTTTCCAGAAGGAATCACCTGCCCGTCCCCCCAATGTGCTGCTGCTTGTTGTGGATGACCAGAATGACTGGGTGGGCTGCCTCAGGGGGCATCCGCTTGCCAGAACTCCGCATATCGACGCCCTGGCAAGGCGTGGGATGCTCTTCACCAACGCCCACTGCCAGGCCCCCCTGTGCAACCCCTCGCGGACCAGCCTGCTGACGGGGTTGCGGCCTTCCACCACGGGGATTCATGGACTGACGCCGTGGTACCGTGAGGTGCCGGCGCTACGGGATCGCCTGAGCTTGCCGGCGGCTTTTGGTCAGGCCGGCTACCACACGCTGGTGACGGGGAAAATTTTCCATGCGGTGCCGCCGGCAGACCAGGCGGGGCAGTTTGCCGTGTGGGGCCACCCCGGTGGAACGGGGGTGAAACCGCCCGCCAAGCTGATTCCAGCAACCCCCGGCGGTAACCATCCCCTGATGGATTGGGGGGCTTTTCCGCATAAGGATGAGGAAAAGGGCGACTATCAGGTGGCCAGCTGGGCCATCAGGCAACTGAAGACCATGCCCACTGACAAACCGTATTTTTTGGCCGCCGGGTTCTTTTTGCCGCATGTGCCTTGTCATATTCCGCCCGGATGGTTGGCGCAAATACCGGATGATGACCGTTTATTGCCGCCCGTGAACGAGGATGACCGGGCCGACACTCCCAGGTTCTCGTGGTACCTGCACTGGGATCTGCCCGAACCACGACTGCGCTGGGTGCGTGAAAATAGCCAGTGGCGCAATCTGGTCCGCAGTTACCTGGCCAGTACCGCCTTTGTCGATGCCCAGGTGGGGCGGGTGCTGGAGGCGCTGCGGGAAAGCGGGCACGAAAAAGACACCCTGGTGGTGCTATGCTCCGACCACGGTTTTCATCTGGGGGAGAAACTGATCACCGGGAAAAACACGCTCTGGGAACGCTCCACCCGGGTGCCTCTGATTATTGCGGGTCAGGGTGCGCCTGTTGGGATCTGTTCGCGGGCGGTGGAATTGCTGGACATTTATCCCACCCTGACAGAAATGGCCGGAATCAAGCCCCAGGCTGGGCTGGAAGGGCGTTCCCTGGTGCCGCTGCTGGCCAACCCGGCTGGCGAGCCTGATCGTGTGGCCCTGACCACTCATAACCGGGGCAATCATGCCCTGCGCGATGACCGTTATCGCTACATACGGTACGCTGATGGGTCCGAGGAGTTGTACGATCTGGCCACGGACCCCAACGAATGGCGCAACCGGGCGGCTGATCCGGTCCTGGCGGTTGAGAAAAACCGACTGGTCCGCTCTTTACCCCGCAGGGATGTGCCTGCTGTCCCGGGCAGCGCGCACCGTGTGCTGGAATACGATCCGGCGACCGGGGGCGTCGTCTGGGAAGGGAAAAGCATCCGGCCCGATTCGGTGATTCCGTAACGCTGGTACCAGGCTGCGCCTGCCGCTACAGGGTACCCACCAGGGGTGTTGCAGCCGAAGCGGTGTGGATGGCATGGACTAGCCCGAACGGGTCTCGTTGCGACCCCTACATGCCCACCCCCGTGGGGTGGGACGGCCCCCGAAAAGGGAACTGCCTGTGGGGATGCCTATGGGTGGAGGGGCAAGAGGCGTTATGATGGTGGATTGACAGGCGTGGGTGTTTTTTAAAATCCGGAAATTTGGCTGGGGGACGGTACATGAGTGGAGAAGCCCAGAGAGCTGTGGAACCCCTGAGCATGGTGGAGCGGCGCATTATCGGCGTGCTGGTCGAAAAAGCCCGCACCGTGCCTGACAGCTACCCCATGAGCATCAATGCCCTGGTTGTGGGTTGCAATCAGAAGAGCAACCGCGATCCTTTGATGGAGCTGGATGATGCGGAAATTCAGGATTGCCTCGATGTGCTGATCAAAAAGAAGCTGGTCGGCAGGGTGGTAGGCGGGCGGGTGGAGCGTTGGCGGCACTTCTTGTACGAAGTGTGGGCCCTGAACAAGCCGGAAATTGCGGTTGTGGCTGAATTGCTGCTGCGGGGGCCACAGACCGAGGGTGAATTGCGGGCCAGGTCGAGCCGCATGGAAGTCATCCCGGATCTGGAGAGCTTGCGTCAGATTCTCGAGAACCTGATCGAGCGGCGTCTGGTGGTGGCGCTTGGGCCTCTGGATCGGCGGGGGTCTCAGGTAACCCACGGTTTTCATGCCCCTGAAGAACTGGAGGGGCTGCTGCAGCGCAGTTCCAGTGCTGGCGACGAGCCTTCCATGCGGTCTGAGCTGCGTTCTGGAGGGTTGGAGGAACTGCGGCAAAGGGTGGCAGATCTCGAGGAAAAGGTGAGCGAATTGACCAACCGGCTGGATCGGCAGGTCCATCGCCCGGTGTGAGTTTTGAGTTTTTTAGGAATGTGATTTTTTACGGGTAATCGCGATCCGGATGTCCGGCAGCGGTTGGGTTCGCGAGAGCCCGGAAGGCGGGAGACAAGTGAAGGGTACACGACTGAATCAATATCTGGCCCTGTCTGGGGTTGGTTCCCGGCGCCACTGTGACGGCCTGATCCTGGCTGGCAGGGTGCACGTGGAAGGACAGGTGGCCCACGAGCCGGGCACCCGGGTTGTCGAAGGCCAGGAGGTGCGCGTGGACGGGAATCCCGTGCGCGCCGAGGAGCTTGTTTATTGGGCGTTGCATAAGCCCCGTGGCATTCTCTGCACCAACCACGACCCCTCGGGACGGCCTCTGGTGGCAGACATTTTGCCGCATGTGCCCCAACGGGTTTACACTGTCGGCCGACTTGATGCCGACAGCGAAGGCTTACTGCTGATGACCAACGATGGTCCGATGGCGCTGCGTCTCACCCACCCGCGCTACGAAGTGCAAAAAACTTATCGGGTGCAAGTGGCTGGCAATCCTGGCGAGAAGGATCTGGAGAAGCTTCTCGAGGGTGTTTACCTCTCTGAGGGGCGTGTCCGGGCCAAAACGGTGGAACGCCTGAAGAGCCAGGGTGAAAGTACCTGGCTCAAGGTGGTTCTGGCTGAAGGAAAAAATCGCGAAATCCGTCGCATGCTGGCCCAGTTGGGTCACAAGGTACTGCGCCTGGTTCGCCTGGCAATTGGGCCCCTCTTGCTCGACCGCCTGCCGGCAGGCAAATCGCGCCGCCTTTCTTTGGATGAGATCAACCGTTTGCGTAGGCTTTGCAAGGCAGTTCAGGCGCGACGAGAAGCTTTGGTGGAGGGTGGAGTGATGGTGGATATCGACAGTATGGAAGACGATACCAGTGGCTCAGAGGCAAGGAGTGAGGCCAAGGTTCCACCCCGTTCGGCTCAAGCCGGTCCCCGGACTGACAGGCCGGAAACCGATCGTCGTGGCCCCGGCGGCCCACCCCGTGGCGGTGACCGGCCCTTCCGCGCAGGCCCCGGCGGCCCACCCCGTGGCGGCGACCGCCCCTTTCGGGCAGGCCCTGGTGGCCCACCCCGTGGCGGCGACCG
>QWOS01000021.1 GCA_003669555.1 Planctomycetota bacterium
CCCCTGCCTGCCCCTTGAAGTGCCCACCGGTCAACATGCCTGCTGGAAGTAACCCCCCCAATCGATGGGACCGCTGTGATGTCACGATTTTGCCTGCTCCTCGTTCTGCTGGCCCCCTCCATCGCCCTGGCCTCAGGGCCGGATGCGGCTCAGCTTGAGTTTTTCGAGAGCAAAATCCGCCCCGTCCTGATTGAACACTGCTACAAATGCCACTCTGCCGCCGCCGCCCAGGCCAAAAAGCTGAAGGGTGGCTTGCTGCTCGACACCCGGGCAGGATTGCGCCGGGGTGGCGACACCGGGCCGGCGATCGTCCCGGGCAAAACCAGCGAGGGCACCCTGCTGAAGTCGCTGCACCATGCGGGCGACCTGCACATGCCGCCCAAAGGCAAGCTGCCAGACGCGGTGATTCGCAACATGGAACGCTGGATCGCCGACGGGGCGGTGGATCCCCGTGGGGATACCGCTGCCAAGTCCACCGCTGGCATCGACCTGGTCCAGGGGCGTCAGTTCTGGAGCTTCCAGCCAGCCATGACCCCGGCTGTGCCCACTATCGCCCACCCCCAAATCGTCATCCGTAATCCGGTTGATGCCTTTATCCACGCCCGGTGGGACGAGAAGGGGCTGAAGCCCGCCCGCGCGGCCGACCGGGTGACGCTGCTCCGGCGGGTGCATCTCGACCTGATCGGCCTGCCCCCCACCCCCGAAGAGGCCGATGCCTACCTGGCGGACCAGTCAGCCGATGCTTTCGCCCGGGTGGTTGACCGCCTGCTGGCCAGTCCGCATCATGGTGAAAAATGGGCCCGCCACTGGCTGGATGTGGCCCGCTATGCCGAAGACCAGGCGCACACCTTTGGGGTGACCCAAAAATCACAGGCCTGGCGCTACCGCGACTGGGTGGTCGCCGCCCTGAACGCCGACATGCCTTACGACCGTTTTGTCCGGCTGCAGATCGCTGGTGACATGATGCCCGAGGCGGGCGACGACCCGTTCCTCAAGTATGGCGGCCTGGGGTTCAATGGCCTGGGCGCCGATTACTACAAGAACACAGCCCGCGAGCAGGCTATCGCCGAGGAACTCGACGACCGTGTCGACACCCTCTCCCGAGGTTTCCTGGGAATCACCGTGGCCTGCGCCCGCTGCCACGACCACAAGTTCGACCCCATTCCCCAGCAGGATTACTATTCGCTCGCCGGGATTTACATGGGGACCAACCTGTCCGAAGTCCCCATCGCCCCGCCCGCCACAGTCAAGGTTTTCAACGACGCCCGCAAAAAGGTGCAGGAGGCGGAGGAGCGGCAGAAGAAAGCTCAAAACGAGGCCAAAGCCAAAGCCGATGACAAGGGGCTTGCGGCGCGCCTGAAAGAGGTCACCGCCGAGGTAGCGGCCCTGCAAAAGGCCATGCCGCCGGCTCTGCCCATGGTGCATGTTGTCAGCGGCAACGGCCCGGGCATGAAACTCTACATCCGGGGCAATCCCGCCACCAAGGGCGATGAGGCCCCGAAGGGCTTTCCGCGGGTGCTGCCCTGTGGCGTCCCGGCGGGAGCGAAGTTTTCCCGGCTCGACCTGGCCAATGCCATCGCCAGTCCGGCCAACCCCCTGACGGCCCGGGTGATAGTGAACCGCGTCTGGGCCTGGCACTTTGGCAAGGGGATCGTCTCCACCCCGGACAACTTCGGCGCTCTGGGCGACCGCCCGACGCACCCCGAATTGCTCGACTGGCTGGCGGTGCATTTTGTGAAAAACGGCTGGAGCCTGAAATGGCTGCACCGGCAAATGGTGCTGTCCTCGGTTTATCAACTGGATAGCCGGCCAGTCGCCGCCAACGACAGCATCGACCCCGGCAACAGCCTGCTGTGGCGGGCAAACCGCCGCAGGCTTGATATCGAATTGTGGCGCGATTCGCTGCTGAGTGTCAGTGCCAAACTCGACCGCAGCCTGGGAGGCCCCGCCTTCAGCCTGCGGGAACCCGAGGCGAAACGCCGCACGGTGTACGCCCGGATCAGCCGTCATGAACTGGACGGCCTGCTCCGTCTGTTCGACTTCCCGGATGCCAATGTCACTGCCGCCCGGCGTAGTGTCACCACCGTCCCGCAGCAGCAGTTGTTCGTCCTCAATAGCGAATTCATGGCCGCCCAGGCAAAGGCTTTCGCGGCTCGGGTGAACAAGCCTGGCACGGCTGACACCGAGCGGGTCACCGCCATGTACCGCCTGGCCTTCACCCGTCCGCCCGGGTCGGCTGAACTGGAGCTGGCGCTTGGCTTCCTGCATCTGCCACCCAGGCCCGATGACAAGCTGAGCCGCTGGGAGCAGTACGCCCAGGTCTTGCTGGCCAGCAACGAACTGATGTTCATGGACTGACCCACCCCAGGTTCTGGGGTGCGCCGATTCTCATCCGGGAGTGACTGAAAATGACACAGCTACCACACTCACGCCGCGACATGCTGGCCACCGCTGGCACCGGCCTGGGCATTCTCGGGCTGGCCGGGCTGCTGGCAGAAGATTCCCGGGCGAACCCGCTGCGCCCTGCCATGGGCATGGGGGCCAACCCGCTCGCCCCCAAGGCCCCCCACTTCCGGCCCCGCGCCAAGCATGTCATTCACCTGTTCATGAATGGCGGCCCCAGCCAGGTCGACACCTTCGACCCCAAACCCGAACTCGCCAAACAGCATGGCAAGCGGCCGGCGGCGGCGGGGCTGAGCACCGAACGGCAGACTGGCGGACTTTACAAGTCGCCCTTCACCTTCAGGAAATGCGGCCAATCCGGCCTGGAGGTCAGCGAGATCTTCCCGGCGGTAGGCGCCTGCATCGATGATATTTGCGTCATCCGCTCCATGCACACCAATATTCCCAACCACGAGCCCGGACTGCTGCTGATGACCTGTGGCAATACCCAGGCCATACGCCCCAGCATGGGGAGCTGGCTCTCTTATGGCCTGGGAACCGAAAACCAGAACTTGCCCGGCTTCGTGGTCATGTGCCCCGGCAAGCCGGTGGTTGGCCCGGCCTTGTGGAACAACAGCTTCCTCCCAGGCGTGTTGCAGGGCTGCCATATCCAGAATCTCGACCCCAAAAAGGTGATCGAGCACCTCCGCAATACCAACCTGGCCCCCGAAACCCAGCGCCAGCAACTGAGCCTGCTCAACCATCTCAATATCCTCCACAAGGACATCCGGGCCGGCGACGACCAGCTCGATGCCCGCATCCAGTCGCTGGAGATTGCCTACCGGATGCAGACCGAAGCCCGGGATGCCTTCGATATCAGCCGCGAGCCGCTGAAAACCCGTGAAGCCTACGGCAAGGGATACTTTGCCGAAGCCTGCCTCGCCGCCCGCCGCATGGTGGAGCGCGGCGTCCGCATGGTGCAGGTCTTTTACGGCAGCGGCCAACCCTGGGACGACCATGGCGATATCGAGAAAGGCCACCGCGCCAAAGCAAAAGATAGTGACAAGGCCATTGCGGCGCTGCTCCAGGATCTGAAGCGGATCGGCCTGCTCGACGAAACGCTGGTTTTATGGGGCGGGGAGTTCGGACGCACCCCCACCAGCGAGGGTGGCAACGGACGCGACCACAACAACCACGGCTTCAGCGTCTGGCTGGCGGGTGGCGGGGTGAAGGGCGGCATGGCCTACGGCGCCACCGACGAGTTCGGCTTTGCGTCTGTCGAGAAAAAAGTGCATGTCCACGACCTGCATGCCACCATCCTCCATCTCATGGGTCTGGATCACGAAAAACTGACCTACCGTTACAGTGGCCGGGATTTCCGCCTCACCGATGTGCACGGGGTGGTGGTGAAGGATATCCTGAAGTGATGCGGGCCCTTGCCGGGGCCTGATGTCGCTGGAGCCGGATGCCAGGGCCTTCATGACCCGGCTTCTGGTAGTTGACAAGTATTACGGTCTGCTATGGATTGAATTTGTGCCTGTCCTGGGGCCGCACCTGAAAAGGCCGGCCCTTTAGGCTCCTTATGGGGGTTGGGTTGTGATCAAGCCAGTGCGGTCGGCGTGGTACATCATCCGCGATGGTCAACGGTTTGGCCCCTACACCACCGAGGACCTGAAGCTCTACGCCACCGAGGGCCGCCTGGCCCCAACCGATCTGATCTGGAAGGAAGGCATCCCCGAGCCGGTCAGGGCCCGCAAAATCCAGGGTCTGGTTTTTCAGGCCGCCGAGGAAAGCGCGCCCACCATTCCCGCCCCTGCCGCACCGGATGCGGGCAGCCGCGATGACAATGGCCTGATGAACCTGGCAAGCATTCTCAGGCAACCGCTGCGGGACGAAGCTCCGGTGGAGTATGTCGAGCCACTCGACCCCGCGTCGCGCCCCAAAAAAAACAGCAAACTACCGACCGATTCCGAGGAAACGGCCGGCCCCGTGGCCGAGTCGCTCGCCCGTGGCCTGTCGGCCTGGGGTGAATTCTTCACCCACCCCCTGCGCCACAGTTTTTTGCTCCTGGTCCTGGTGCTGGTTTGCTCCTTCGCGGCGCTGCCCCTGATCACCATGGTGCTGGTGCCGGCGTTTGTGCTGGGCTACATCCATTGCATCCATGGCATGCTGAACGACGAAAGCAATTCGATTGTCCGTTTCATCTCTTTCCTCAGACACGGCTGGGATTCCCTCTGGCATCTGCTGATGATGCAGGCTTCCCTGGTGCTGCTCTGCGCCATGGCGGCAGCCCCGGCGGTGATTCTGGGCATGGTCTTTGCGGGTTCGTTCGGCACTGCTGTTCTGGGCCTGATGCAGGTGGGCAGCCTGGTCAAGCCAGCCAATGATCCGGTGGCAGGCCGACCCAATGCAAGGCAGGCGGAATTTCGGGGAGAGGATTTTGAGTTCAATCCTGACCGGCCAAAAGCCATCCTGGTTAATGGGTTGTTGGCCAAGATAGGCGGCCTCGTCGCCTCCCTGGGCGAAGTATTGACGGTCATTCTCGGGTTCTTGCTGGGTGGCCTGCTGTTCACCCTGGTGTACACGCCGTTGGCGAGCGGGATGCTGCTGGTGTTTTGCCTGCTGTATCTGGTGGTGCTGGGCGAGAAGGCCACCGGGGAAAAGTTCGACCTGGTGTACAACGCGCTGGACACTACCATCCGCATCGCCAGCAAAAACTGGGGCCGCGTCCTGGCCTCGGGCCTGTGGCTGGCGGCCCAGATGGGATTTTTTGTCGTTGTGGTGGAGGTATGCAGCTACCTCTTCCTGCGCACCCAGCTCACTTACCTGGCCACCTGGATGAACCTCATCGTCCTCCCCCTCGGCGTTTTCTGCATCCTGGCCCACTCCGGCATCTTCGCCGTCATGACCGCCACCAGCCTGACGAAAGAGTGAGGGTGGGGGTTACATAAAATCAGGCCACCGCACGGGGGGGAGTTGGGGGGCGATGCAACCGGGGGACATAAAAACTCCGCCCCACCTCCGGGCCAGCCTCGTGACATGGAGATGAGAGCCATCGGCCCCGCAAACGCGCGGCCTGCATGAGATATGCCGGGTCATTTCTGGGGAGCAGGAATGAAGGCAGCGGCTATTGCGGAACCATGGTAGCCCCATAACTCGCCAGTGTGTCAAACGGAAGCGGTTCGGGACGATCAGGCAACTCCGGGAGGAAACCAAGGCGTGGTACAACCACTCCAACGCCAGGCATCGAATCTTTGATTGGCGGATGTTGATTGGCGACGCGAGAATCAAATTCCAGCCAATTTAGAGCAAACTTCTTATAAAAGTGCACAGAGCGTTGCCAAAAAACACCCTGTGTTTTGCCATTTTTTCATTCTAGAGTAACTCCACAAATGTGAAATTTGCTCTAACCGAAGTTTATTCCGGGATTGAGCACTAGATACAATTGGATCGAAAGAACTGTGCAATTTCCCGTTTCACAACTTGGCGGGTTGTTGTCTTCACGACAAGATCAATCAGTTCTTCGTCACTGGCTTTCAAGTTTGCATCGTTGATTTCCAAAAAGATCAGCGCTGCTTCCAAACCTACTCGTTTGTTCCCATCGACGAAAGGATGGTTCATCACCAAATGATAAAGATAGGCAGCAGCCATTTCAAAAATGTCTGTGTGAAGGTATAGGCCACCGAAGCTCGCCTCGGGTTGAGCAATGGCAGACTCGAGCAAGCCGATATCTCGGACACCATGACTGCCACCGTAGGTGTCGATTTGGTTTTGATGGGATTCCAGAATGTCATCTACTGTCAGGAACAGCATTAGCGATTACTCAGCGAGTTTCCTGAATGCTTTGGAATGCTTTGAATTCACCTTGGCTCGCGCAGCGCGAACCTTCGTTTTCTTGTCGTCAGAATCGACCGGCGCAATCCGAATGGATTTCCCGTCGGTGGTCAGTTCGATCTGGGATTCAGGAGCGATCTTGAGTAAATCCAGGATGGGACGATCGATCACAACCGCCCAACTATTACCATGCTTCACCAAATTTTTGATCACTGTTTGGCTCCCCGGCTTTGCTCGAAGTCTATGGTCGACCAATGTAAGTACATGATTGCTTTTGGTTTACCTGAAGTCAAGGGAGCTCCGTGTTCATCGAACGAACTTCGCAACAAGGCGACGCCACAAGACTGGTGTACAACGCGCTGGACACTACCATCCGCATCGCCAGCAAAAACTGGGGCCGCGTCCTGGCCTCGGGCCTGTGGCTGGCGGCCCAGATGGCGGGTTTTGTCGTTGTGGTGGAGGTATGCAGCTACCTCTTCCTGCGCACCCAGCTCACTTACCTGGCCACCTGGATGAACCTCATCGTCCTCCCCCTCGGCGTTTTCTGCATC
>QWOS01000032.1 GCA_003669555.1 Planctomycetota bacterium
CCATTGCGACCAGGGAACTCCGCCTGAAGGTCGCGCGCCAGCGTTTCCACCACGGATTTCCCCCACCCGAGCGATTGCTGCTTGCGGTGGATGGTTTCGCCAATGTCCCAGTAAAGCCGAGTCAACTCGGCGTTGACCGCTCGCAGCGCCTGATACTGCGCCTGCCGGATGCGTGTCTTGATTGCAACAAGAAACCCCGGGTAGTCGTTGGCAGACAGTTCATTCATAATAATTCCCGGATATTGGCCAGCACTTCCGCACTCTCGGCATCCAGCATAGCGATTTCGTCCATGATTTCCTGCGGGCTGCGGTGCGCGATTTCCGCGCCGCCGTTGGGGTTCTTCACGGAGAGATCGAAGGTCTTCGGTTCGATGGCCGCCGCATCCACGCTCCAGCTTTTAGGCGAGTCGGCTCTGGTCTTTTGTAGCTCAATGAACTCGGCCAGGTCGGCGTCGTTGAGCGGGTTGGTCTTGCCCATGTTGCGGCCGGGGTCGAGCTGGTAGAACCACACCTTGCGCGTCTTCGTGCCTTTCTCAAAGAAGAGCACAACGGTCTTCACGCCCGCACCCTGGAAAGTGCCGCCAGGGCAGTCGAGCACGGTGTGGAGGTTGCATTCTTCGAGGAGTTTCTGGCGCAGGCTGACAGAGGCGTTGTCGGTGTTGGACAGGAAGGTGTTCTTGATGACGACGCCAGCGCGGCCACCGACCTTGAGGACCTTGATGAAGTGCTGGAGGAACAGGAACGCGGTCTCGCCGGTGCGGATGGGGAAGTTTTGCTGCACCTCCTTGCGCTCTTTGCCGCCGAAGGGCGGATTGGCCATGACGATGTCGTGGCGGTCCTTTTCCTGCACATCGGCGAGGTTCTCGACGAGCGTGTTGGTGTGGATGATATTCGGCGCCTCGATGCCGTGCAAAATCATGTTCATAATTGCGATGACATAGGCCAGGGACTTCTTTTCCTTCCCGGTGAAGGTGCTCTCTTGCAGAAACCGGTCCTGCGCCGTGGTGCGCTTGGGGTAGGTCTGCTTCAGGAAGGCAAACGACTCGCAGAAAAAGCCGCACGAGCCCGCCGCGCCGTCATAGATGGTTTCGCCCAGCCGGGGATTCAAGACCTGCACAATGGCGCGAATGAGCGGGCGCGGGGTGTAATACTCGCCGCCGTTGCGCCCGGCGTTGCCCATGTTTTTGATCTTGGCCTCATACAGATGCGACAGCTCATGCTTTTCCGTCTGCGATTGAAATTGCAGCTCGTCGATCGCGTCAATAATCTCGCGCAGGTTGTAGCCGCTCTGGATGCGGTTCTTGATCTCGCCGAAGATTTCGCCGATCTTGTACTCGATGGTGTCGGGCCGGTCGGTGGCCTTGGCCTTGAAGCCGTGCAGGTAGGGGAAGAGCTTGCCGTTGACGAACTGGATGAGGTCGTCGCCGGTGAGGGCGGTGTTGTGGTCGATCTTGCCGTCTTTGCCCTTGGGCGCGGCCCACGCTTCCCAGCGGTAGGGTGCGTCGAGGATGTGCGAATACTTTTTACCGCCGAGGGCAGCTTCGGTGGCTTTGTCGTTTTCGAGGGCGTTGAGGTATTTCAGAAAGAGCAGCCACGAGGTCTGCTCGGTGTAATCGAGTTCGCTGGTGCAGCCGGCGTCTTTCCAGAGGACATCATCGATGTTTTTGAAGGTTTGTTCGAACATGGGTTCCTTGGGGCTAGCTGACGGGTAATCCTGACTGTATGCCGATAAAAAACAGGCGAAAGGGCTTATTGTGGTTTACCGGTAATCCAGGGGAAGGATTGGGGGGTGGTTGGGAAAGACCAGAAACGCCAGGTACAAGCCCCCTTTCGCGACCAGCAGGGGGTGTTGCTACAGAACAGGCTGACGGGGTTTGCCGCGATCCCGGCGCCCGGCATGGGCCATGGGTGCGCTCCCTGGCGGTGGGAAGACTGGATTGACCGTGTTGCCTTGATTGCCAACCCGGTCATGCTGTTCAAAAAGGTTCATCGGGCCAGTCGGGTCAGCTATGTCAACCCGGTCTCCTCCCATAACTGCCCCGCAAACGCCTGGTGCAGCTCACCACGCCTTGAAATCGCCCTGGGAGTACCGGATCGCCAGATCGCGGTAGCGTTTGCAGATGGTTTTCACATGCTCGATTTCCGCATCGGTCACCTGGCGCACCACCTTGCCGGGGATGCCCATCACCAGTGAGCGGGGCGGGATCTTTTTGCCTTCGGTGACAATCGCCCCGGCGGCGATGATGCACTCCTCGCCGATATCGCTGCCCGAGAGCAGCATCGCGCCCATGCCGATCAGGCAGCCCTGGCCCACGCGGTTGCCATGCAGCACCGCCCGGTGGCCAACCACGACATCCTCTCCAATGACGAGCGGCACCCCAAATTCGGTATGGACGATGACCCCGTCTTGCAGGTTGGTGCGGGCGCCAACGCGGATGGGGGCGATATCGCCCCGCACCACGGCCTGCGGCCAGAGACTCGCCCCCTCACCCAGCAACACATCCCCCACCACCAGTGCAGTGGGGTGGATGAAGGCACCGTCCAGTTCGCGCATCGGCTCATTCCCCCTGCTTGGCCAGTTTCCAGCTTTCATCGAAGAACCCGGCGGCGGCAATCCTGCCCGCATAGCGGCTGCCAGGCCTGGTCTTCAGGTCGAAGACGGTCCAGTCGGGGAGGCGGGAAATCTGGCGGGCATTGTTGAGATAATCATACTCGCGGAAGGTGAAGCCGCTGTTGAGGACCACATACCGCCCGGGGGCCATGGGGTTGGGGTAGATGAGAGCAGGCGCATGGTCGGTGCCGGGGAAGGACTTGCCACCCACCTGCACGCCATCGGCGGTCCAGCCAATCGGAAGCTTGTCGGCGATTTTGGCGAGAACAGCATTGGAACCAGGGTCGCCCCAGAGGATGAGGTGGTGCTTGCGAATATCCTCCTCGGTGACCTCGGTGTCGGCCTTCACCCGCACTTCGCCGCGGAACTGCTTGCGCCATTCGCGGGTGAAGCGTTCGCGCTCGCCTTCCGCCCAGGCATGGGCCTGCTCGTGCATGGGTTTGCCGGTGGGCTTGACCACCAGGAAACTGTCGAGGAAGGCATCATCGATGGGGCCCTGCAGGCCGGGGACCTTGCGGAGTGCCCCTGACTGTCGGGGACCAGCCATCCATTGTCCGTTGACCCGGTGCAGGGGCACCAGCCATGAGCGATCGCTCATGGCGCCTGGAACCACCAGCCGGGTAACCTGGCCGCCCAGGTCGTGAATCTCCAGACGGCCTTTGCCCACCATGCTCATGGGGGCTTCACCGGGTTTGAAGCTGAGCATCATGTCAGTCACCCCCTGGACCCGGATCGTAACGAGATTTTGCAAATCATCGATGGCGGCCAGCACCTTGGCTTCGCTCCAGTGGTTTTCCAGGCCGGTGAGTTGCAACCAGCGGCACTGGTTGTAGCGCAGGGTGAAGGTGGTGAAAGACACCGATTTTGGCAGAGGCGGGCGGCCGATGGCAACGATGGAGTCAATGCGCCGGTTCAGCTCATCACGGGTGCCCGGATGGTAGCGGTGGTCGGTATCGGGACCGATGAGGTGGGTGAGGCGCAGGCCGCGTTTTTCAGCGGCGGCGGCCATGATGTCGGCGGCCTGCTTCTGCTTGTCCTTGTCGCCCGAGTAGGCCACTGTGGGCAGCATGCCCAGGTTGTCTACCCAGTCGGTGCAGTCGTACATGTGCAGCAGTTTTTTTTCCCAGGGGTTGGGTGTGATCACCTCGTTCTGGAAGACCCGCAAAAAATCAGGGGTTTCGCTAAAACCCGCACCGGGCGCGGCGGCGCAAAAAATGCCCGGATAATGCACTGCCAGTTGCCAGCAGGCCGCCCCGCCCATGCTGAACCCGCGCACCACCACCCGGTTGACATCGATAGGGTAGCGGTTTTTCACATCGGCCATGGCTTCGAGGGCATCGACTTCACCGGCAAACTTGTTGGCGCAGCAGTAGCGGCCATACAGGTGCAACACGAAGGCATCTTTGGGCGTGAACTCGCCCGGGCTGGTCATGCGCTGACCCAGGAAACTCAGCTCGCTGAGTTTTTCACCACGGCCATGGGCCCACAGGTCCAGGCGGTGCTGGAAGGGAGTGTGCTCACGGTAGCCGGGTGGCACCACCAGACCATAGGGCTGGATGCTACCATCGATGCGGCTCTCGTAGGCGCGCACCACCAGGCCGGTTGCGTGGATCCAGGCGGGCTTGCCCTCGCCCAGTTGCTCCGCGCGCGCCATACCCTCGGCCAGCAGTTTTCCGGCGAGCGAAAATTCTTTGATATCGTGAAACTCGTTGTATTTCAGGGCGTCGTGAACCGCCTTGTGGAAGATGCGCACATCGGGCAGCAGATCGGCATTTTTCTTCCCTTTTAGCTCACCCGCCAGCTTGTCAATGCGCTGAGCGAGCGTTTCGAGGCCCCCCTCGAGCTTCTTGCGCATCTCGTCGGGGACCGGGATGCCCAGGGGCGGGACTGGCCGCACCGCATCCACCTGGTTGTCACCCGGACCATCGGCGGGTGAGGTGGTGATGGCAATGCCGAGCAGGAGAAGTGGCAGGAAGCGGCGCATCCAATGACCTCGTGAGGAGTTCGGGGAGAAGGGAAGGAGAAAACGAGAGCGCCCGGCCCACTGTAGCAGTCGGGCCGGGCGCATGGAAAATCAGCGCTTGCTGATTCGCATCACAGGGTCCAGCCCTTGCGGTACTCGTAATGCAGCCACTGGTTGGCCTCAGGCATATTGGTGAAGCGCATGCCGGGGCCGTCCCACTCCAGCTTTTTGCCAGCTTTCATGCCCACATTGCCCAGCAGGATAGCTTCGGTCAGCATGCCGGCGTAGTCGAAGTTCGCCAGGGCGATCTCCGGCTTGCCTTCCTTGATGGCCCGGATCCACTCGTTCTTCTGACCCTGGTCACCCTGGCCGTTGCGGGGGAGTTTTTTCTCCACATTGGGGGTTTCCATCGGTTGGCCGTCCAGCGTGAAAAGCTGGAAGGCGGCGCCGTAATCGTTGGGCGAATGCAGAATGGCCTTGGTGCCCACCAGAATGGAACCGCTGTCCACCAAACGGGCGCCAGGCTTGAGAACCTTTTTCTGCAAGGCCTCGGGGGGATGGACCAGCTTGCCGTTCTTGCGGCCCTCGTACCAGTGCATGGTGCAGGGAACCATGTCTTCCCGGGCGGGGAAGTCGATGGCCACATGCGCCCAGGCGGGGTAGGTCTCAGGGTTGAGGTCCTCGCTCTCGGCATTGATGGAGACAGGATAACCCAGCTTGAGGGCCATGAACGACATGTTGGCGGTATGGCAAGCCATGTCACCCAGGGCACCTGTGCCGAAATCCCACCAGCCGCGCCAGTTGAAGGGGTGGTAGGTCCACCGGCCTTTCTGGGTTTTATCACCGGCGAAGGGGCGGAACGGGGCCGGCCCGAGGAATTCATCCCAATGCACCGTCTTCGGCACCTCGATCTCGGAGGGGCGGGCCTTGATGACGGGGCTTTGTGGCCACACCGGGCGGTTGGTCCAGACATGGAATTCAGTTACATCGCCCAGCACGCCAGCGCGCACGAGGTCAACGGCTTTGCGCAGGCCGTCTTCCGAGGTGCCCTGGTTGCCCATCTGGGTGCAGAGTTTTTTCTCTTTGGCCAGTTCACGCAGGACACGAGCCTCTTTCACTGTGTGGGTGAGAGGTTTTTGCACATAAACATGCTTGCCCATACGCATAGCCATGGCGGCGGCGACAGCATGCGTGTGATCGGGAGTGGAAATCACCACTGCATCGATGCTCTTGTCGAGTTTTTCGAGCATCTTGCGGAAATCGTTGAACTTCTCGGCCTTGGGGAACCTGGCGGCTTTGCCGTTCAGATGGTCGTCGTCGATGTCGCAGAGGGCGACCACATCGCCGGCGTTGCCAGCCTGGTCGATATCGCTGGAACCCTTGCCACCCACGCCGATACCGGCGATCCGGATCTTCTCAAGTGGCGACTGGTAGGCCTTTGCTGTGCCGGTAAGGCCGCCAGCCACCCAAAAGCCGGCGCCCAGCACAGAGCTGCCCGCCACGAATTTACGCCGGTTTATCCGTCGTGCCATCGCACTTTTCTCCCAATTCTGGATCAATTTCTCGAGAGGAATCCGCAGGAACATCCCTGCGAAACTGCCTTGCTGCCAGTCTAAGGGGGCGCGTGACCCCGCGCAACAGGCAGCCAAATGGAATTTGCGCCTGGTCTCAGGGGCGCAGGCCGGCCTGCGCCATCAGCCTGGCCGTAACCTGATAGGCTTCGCGAACCCAGTCTTCAATCCGGGCTGGATCGGGGGAGTATTCCAGCTCCAGGCTGACCGCACCGCCCACCCCCATGTCGCCGATTTTTTTCAGGTAGGGCAGGAAATCCACCACCCCCCGGCCTGGCGGCAGGTCGCCGTGGACTTTCCCGTCGCAATCGGACAAATGCACATGGCAGGCCCGGCCACGCAGCTTTTCCAGCCCAGCCGCTGGTGTGTGCGACAGTTCGCAATGGGAGATATCGATGTTGGCCTGCACCGCAGGATGGTTCACCGCGTCGAGGAAATCAGCCATGCGGTCCACCGAGTTCAGCAGGGCCATGGGGAATGGCTCGAGTTCGAGGGCGATCTTCAGCCCCAGCCGGGCGGCATGGTCACCCAGGGTGCGCAACTCACCAACGGCGGTGTCCCACTGCTCCTGCGGCGAGATGACCTGCTTTTCCCAGATATACTCACCCACAACCAGCAGCAGGTTCTCTCCGCCGAACTCGTAAGTCATGTCCAGATAGGCTTTGCAGCGCTGCTGATGGAACCGCCGCACCGAAGGATTGAAGTCCACCAGACCCACTGCCACGCAGGCCACGCTCACCACCGGCAGGCCGGCCTTTTCGCACTCGACGCGGATCAGCTTGCGCTCGATGGCGTCGATATCCAGCGGGTCGGCAAAGATATCGATACAATCGAAGCCGATCTCACGGGTTTTCCGAATTCCCCAGGTGGTGTCCCTGCCAGCCTGGGCCCATGCCGAGTTGATCAATCCAAGTCGCATCCGGTGCTCCTTTTTCAGGTTGCTGGCCTGTTGATTCATCGTGGTTTTTCAACTGGCGGCTTACGGAGCCTATCACGCCGGGAAGGGTCTGGCCAACGGGTGCGTGAAGGATCGCAACATGGCCGGTGGTGGTATTAAACCGCTAGTATAAACGGGACCTGACATAACCAAGGAGTGTCGATGAACAGTCTTGAAGAGCGGATCGCCCAGTTTTCCAAAATGGCGCAGGACGATGGCGACAACGAATTGGGCCACTACCGTCTCGGCCAGTTGCTGCAAGAGGCGAACCGTCACGATGAGGCCATCCGTTCCTTCAGGCGGACCCTGGAACTGAGCCCGCAATTCAGCAAGGTTTTTCTCTTGCTGGGCAAATCGCAGGTGGCGCTGGGCCGCAAGGACGAGGCCATCGCCACTTTCATGGTGGGTCATGAGGTGGCCACCACCCGGGGCGACCGCATCCCGGCCTCCGAAATTGGCAAGGAGCTGGAGGCGCTGGGTGTGCAACCCCCCGCACCGGCCGCCGCCCCTGAGCCGGATGGGCCAGAAACGGGCTTTCGTTGCGCCCGGTCGATGTGCCATGCCGGGAAACGGGCCCGTCAGCTGGAAAAGCCCCCCATGCCTGATGAAGTCGGCGCCGAGATTCTCCGCAGAGTCTGCGCCGATTGCTGGGGTTCCTGGTTCAAGGATCAGAGTATCAAGGTGATCAATGAGCTAAGGCTCGATCTCAGTAGCGAGGCTTCGGCCATGGAATACGATCGCCATATGCGCGAATATCTGGGACTTTCCGGCTGATCGGCTGGCGCATGGTCAAGCAGCCGGATCGCGCTGCTGGGATAGCCCACTTGGTGGGCGGCGTCATTCACCCTTCCGTCCCGGTGACCATAGGCAGGCTGACCGTGAAGGTTGAGCCCAGCCCTGGCTTGCTGCGGGCCTGGACTGTGCCGTGGTTGGCGGTGACCAGGTGTTTGACGATGGACAAGCCCAGCCCTGTGCCGCCCAGCTCGCGACTGCGTGCCTTGTCCACCCGGAAAAAGCGCTCGAAGATCCGCGCCAGGTCTGCATCCGGAATACCCGTGCCGGAGTCGGTGATCTCCAGTTCTGCCAGTCCCTGGGAACCGGGTCGCGCAGAGAGCCGCACCGTGCCACCCGCCGGCGTGTACTTGATGGCATTGTTGACCAGGTTGTCGAGTACCTGGGTGAGGGCCTCGTCGTCCACCCACAGCCACAGGTTGGCCCGCACCGGTTGGGCGCTCACATTCACCTGACGCGCCAGAGCCTGCTCACGGTGCCGGGCTACGCAATCTTCAAGCGCCTCGGCGGTGTCGATCGCCTGGGGATTGAACGATTCCTTGCCGGACTCGATCCGCGCCAGGCTGAGCAGGTCGACAATCAAAAAGCTGAGCCGCTCGGTTTGTTGCAAAATCTGTGAGACGAAGCGCACGCGTGCCTCGGGGTCATCCATAGCTCCGCCACTGTCGAGGTTCTCGGCGCAGAGCTTGATGACCGTGAGTGGTGTTTTCAGCTCATGCGAGACATTGGCCACAAAGTCACGGCGCAGCAGTTCCAGCCGGCGCAACTCGGTGTTGTCATGAATCACCACCACTGCGCCCAGGACCTGCCTGTCATCTTCCGAGCGCAGGGGAGCGGCATGAACCGCCAGGCTCCGGGGAGGGGTACCGGGCCATTCAATGTCACGCTGCACCGTTGCCGAACCGCTCAACGCCTGGCCCACGCTGTCGAGCATCTCCCGCACCCGTACCAATTCCCAGAAACGCCGACCCTCAGGCCGGTCAGTGGGTAGATCGAGCAGGTGGATGGCGCGTTCGTTGACGAAGAGCAGCCGTTCGTTGGCATCGAGGGCCACAACCCCCTCCACCATGCCATCGAGGATGGCCCGAAGCTGGGCGCTATCCTGGTCTATATGAGCGATTTGCGAGGCGAGCCGTTCGGACATGCGGTTGAATGCCCGGGCCAGCATGCTCAATTCGGAAGCGTGTTCGAGGTGGATGGAAAGGCCAGTCTCGCCGTGTCCGGTGCGCTCGGCAAAGCGCACCAGTTGTCGCAGGGGAATGAAAATGGCGTGGGCTATCCGGTCGGCGAAGACTGCCGCAAGAGTGATGCCGGCAAGGGCGGCAACCAGCAAAACCACCGGGGCGACCCAGGCTTTGCCCTCCTGGGCCTGGCCAGACCAGGCCAGGGTGATGGCACCGAGCAGCAGTAGCAGCGTCCAGCCGATGCAGAATGGCACAAAGATACGAAGAAATAATCTGCCTCTCCGGTGGCCGGACAGGGTACCCTCGACCTGGGGGCTGGTGATGGGTTCTATGCTGGGGGGCGGCAGGCTGGGCATGTTTTTGCGCGGCGTCTCCTGGTGGTTTCAGGTCAGGGTGTGGTCAGGCAAATCATTGGCTACGGCTGGAGGCGACATCCCGTCGGCCCGAGAAAAGCCGCATGCCGATATTCACCAGCATCACAAACGACAGCAGGACAAAAGCGCCGGCCCAGGCCATCCGCTTGTCTGATTCCTGGTCACCGGTGGAATAAGTATAAATGTAGTAGGTGAGGAAAGGCATTTTTTCACCCATGCCCTCATCCGCCCAGAAATTCGACGAACCGGCGGTGAAAAGCAGCGGAGCTGTTTCCCCGGCGATGCGCGCCATGCCCAGGAAGACCCCGGTGACCATGGCGGTGGCGGCAGCGGGCACAATCACCCGCACCACGGTCTGGGCGGCGGATGCCCCCAGGGCATAGCTGGCGCGGCGGATAGCTTCGGGCACGGTGCGCAGGGCCTCTTCCGAGGCTCGCAGGACAATAGGCATCAGCATCACCGCCAGGGCCACAGCGCCGGCCCAGCCTGTGGGATGCGGCACCAGCCAGCCTGCCTGGCTCAGCAGCCAGAGCCCCTGCGACACCACAGGCACATTCCAGAGGGGACAATCCGGGTCGCTCGCGGGCTGGATGAGTAGCGCATAGATGAAGAGGCCCACCAGAACCGAGGGCACGCCTACCAGCAGGTCGGCGACAAACCGGGTGATATGCGCCAGGCGTGACTTGCGGTATTCCGTGAGGTAGATGGCGCCCAGCATTCCCAGGGGCGTTCCCATCACTGTGGCCACCAGCACCAGCAGGAGACTGCCCAGCAGGGCATGACCAAGCCCCTTGGCAGCAGGGACTGACAGGTCGTGGGTGAAGAATTCCACACTCAGGTTGCTGGCACCCGTCCAGGTGACATACCCGAAAATATGGAAGAGTGGCACCAGGATAATCAGCACGCACATGCCAAGCACAAAGGTCATCACCAGGTTCACCCGGCGGTTGAAGACCTGCTTGCCTGCCAGATGCGGCAGGCCGGTTTCCAGAGGGGAAGAGCCTGGTTTGACGAGGGGAACCGGGTCGGGCGGTGTGGCCGGGGCGGCGGGAGGATTCCTGCCCGGCTTGCCGGAGCGCACTTTTTTTTCCGCCCGCAGAATCCAGCGGGCGAAAACATTGATGGCGAGCGAGATGAGGAACAGCACCAGACCCAGGGCGATCAGGGCGCTGCGGTGCATGCGGTTTTCGCCGGGCATCTGGTTGGCCAGCACCGAGGGGATCGAGTAGCCAAGTCCCAGGAGCGAGCCAATACGGGGATCGTTGCCGATGACCATCGCCACCGCCATGGTTTCGCCGATGGCCCGGCCCAGGCCCAGCAGACAGCCTCCCAGGATGCCAGACCGGGCGTTGGGAAGCACCACGCTCCAGATCGTCTGCCAGCGACTCGCGCCGAGGGCCCGGCTTGCCTGCCTTTGGGCGTTGGGGACCGCGCGGATGGCATCGTAACTCAGGGCGGTGATGTAGGGGATGATCATCAGGGCCAGCAGCAGGCCGGCAGTGAACAGCCCCCGCCCGCCGGCACCGCCCGCCCCCAGGGCCTCGAATACCGGTTGCAGCACCGGAACCAGAAAGAAAACACCCCAAAAGCCATAAACAACCGAGGGAATAGCCGCCAGGAGTTCAATGAGGAAAGTGGCCCACAGGCGTATCCAGGGTGGCGCGATTTCAGCCAGGCAAGCCGCAGCGCCAACACCCAGGGGCACGGCAATCAGGATGGACAGGGCGCTGGTCACCAGGGTGCCATAGATGAAAGGCAGGGCGCCGAAGCGTCTTTCCTGCACATTCCATTCGCTGCCCACCAGAAACGATGGCCCCAGCAGTTGCAGCGATTCCCACGATTCCATCAGCAGAATCAGCATCAGCAGGGCGGCGACAGCGGGAAAGACTGCCGCGCCAGCCGTTGTTGACCAAAGCAATAGCTGCGAACTGATGGCACCGCGGCGCTGGCCGGGCCGCGTGTTGCCGACTGAGAGGATGGGTGGACTGGCCATGCTTCCGGATTCTCAGGGAAAGGAGTCGGCGCGCGGATGAGGCGGTGCCGTGTCGGTCAGCGCGCGGAGAGCCTTTCCACCAACAGCAGCGCTTTTTCTGCCACAGCGGGTGGCAGAGGCGCATAATGCTCAGGGGCTGCCAGGCTCTGGCCCTCGTTGCCAAGCGCCCATGTCAGGAACTGCTTCAGTCCATCCGCTTTCGGCGAAGTGGTCTTGGCCACCGCCCAGACCACGCCGCAGGCGGGATAAATGCCTGGCCCCTCGATATTCACCAGGGAAAAAATCATGTTGTCGGGGATGTTGGCCCTGGCGGCGGCGGCCGTCACCGATTCGAGCGAGGCCTCCACATATTCGTCACCCGTGGCGGTTTTCAGAAGGGCTTGCCGCAACTTCTTTTTGTCGAGGGCATAGGTGAGCTCCACATAGCCCAGCGCGCCGGGTGTACTCTCCACCAGAGCGGCCACACCATCATTCTTCGGCCCGCCCTGGCCCACGCCTGAAGGCCAGGCAGGCTGGGTGCCGGCGCCGATTTTTTCCTTGAAGGCCGGACTGGCGCCGGACAGATAACTGGTGAAAATGTAGGTGGTGCCGCTGCCATCGGAACGACGACAAACGGTGATGAGCGTGTCGGGCAGCTTCAGGTCAGGATTCAGGGCGACAAGCGCGGGATCGTTCCATTTTTTGATCAGCCCCAGATAGATGTCCCCCAAAACCTTCCCATCCAGACGGAGACGATTCTCGCCCAGGCCTGGCAGGTTGTAAACGGCCACCACCGCTCCCATGGCCAGCGGGATGTGGGTTACCTTGTCTTTACCGCCACCTTTCTCCATCTGCTCGGCTGTCAAAGGAGCATCGGTGCAGCCAAAGTCGGTCTCACCGTTGAGCATGTCCTGGATGCCTTTGGTGGAGCCGGTGGAAATGTAATCCACCCGTACACCTGTC
This sequence comes from Planctomycetota bacterium, assembly GCA_003669555.1. Lineage (GTDB taxonomy): Bacteria > Planctomycetota > Planctomycetia > Gemmatales > Gemmataceae > UBA6894. The sequence goes on from QWOS01000032.1 coordinate 12,368, forward strand.
GGCGCAGCTTTGGCGGCCCACACCTCCATCAGACGCAGCGCAAAACTGGAACCCGTGGCACTGAGCTTCACCTGCTTCGACTTGCCGGAACAGCCTGCGGCCAGAACCACAGCACCCAGCAACAAGCCACCATAAAAACGCAACATTCCACAACCCTCCCGGGCACCACCCCATCCAGGCATTCCCTGGACCCAAGACATAAGATCTTATGCTAGGGGAACAACCCGTGGGGTGAGTTGGTTGAAATGTGAGTTTTATGTGAAGAATTGGTGTGGTGAAGTAAAAATGGGGTAAATGGGTATTTAATATGTTGGGCCCTGCTCCATGGGGCCAAATGAGACAAGGGCGCTGAATCAGGTGTCCCGCCGATTGGCAGCCCAGGGGAAAAGCCAGCCAGTTTCCACAAAGTGGCCTTGGTAGTCTTGCTGGAGGAAAAACAGGTCCCTGAGACGAAATGGCTTGATCCCGCCCTGCAAGCGGGTAGTCTACTCCCACGGGATTATTTGTCGGGTTGCCCCAGCCATGCCGGCTGATGGCCGCATTGCTGCCGGTCAATCATTCTGCAAGTGAGCATAAAGGTCAATCATGCTGCTGTGCCGGATAGCCACTGCCGTGATCATTCTGGTCGGCCTACTGCTCCAGACCCCGGCCATGGCGCAGAATCTCGCTGCGGCAACCCCGGCCAAAAAACCGCCACCCGGGGCTGGCGTTCCCGCCTTTGATACCGATATCCTGCCCATCCTCCGCGAAAAATGCCTCCGCTGCCATGGTGAGACCGCGCGTAAGGGCGACCTGGATTTGCGGACGGTTGCCGCCATGCTGCGCGGGGGCGAGTCCGGGCCAGGAATAGTTGCCAGCCACCCCGACAAGAGCCTGTTGCTGCAAAAGGTGAAAACCGGCGCAATGCCCCCGGCAAAAAAGGATGTGCTGTCCCCGCCCCAGGTTCTGGTCCTGGAACGCTGGATCGCGGCGGGCGCCGCCGGGGCAACGGGGCAACCAGCTAATGGCCTGATCCCCCCCAACCAGCACGACATCATCCCCATCATGCTGCGGCGCTGTTCGGTGTGCCATGGCGGCCATCGTCAGGAGGCGGGGCTGGACCTGCGAACCCGGGCTGGCATGCTGCGTGGTGGCAAGTCTGGGCCTGCCCTGGTGGCCGGCAACCCCGATGCCAGCCGGATGCTGCAAAAAGTGCAGGCCGGGCAAATGCCCCCCCATGACCGGCTGGTGGAGGTCAGCGTCAAGCCGATGGAGGGCGCTGAGACCGACCTGCTGGCCCGCTGGATCGCCCTGGGCGCGCCTGAGGTGGCTATCCAGCCAGATATCGCCAGCACCGTTCCTGATCCCCTGGTCAGCGACAAAGACCGCGACTTCTGGGCCTTTCGCGCTCCCAGACCAGCGCAATTACCCGACACCGCCAAACGGGTCGCCAGCCCGGTCGATGCTTTCATCCTCCAGGGCCTGGAGGCCCGGGGGCTGGGTTTCGCACCGGAAGCCGACCGGGCAACTTTGCTGCGCCGGGCCAGTTTCGACCTGACCGGCATGCCACCGGAACCAGCCGAGCTGGCGGCATTTGTCGCCAATAAAGATCCCCATGCGTATCGCCAGATGATCGACAGGCTGCTGGCCTCGCCCCGCTACGGCGAACGGTGGGGCCGGTACTGGCTGGATGCGGCGGGCTACGCCGATTCCGAGGGCAAGCGCGAACAGGACCTGCCCCGGCCTTATGCCTGGCGCTACCGTGATTATGTCATCCGGGCCATGAATGCCGACAAGCCCTATGACCGGTTCCTGCTGGAGCAAATCGCGGGAGACGAACTGGCCGACTACGAGCATGCCCCGGAGATCACGCCTGAAATCCATGACAACCTGGTGGCCACCGGGTTCCTGCGTATGGTCCCCGACGCCACCTGGGCCAACATCACCGGCTATGTGCCTGATCGCATGGAGGTGATTGCCGACGAGATCGATGTGCTGGGTTCGGCGGTGCTGGGGCTCACCCTGAAGTGCGCCCGCTGCCACACCCACAAGTTTGATCCGATCCCGCACCGGGATTATTTTCGTTTGCTGGACATCTTCAAAGGGGCGCTGGATGAGCACGACTGGCTCAAGCCCGAAGTCAAACCCGGCATCGGGCCGCTGAGTCAGGACACCCAGACCGGGCGACACCTGCCGTTCGTCACCACCCCCGAGAGGCGGGCCTGGGAAAAAAGCCAGGCTGAAATCACCAGGGAGGTCACCGGGGTGAAAGAGGCGCTGGAAATGAAGCGCCTGGCCCTCTTCACAAAAATACGGGAGAAGGAGCTGGCTCTGCTCCCACCAGCCCTGGCAGGTGAGTTGCGAACCCTGCTCGCAACCCCGCCGGAAAAACGCAGCGAGCCGCAGCGACTGTTGGCCACCCAGTATGAAAAACGCCTGAACCCGGACGGCTCGGCCCTGAAGGCCTTTGACCCCGGTTATCTCAAGGTGGTCCTCGAAGCCCAGGCGCGTCTGGATGCCCTGGAGGCAAAGCGCCAGCCAGAGCCAAGGGTGCAAGCCCTCTGGGATCGCGGCCGCCCCTCGCCCACCTACATCCACCAGCGGGGCGATCCCATGCTGGCAGGCCGACTGGTCGGGCCGGGGGTGCCTTCGGTGTTGACCGATGGCAAAACTCCGTTTGCGGTGCGACCCCCCTGGCCGGGTGCGCGCCAGACAGGCCGGCGCCTGGCTTTCGCCCGCTGGCTGACCAGCCCCGGTCACCCGTTGACCGCCCGGGTGGCCGTGAACCGGATCTGGAAACACCACTTTGGCGCGGGCATCGTCCGCTCGCTGGGGAATTTTGGCAAGGCGGGCACACCCCCCACCCACCCGGCATTGCTCGACTGGCTGGCCCTCGAGTACGAGCGTCAGGGCTGGAGCCTGAAGGCGATGCACCGCCTCATCATGAACAGCGCCACCTACAGGCAAAGCTCCGCGCTGGAAGAGGACCGGGTGCGGCTCGACCCCGACAACAGCCTGCTCTCACGCATGCCTATGGTGCGCCTCGATGCCGAGGCACTGTATGACACCATGCTGCTGGTCGCCGGCCGCCTGAACGAAACCCCTTACGGTCCGGGTGACAAGGTCCAGGGCCGGCCGGATGGTCTGATCACCCCCACCGGCACCGGAGCGGGTTGGCGCCGGCTGGTCTATGTGCGACAGGCGCGCAAGCAGATCGCCACGCACCTGGAGAACTTTGATTTTCCCCAGATGAATCCCAATTGTCTGGAACGGGGCGAGTCGATGGTCGCACCCCAGGCGCTGCACCTGTTGAACAATGCCATGGTGTTTGAACTGGCCGGTGGCTTCGCGAAACGGCTGGCGGCTGAGCCAGACCGTGACAGACAAATCAGCCTGGCCCATCAGATCGCCCTCAGCCGCCCACCCACCCCGGAAGAGGTGGCGCTGGGTGTGGCATTCCTCGGGGAGGTGACCGCGGCCTGGGCCAGCCAACCGGGTGGCGATCCGCTGGCGGCCGGGCACAAAGCGCTGACCTCCTATTGTCATGCGCTGCTGAATTCCGCCGGATTTTTATATGTGGATTGAGGCTGGCTGGTTACAGGCCGAGGGCGCGCCGGGGTGGTGGAGGCAAACGGGTGGCAAGCATGACTGAGGTGAAAGACATTCTGGCGCGGGCGATGACCCGCCGGGATTGGCTCCAGGGCGTTCCCGGTGGCATTGCCGGGGCGGCCCTCACCTGGCTGCTCAGCCAGGAAAAAAAGCTGGGCGCTGATTCCCTCACAGGCTTTCAGCCCCGCCGCCCCCATTTCGCCCCCAAGGCCAAATCGGTCATCCACCTTTTCATGAATGGTGGCCCCAGCCAGATGGATTTGTTCGATCCCAAGCCTTTCCTCGACAAGCATCATGGTGAAAAATACTTCGACAAGATCGCTGGCGAGGTGGAAAGCCCGCAGAGTGCCGGCGCGCTGATGCGCAGCCCGTTCCGGTTCGCCAGGCATGGGCAGTGTGGCATGTGGGTTTCCGATGCCATGCCGCACCTGGCCAGGCATGTCGATGACCTGGCGCTTATCCGTTCCATGCACACCACCAACCTCACCCACGAGCCGGCGGTCTATCTGATCCAGTCGGGCAAAATGGGGCCGGGGCGGCCCACCCTGGGGTCATGGGTGGTTTATGGTCTGGGCAGCGAATGCCAGAACCTGCCGGCGTATGTGGTCCTCGATGATCCGCTGGGATTGCCTGTCAACGGCGTGGAAAACTGGCAGGCCGGGTTCTTGCCGCCCATCTACCAGGGCACCCGGTTTCGCCCCACAGGATCGCCGGTGCTGAATCTGCGCCCCGACTTTGACTGGCCAGCGGATATCGCCCGCGCCGAGGGAGAGCTGCGGGGCAGGCTGGACCAACTGCATCAAAAAAAACGCCCGGCCCAGGATATATTGCCCGCCCGCATTGCCAGCTACGAGTTGGCGGCCCGCATGCAGTTGGCGGCCAGCGATGCTCTCGATATCAGCCGCGAGAGCCAGGCGGTGCGTACCCTGTACGGCATCGGCAGCGAGCCCACCGACTCTTATGGCCGCCGCTGCCTCATCGCCCGCCGGCTGGTGGAGCGTGGTGTGCGCTTTGTGCAACTGTATATCAACGGCCAGATTTGGGATAACCACACCGGGCTGGCCACCGATATGAAGAAGGCCTGCGAGCGCACCGACCAGCCCACTGCCGCCCTGCTGCTGGACTTGAAGCAGCGCGGGTTGTTTGACAGCACCCTGGTGGTCTGGGGCGGGGAGTTTGGCCGGCTGCCCATCGCCCAGTTGGGGCCGGACAAGGATGAGCGCAAAGCGGGCCGGGATCATAACAAAAACGCCTTCTCCACCTGGATGGCGGGCGCGGGTGTCCGGGGTGGAACCACCTATGGGGCCACCGATGAAATCGGCCTGGCCGCTGTGGAGGACAAGGTCAGCGTGGCTGACTGGCACGCCACCATCCTCCATTTGCTGGGCCTGCGTCATGACCAGTTGTTCGTCATGGACAATGGCCTGCGAGAGCGACTCACCGGGGTGATTGAACCGACTGTTGTGAAAGGGATTTTGTCATGAGAAAACTATTTTTTTCACTGACTTCTTTGGCGGTGGCCCTTGCCGGGGTGGGCCACAGTGCCAGGGGGGCCGAGGCGGACGAACGGGCCGAAAACCCCATCCTCCCGCCCGGGGCCGCACTGGAGCTGCTCCACACCCGGGTGGAGAAGCTCAACAGCGGCCTCACCGAAGGCCCGGCTGTCGCCCCGGATGGTTTCATCTACTTCACGGATCTGGCTTTTGGCAAAGACAATGGCATGATCCTCCACTTTGACCCGCGCACCCGCAAGACCACGATTTTTGCCAGGAATGCCGGCAAATCCAACGGCCTGGCCTTCGATAGGGCCGGCAACCTTCTCTCCTGCGATGGCGCCGATGGTGGCAAGCGTTGTATCAGGCGCTGGAACCTGCAGACCGGCCAAAGTGAGGTGATCGTCGACCGCTACCAGGGCAAGCGGTTCAACTCCCCCAACGACCTGTGCCTCGACGGCAAGGGCCGGCTGTATTTCACGGACCCGCGCTATTCAGGCTCCGAACCCCGGGAACTGGTCCATGAGGCGGTTTACCGGCTTGAGGCCGATGGCAGCACCGTCATCGAGATCACCCATGAGGTCGAAAAACCCAACGGCGTCGCCCTCAGCCCCGATCAGCGCACCCTGTATATCGCCGACCACAACAATGGCGGCAACCGCCTCTCACCCAGCGATCCCGAGCCGAAGCGGGGGGCGATGAAAATCCATGCTTTCCCCCTCGATGCCGAGGGGCGGGTCAATGGGCCACGCCGGACCCTTTATGATTTTGGCAAGGAGAATGGCAGTGATGGCATGCGGGTAGACACCCTGGGCAACCTCTATGTGGCGGCCCGCAGCCTGGCCAGGCCTGGTATCCTCGTCATCAGCCCGGCCGGGAAGGAACAGGCCTTCATCCCCACCGGCCCGGTCAACCAGACCGGCCTTTTTGCCGACTGGAAGGGGATACCCAGCAATGTCGAGTTTGGCATCGGCGCCGAGGCCAGCACCCTCTATGTGACAATTGATCAGGGCCTGCACCGCATTCGCCTGAAAACCACCGGTTTCCACCAGCAAAAGGCTGAGAAATAAGCCGCAGCAGTTCCGGTGTGGCGGGACTTGTCTGCCCCCGGCTGTGGGCCATCAGCTTCAACCAGCAAAAACCAGCAAGGGCGCTTTCGCATGCATTTTTCAGCCAGTGATCGCTGGGCCAGGGTGCCCGGGGGATGGGGTTGGACGGAGGTGGCCGCGGTGGCCACAGACTCCCGTGACCGGGTCTTTGTCTTCAACCGGGGCGAGCATCCCGTCATGGTCTTCGACCCTGATGGCACCTTCATCACGGCCTGGGGCGAAGGGGTGTTCGCCCGGCCCCACGGCATCACCATCGGCCCGGATGATGCGGTTTATTGCACCGATGACCTCGACCACACCGTGCGGAAATTCACCCCCGATGGCCGTTTGCTGCTGACCCTGGGCACCAGCGGCACGCCCGGCGACACCGGCGCCACCGGTATCGATTACCGCACCATCCGCCATGCCGGGCCGCCCTTTTATTTTCCCACCAATGTGGCGGTGTCGCCGGGTGGCGACCTGTATGTGACCGATGGCTACGGCAATGCCCGGGTTCACCAATTCTCGGCGCAGGGCCGGTTGCTGCACTCCTGGGGTTCTCCGGGCGCGGGGCCTGGCCAGTTTCATGTGCCGCACGGCATAGCCATCGATGGCCTGGGCAGGGTCTGTGTGGCGGATCGCGAAAACTCCCGCATCCAGTTTTTTTCGCCGGAGGGCGAGTTCCTCGAAACCTGGACCGATATCGCCCGGCCCTGCCAGATCGCTTGTGATGCCTCGGGCAACCTGCTGGTGGCCGAACTGGGCTACCGCGCCGGCATGTGGCCCGGCACCACGGCCCCTTTCCCTGGGGCAACAGGCGGGCGGGTGACTCTGCTCGATCCGCATGGCCTGCCGCTGGCCCGCTGGGGCGGTGGTGACACTCCCACCGCCGCGGGTGATTTTTTCGCCCCGCACGACATTTGTGTCGATTCGCGCGGGGATTTCTATGTGGCCGAGGTGGTGATGTCGGCGGGTGGCAACCGCGGGCTGGTCGCGCCTGATTGCCATAGTTTGCAGAAGTTCACGGCCCACTGACACCAGGCGGCTTCGGCCCGCTTGAAAAAAAACAGATAAAACCATCGGGAGTTGGTGATGAAAGCCTGGCGATTTTACGGTTTTGGCGATTTCCGTCTCGATGAGGTGCCGGTGCCGGCGGTTCTGCCCCGGCATGTGCTGGTTCACCCGCTGTGTGTGCAGCCTAGTGTCACCGAGGCGCAACTGGCTTTTGGCATCCCCACTCTGGCCTACGAGCGGGTCAGGCGGCGGCTGGAGACCTCGGCGCCCATCCAGTTGTTCGGGCACGAGTTCTGCGCGCGCATTTGCGAGGTAGGGCCGGGTGTCAGCCATTTCAAGGTGGGGGATCGGGTAGCGGCCCGCGCCAAGTTGCCGTGCGAAAATTGCCCCCTGTGCCTGTCGGAAAGAAGCCATCTCTGCCGCAAGGGGCCGGTGATCGGTTTCGACCAGCCTGGCTGCTTCAGCGAGGTGGCCCTGCTGCCGGAAATTTCGCTGGTGAAGGTCGACGACCGCATCAGCGACAGCGAGGCGGCCTGCCTGCAATCTCTTAGCGACAGTGTGGCGGCGGTGGAGACGGCAGACATCGGCATGGGTGACACCGTCGTCATTCTCGGCCAGGGCAGCATGGGGCTGGAGTGTCTGCAAATCGCCCGCATCAGCGGCGCCGGGCGGATCATCACGGTGGATGTGCGCGATGAATCGTGCCAGGTCTCCCGGCAGTTGGGTGCCGACCATGCCTTGAACGCCCGCACCTGCGATGTGGTGTCATCCATCCGCGCCCTGACCGGCGGCAACGGGGCCGATGTGGTCTTTGAATGCGCCGGCGGCAGCCCCAGGCAGGGGATGGCCGGTAGCCAGACGCTGTTGCAAGCCATGGATGCGGTGCGTTCCGGCGGCAAAATCATCGGCGTCGCCTGGTATGGCGGGCCCCTGGAGCTGGACATCGATATTTTCCGCGAGCGGAGCCTGCGCTACCTGTTCCCCGATATCAGCACCCAGGCACATCTCGAGCACACCGTTCGCCTAGTGGCTACCGGGCGGGTCAGCCTGAAGGGGACCATCACGCATGTCCTGCACGGCCTGGAATCAGTCGACCAGGCCTTTGAGATCACCGCCAACAAGGGCAAGTACAACGCCATCAACCCGGCCCAGGTGATGATGCGGCAGCCCGCGGCGGTGTGATCGAAGCCTCCCCCAGCCAACAGCCCATCCGGCAGGTTCCCTCCTTCCGGCGGCAGCCGGCACCACAGATAACCCCCCACCCATATGCCCGGAAATTGCTATGTCGCCGCTGGAAGAAAAGCTGTCGCAGTTGCTGGCTGGTTACGGGGCAGGGATCTACGCTGAGAAATTCCGATGCAGCTCATTGATCCGTGATGTGTACGGTATCCAGAAAAAAGAAGCCAATATCCTGATAGCTGCTTTGAATGCGGGTGTCCCTGAGGCTTTGCTGGGGCTACTACCCCTCCAACCTACAAGGCCCTCGTCCCGACCGCCTCAACCGCCCCCTCCGCCTCAACGAAGGCGACCGCATCGAAACCCTCTACACGGGGTGAGTTGGGGGGAGAGGTGGCCCGCAGTCATTTTGTATAAGCTTGGAGCCAAGGCTCTTGAGTGCTGTCGAACAGGTCAAAGTGTTCAATCTCAGCCAGAACGGCCTCCTGCGCCGTGCTTCCCTCATAGAAGTACAGCCGCAGTTTTTCCTCCCCGGCACCTGCTTCAGCCCAGGTGATATGAGTGCGGCGCAAGTATTCCCGATCGAAAGCCGCAAACCAGACCTCAAAGGAAGCAGCCATCTTATTCTCCTTTGCATGGAAAAAGAAAAACACTCAGCAAATGCGTGGCTTGTGGCGAGGCTGGATGAGTGCATGATAGAAAGGAGTAGGATATTGGCGCAAGGATTTGAGCAGTGCCAGTACCGGCGGGTCAGGTAATCCGGACGCAAAGTGGGTAGGATACTTTGTTTTGCTCCCCTCGGTTACTGCTGAGCAGCTTATTGCGAATAGCAATTCCCAAGCCATAGCAGTTATACTTGGGCTATCAGGTTACTGTTTACAAAACAGGGTGGGGGAAACGGGTGTCTTCTATTTTAGGCAACATGGTCAAACAGTTTTGCGGTGATACCCATAATGCGGGCTTGCGGGTCAATCACCCACTGGCCCTTAGGGTATTAGCAGCTTTGCTCAGTAAGCCGTTACTCATTGCGACGGGCTTGAGTGGTTCAGGAAAAACTAAACTGGTTCAGGCCATCGCCCGTTGGTTGACACCCCCGGCAGTGCCCTATGATCCTTTTTTTGTTGGGGCGTCCATCGCTGCAGATCGCATTGTCTACCATGTGAAAAAGTCAGACAGCCTGGCTATCGAGTTCTGGAATGACATGGATGAGGAAAAGGCGATCAAGGTAGTCCTTCCACGCGAGCTCATCAGTGAATGGGTGGTCTACATGGCGACCCTTCCTGACCCGAAAAATATCCCAGCCCGGTCTCTCCGCGAAGCGGTGAGTTCCAAGAGCAAGTTTAGCCCGCAATTGCATTCCTTTGAAACACAGCTAAAAGCTGCGGGAATGGCGGTTTTGAATAGCAAGACAGCCGAAACCAAATTAGCCTGCCATGCTGTTATTCCGGTGGGTGCTGACTGGACTGGGAATGAAAATATTTTCGGCTATCCGGATGGTTTGGATGCAAAAGTGTATGTATTGAAACCAGCCCTCGAATTGATGCTACACGCTAAAAGTATGCCCGATATTCCTCACTTCATGATTCTGGACGAAATGAATCTTTCGCATGTGGAGAGATATTTTTCGGATGTGCTTTCGGCGCTTGAGTCAGAGGAAATTATCCCGTTGTATCAGGGGGGCGAACGGAAAAGTAATGAACTGGCGATTCCCTGTGGTATCCACTTGCCAAAAAACCTGTTCATCATTGGTACGGTGAATGTGGACGAAACAACTTACATGTTTTCCCCAAAAGTACTGGACCGCGCCAATGTGATTGAATTTCGCCTGGAAACGCAAGATCTGGAGGCATTTCTCAAACAGCCTATAAAACCAAATCTTGCCAGACTGGATGGTGGTGGGGCCAAATTCGGCGCACACTTTCAAGCGGCTACTCTGGAAACACAGGCTTTATCATTCAGTGGCAACAGTTTGTTTCACAATGAGTTGGTGAATTTTTTCACAGCATTGCAAGGCCATGGTTTAGAATTTGGTTACCGTGTCGCTCATGAAGCGGCGCGCTTTGCACATTTTTATCAGTTGCTGACAAACCCGATTAACGGCGACTCTACCTGGGTCACCTCTGCCCTGGATTGCATTGTTTTCCAGAAGTTTTTGCCAAAACTGCATGGATCAAGGGCCAAGCTGGGCCCGCTGTTAAAAACCTTATGGTTCCTTTGCGTGAATGACAAAGCGAAGCGCGGTGCGAACCCCTTAGCAGCAGCCGATCAAGCGGCGCGCTCATCCGACAAAAAAGGGGAACCATCCCGGACTGTGCCACCTGACGCACCGTACCCACTGAGTGCGGAGAAGATTGGCCGGATGTGGCGACTTTTGCTGGATAATGGTTTTACTTCGTTCGCCGAGGCCTGAGCCGATGCGTGCTCTTTCCGATGCAAGGATTTCGTTTCGCTCGCAAGCCGGAGTTTTGCTGGCACATGTTACCTTGATGCCCGTGAAGGATGCAGCGAATGCATTGCTGGCACCCCTCATAGAAACATGGCAGGAAGACGCCCATGAGCATGGTGAAACAGTAATTCAGTTGCGTGAGTCGGAACGGTATGAATATGAAGTGACCGCGATCCATGGGGATGACCTACGCCTGCGTTGCAGTCTTTCCAGTCGTCGTCGGAGTCTGGGGATTGATGGAATGCCGGATGCAGGCCAGATCGAAACCCGTTCGTTTTGTGGAACAATCTTGCTGGAATTGGTTGAAGGCGTGGTGGACAACACCAAATCAGCTGTGGCTTCAGCCATGCTGGATGTACGCTCACTGAAGCTGGATTACCGGACGGAATACCGTGGCATGCTACGGCGGCTGGCGGAAGAAATGATGGGCTTGGTGGCGGATGCCCGTAGTTCGGCAAAAACTGGTTTCCGCTCGACATTCGAGCAGCGAACCGATGCAGGGTGGCTGCAGATTCAACTGGAGCTATTGCGGGAAACGCTAGATAGCACAGATTTTTCTGCCGCAATGAGGCGCATCCTCAGTTTTCCCCACCAGCGACTCTTAGCGGTAAGTGAGTCTATTTCCACCAACCGCCCAATCCGTTGGACACCAGCGGTGGTGCAGCAACTCTTGAAAAAACATCCCAGGAGCCTTGTCCCGGCATCACACGCACTACAAAGGCAGGCAGGGTTACAATCGGTTTCAAAGCAGGTTCTGGTGCCACGGAAATCCCAGCACCTCGACATACCGGAGAACCGGTTTGTAAAATTTGCTCTCATAGAGTTTCGCGCATTTCTCACTCACTCGTCATGTGTGTTTGAGGCCTGCCAAGGTTGGGGTGCATCGGGTGACTTGTCTCGCCGTTTGGTTGGAAAGGTGGAGGATTGGCTGGGGCATAGCCTGTTTGGCGAAGTGGGCGAGATGCGTTTCGCACCGTTGGGCAGTCCGGTGCTACAGCGCAAGGCTGGGTATCGCGAGATGCTACGTTGGTGGTTGCGATTTCATAGTGCGGCTGAGCTTTCATGGGAAGGTGGTGAGGATTTATTCCGGGCAGGCAAACGCGATGTTGCCAGCCTGTACGAGTACTGGCTTTTTTTTGAATTGCTGGGTTGGTTTTTTAAGAAATGTGGCGGCGGCAAACGGCCTGAAGTTGAGGATTTGGTGGAAGGTTTTGAAGATGGTTCGCCAAATCTTCGCCTACGAAAAGGTTCTTCATTGGGGCCATTTTATGGCACATTTTCAGGTCAAAGCCGCCAGCTCAAGGCTCGGTTTGATTACAACCGCCGCTTTGATGCCTCTACGGAGCGTCATGCCTGTGGAAGCTGGACCCGCCGTCTGCACCCGGATTACACATTGACTTTCTGGCCGGAGAGTTTCAATGAGGAGGAAGCTGCAAGGCTGGAATTGCTGGTTCATGTCCATTTCGACGCCAAATACAGGGTAGAAGACCTTGAAAGCCTGTTTGGGCAGACGGGTGCGAATGATGCAGATGAGGAGAGCGAAGAGGGAAACTACAAACGGCAGGACCTGCTGAAAATGCATGCCTACCGGGATGCGATCAAGCGTTCCCAGGGCGCCTATGTTCTGTATCCGGGTCGACATGTCGTGGCCGAGAAGTTCAAGGGTTTTTTCCATGAAATTCTGCCGGGGCTGGGTGCTTTTGGGGTAGCCCCGGACGAGAACGGGGCCGCACAGGGTTTGCAACCACTCGAAGATTTTCTGGATCAGGTGCTGGCGCATCTGGGCGATCGCACGACGGCACAAGAGCGCGTGAGCTATCATGTGGCAGAATCTTACAGGGCGCCGGAAGGGCCATGCCCGACTGGTAACCTCGTGGTGGCTGAGCGGGATGAGATGAGTGACACTTCACGGGCGTTGCGTCCGGCGGAGCACCATGTTCTACCCCTGGACTTCGTTTGATATAAATTGTGCGTAGGGGGTTTAGCCTGCCCGGCCAGAATTCTGAATCAACAAAGGCCCGTGGTATGATGCACCATAGATGACCTCGTACTTATATGCCAGGAAATTACCATGTCCCCCCTGGAAGAAAAGCTGTCGCGGTTGCTGGCTGGTTACGGGGCAGGGATCTACGCTGAGAATTTCAAATGCAGCTCATTGATCCGTGATGTGTACGGTATCCAGAGAAAAGAAGCCAATATCCTGATAGCTGCTTTGAATGCGGGTGTCCCTGAGGCTTTGCTTGGTCAGACGGGCGAAGAAGCCAGCCACCTGCAAGACCGTCTGGTGCGGCAACTGGAAGATTTATATGGCTTGAGTTCAAGCGGTGCCCAGTGGGGTGTAGCAGCGTGGGCGGATGTGTTGGGTAAGGCTGCTTCAGCGCAAGCTGTTGTAGCTGTCCCCAAAAAACCATCAGCCATAGTCCCATCAGTAGCCATCAAAGCCACCCCTACCCGCCAGCTCGACCTGGGCGGCGGCTTGCAGTTGGAGTTGATACTCATCCAGGCCGGCA
>QWOS01000127.1 GCA_003669555.1 Planctomycetota bacterium
AGACAGGAGGCCTTCCCTCCCCATCCAGCCGCATACCCGCCAACTGAAAATGGCTATCGGCAACCTGCATGCTGGAGGGGGCCAGCGACTGACTGAAATTCCAGGTCACAAAACGGGGCCTATCATCGACTGTGCCGCTAAAATTGGGATCAAAATGAATGGTCTGCAGGGGCCGGGTACTGGTGGTATCATCAGTGAGAACCAGGGTGTGCCCAGTGGAGAGGTGCAGCCAGTAGTGCGTGATGCCTTCCTCGGAGCAGAGCCGCAAAAAGAATTCGAGATCGGTTTCCTGGTACTGCACACAGTAAGCCCGGGGCAGCAGGAGCCGGATGAGCTTGAATTCGGCACCGCCAACCGGTTCGAGCACCTTCTGCAAGATCTGCAAAACCGACAGGTCCTGGAACAGCCTGGTCCGCTTGACCAGCCCCAGACGATCCAGACCGGGACGGAGCACCACACTGTAGCGGTCGAACTCTTTATCGCCGTCTTTTTTGGCGAACTCCCAGATGATACCACTGAAGTAGCGGTCGAGCCCACCCGGAGTGGTCACCTGGGCAAAACCCGGCAGCCCCAGCACCTTCCCAAAAGGGATGGGCGTACCCCGCACGGCCAGCGCCTCGATCGTAAACGAGTAGCTGCCGCCCAGCCGCTCGTTGCCGGTCAGCCGGGTGGGCAAAAAAGTATCGGGCGGCAGGGGTGTGAACAACTGCAGCGGTGAATTCATTTGCGAAAAATGCACCACAGCACCAGCCTCCACGCCCACTAGCCTCAGCTAAAAACTTATTGAAAACTATAATACAAAATAAAACCGGCTAGTCTAGCAAGATAGAAAAAAACCACCGCATGCCCACAGGCTGGTGCATGCAGGTGCGGTCATTGGGCCGGGGCTGGCCGAGTGTCGGCGCAGTTGGGCAGGATGGTTTCGCCATCAAGGTGTGCCGATTTTTGTGGCCGCACCCGCAGCCCTTCGGCCCGGACGCCACTGGCACGGTGGCCCCAAGCTGGATGCCATTGGCGATGGCGGCTGTCCTGCTGCAATGCCTTCCGGTGGAGGAGGATCGTCTGACTGTGGCGCGGCAATCCTTCCGCTTCTTCCCTGGCCAGCCAGCCCCCCTGCCGTTTCAGTGGGGCACGCTCACCCCGGCCGCACCCGCCTGCCACTCACCAGTTTTCCCAGATATTGCCATCGGTCCGGCGCGGCGGCACCACTTTCACCGGCCTCAGTCCAGGATGCAGCGGTGAATTCATTTGCAAAAAATGCACCATAGCACCAGCCTCCGCCAACCAGCTAAAGCTACAACCTTATTGGCCGTTATACTGCAATAGAAATAATACGGTATAAAAACAGCCTGTCTAGAAAAAGCACACGGGGGCCAAACCAGGATCACCCATGCCCACAGCCTGGTGCATGCGTGTGAGGTAATTGGGCCGGGGCTGGCGGGGTGTCGGCGCAGTTGAGCAGGATGGTTTCGCCATCAAGGTGTACCGATTTTTGTGTCCGCACCCGCAGCTCTTCAGCCCGGATCTCTACCGCCCCGGCGGCCTCAAGCTGGATAGAGCTAGCCGAACTCATCCGCAGCGAGCCAGCGCGCACCCGCACCACCGGCCCTTCACGGGTGAGCAGGATCTCCACCTCCACATCACCCTCGGGCGACACCACCTCCAGGTGCTCACCCTGCCAGTCGTCCCCTGGCGTGATTCGCAGTTGCCGACCCGAGGAGAGGGGATGCGCCACCAGACCGGTCGAAGCCTGCCCGGGCATGGTGTGCGGTGCCAGGCTACCCGGTTCGTCTGTCGGCTTCATTCTGATTTCTCCTGTATGCAGAAGCTGGGAAACCAGGGCATCGCCCCGGCTTCCCAGCGAAAAAACGCCTCACTGGCCAGGGGCTCAGACCATCGATTTGGGAGCCACCACGAACAGGGTGAACTGGATCCGGCTGTTCTTGCCGTCGACCATAAGCGTCAGTACCTGCTGGTCCTGGATGTTCCCCTGCACGCGGTTCTCGTTGAACCGCACGGCCAGGCTGAGCGTTCGCCGCACATCCTTCCATTCCGCCCCATCCACTTCACGGGCCAGCTGGAAGTAGGTGACTCCCGGCGGCAGCACCCGCGGTGGGGTTTTGATCACGGTGAAGCGCATGCCCTCCTTGCCGGCCCGGAAGAGGGCATCGGCCTGGTCCGCGCTGCCCACTTTCATATCGAGCACGCCCGGCTGGGTGATAAACCGCACCACCTCTTCCGAGGTCTTGTCAGACTGCACGCCAATGAACATGCCCCATTCCGGCTCGAGCCAGGCAGGTTCCAGGGCGACCTGCATGCGCAGGCCCGCGCCGATGAAAGGCCGTTCCTTGAACTCGGGTTCCACCACGAGGTCGAGGTATTCCTCAATCAGGCGACGCAGCGGTATGAGGGCCTTGTGGGGCTCCTGATGGTCCAGCGACGGCAGCAGCGGCAGCAGCCGGCTCGGGCCAAAAATAGCCAGGCTTCCCACCAGGCGACACAACTCGGCGTACCCCTGGGCAAGGGTGGCCGAGCCATCGTTCACCAGGGCATGCAGCACACCCTGAGCCGTGTTCAGCGAGGCCAGCTGGGCCACCAGCAAGGGTTCCCGGGAACCCAGGCCCATACCCCCGGCGTTCAGCTGCCCGGCAACCCCGGTGGCTTTGCGCCCCACCCGGTTCAGCAGATAGGTGAAAATCTGGTCCGCCAGGGGTGCATAGGCATTGCATAAAAACACCGGTGGGAAAAAATCTCCATCCAGTTGCGGGGCACCATCCTGCCGGGTCGACCGACTCACCCGGGCCAACGGCAATACTGCCAGGCCGTCGGTCTTGTCTCCCTGGGTCAGCAGGCGGAAATTCGGCCGCTTGACCAGCAGTTCCTCGGGCCGCAGACCATCATTCTCATCCTCAACCGACACCGCCTCGACCGTGTTGCGCATCAGCGCGTCGGTCCCAACCGGCTGACTGTTGGGTCGTCCCAGGGCTAGCCGGGGAATGGCCAACGAGAAAACCACCGAGCCACCCCGGTCGAGCAACTCTTTGAAATTGGCAGTCAGAGGGGCCGTTTCCCCGGGAATATCGACAAAAGTACCATCGGAAAGTACGGCCTTGAGCGCGCGAACCTTGAAAACATGGTTAGCTAGTGCATCGGCGTCGATATCTATCGCGCCAATTCCCATATTTTTGCCGGTGGCCAGGGTAAGCGGAAAAACCCGCTGGACCGCTGCAAACCTGTCATTTGCCTGAAAATGATGGGGGCGTAAAAAAAGCCCCTCATTCCAATGCGTCTGCTGACTTGCCATGCACCACTCTCCATTCTGACTTGCCTGCCGTTAGATTAACATGATATCTGAAGAGACCTCAAATTCTTCCCCTGTTTTATTCCAGGGCTGAATCCGGAGGTGACCGGGGGAGACGCATGCTGGATCTACTTCTTGACAGGCAAGCTGATTTTGTGCTGAAGCTTCTCCTGGAAGGGTTGCGGGTGCGGGAAGCCCTCGAGCGGGGAGAAGCCTTGTCTTTTGAACTGGAATATGGCCGTATCCGCGAGATGCTGGTGGTTGCCGCCGACCTCGATGGGGCGATGCGTGTCACTATCCCGGTTGGCATGCTTCCGGCCGGCATGGTGAAGCCCGAGAGTGTCAACGCCGGCGCCTGGACTGGCGAGTTCATGGGTATCCGCTACCCCCTGGTGTGTTGGCTGGATGAAATATTCTGCCAGGATTCACCCTGGGCCGACCGCTGGAATGAGCGAAAACTGGAAGTGGACCTGTACAAGTCCAACGACCGTGCCTGGAAATTCTGGCAACAGGCCGCCATCATCGACGCAAAAAGCGATATCAAAAAACTGGAGATCTATTTCTGGTGCGTGATGCTTGGTTTCCGGGGCATGATGATCGACGACCCGGGCCGGTTGTTCGAGTGGTGCGCCACCCACCGTGAAAAGCTCTGCCAGATCCGGCCGCTGGATTTCCCCGAGGAGCTGGAACCCGATCCGATAACCAGGGCCACACCCCATTACGCCCTGCTGCTGCACCGCCGCATGCTGAAGATTTGCGGATCGGTGCTGGTGGTGGCGATTCCCATCCTGTTTTTCCTGATGGTCCGCTATTTTTTTGGCTGATTTCGGGTTGCGCCACCTTTTTGCTCCGTCGCGGGGAATACCCTGCCGGCTGTTTTCAACTTCTGGAGTGGGTCGCCCATGTTTCTCTTCAAGTGGATCGGTGGTTTTTTCACAGGCCTGCTGGGCCTGTTCGCTCCCATGTTCACGCTGGCCAAGGGTTTGGGCCGACCCAACAGCGCGGCCCGATGGGTCCTCCATGCCTTGCTGGTTATCGTCACGCTGGCCTTGCTGGCCTTCATCCAGTACAAGTTCGAGATTGGTCGCTACATCTCGGCCCCTTATCCGCTGCTGCGACAGATCTGGCTGCCTTTGATGGGCCTGCTACTGTATGCGAACCTGTGGCTGCTCTGGCTGGTCTGGCGGCTTTACGACCCCAAGCCCGGCCCATCGCAATGGCCCGATATCGACTACACCTGGGAGATGGTATCCGGGGCCATTTTCAGGGCTGGACTGGATCCCGCCAAGCTGCCACTCTTTCTGGTACTGGGCAGACCCTCTTCCGGCTTTGGCGTGCTGTTCGAGGCGGCCCGCATACCGCTCGATATCAATGGCATACCCGAATCGCAGCTTGCCCCCTTGCAGGTCTTCGCCGGCCGTCAATCCATCTTTATCGTCTCGGCTGACACCAACCTCCTGGGAGTGTTTTCCGACCGCATCTCGTTGCGGGTCGATGGCGCCGGCGGGAGTGCCCAGGCCCGGCAGGGCGATTCGGATAGTGGGACCCGCTCGGCCATACAACCCTCAATGGTAAGCTCTGTCTCACGGGTGCCCCCCCCCCAGGTCAAGGCAGCCATCCCGGTGGATGAGGCTCAACCCCTTGAAACCGTGACTCAGGCAGACAAGCTGATCACCAAAGATGCCGAACTATTGGCGCGGATGCGCTCCCGCCTCGATCACCTTTGCCGGCTCATCCGCGGCATGAGGCACCCCTGGTGTACCCTCAACGGCGTGCTGCTGGTGATCCCCGAGCAAGCTACCAGTGACAGCCAGTTGGCCACGCAGGCCGCCATTCTTGCCCAGCGGGACCTCCAGACAGTCATTGAAGCGACCGGAGTGGAATGCCCAGCCGTGGTGCTGTTCTCCGATGCCGAGAAAATTGCCGGATTCCGCGAGTTCATCTCCCTGGTCCCCCGTGACAAAAGGGACCAGAGACTTGGAAAATTCATCCCCTTCGCTCTCACCAGCAGTCAGACCAGGCGCGAGGAAATGATCCGTGAAACCATTTATTGGCAATGTGCCGAGCTGGTGCCCAGACTCATCATCCGCACCTTCCAGTTGCGTTCCCCTGATTCCATCAGTGCTGCTGCCAAAACCATGGGAACCGTCGATATGCGTCTCAACCGGCAATTGTTACGCCTGATCCACTCCATCTGGTCCAGACGCGATATCATGGGTCGCCTCTGTGCCCGCATTGTCACTGACAACATGATCCGCCCACTACGGGTAAACGGTTGCTACCTTTGCGCCACCGGCGCCAACCGCAACACGCAGGGCTTCCTGACCGACCTGTTTGCCCAGGTCTTTGAGGGCCAGAATTTTGTGGCCTGGACGCCCGAGGCCACCCAGGCTGAAAAGACCTTGTTGCGGGTAGTCTACGCCGGCTATGCCTTCACTGCGCTGATGACCATCATCACCATCGTTTTTGCTTTCCTGGTGCGGGGCCAAGGTATCGAGCTAGTCCCCGGCCTGGGCATGGAATGACCGCACCCCCATTAAAATCCAACGAGCCGGAAGGCCGGCCCCCTCACCCATCATCAACCCGGTTCGGGTATTGATTCAAGCCACTTCACACCCTGATGGGGAAACGCCTGCCGGTGCCACGGATTCCTGCTGCACATTGGGGGCTTCGGAATGGTTGACCGTATAACGCATTGGGTTCTTGCCGAAGTATGGCCGGAAAAAATCGGCCAGATTTGTCACCCGGCGTTTTGCCCAGGGGGCTGTTACCGTTTGTCGCCAAGCGTTTTCCCCTGAAGCGCACCATGGCAAAACCTGATTCACCCGGGTTTCAACACCATCACTTGCCACCATTCCCCATCCCAAAACATGAAAATCCAACCTCATGCCAACTCGCGCTCGTTCAGGTGAACAATCTACTCTTCCGAAGCCCCAACGGGGCGAAATGAGATAGCCCAGGGTAGAGCGAAGCGCCACCCTGGGGCAGGCCCACCCAAAAAACCCAGCCCTGTAGGGGCGCAATAATCCCTGAACAACCATGGCAAAACCCGGTGCACCCGGGTTTCATGCGCCATCACCCGCCCACCAGTTTTGCGTTTTTCTCTCGCCCGTCAAAAAGCAGGCACTGGAAAACATCCCCGTCTTCCCCCCCGGTGTGGGAGGCGCAGTAGTGTTGCGTAATAAACTGCAGTTTGGGATTGGTTTTCGCCATGTGGATACCGCAAAAATGCAAATGGGGCATCGACAGGGGCCCTTCTCCAGGCTTCCCCTCCGGGTGACCCTGGGCGGAGCCAGGCAGGGCCATTGCGGGCGCCAGACCCAGGGTCCCAATCAGCTTCCTTCTGTCCATGGCTCGATGACTCCATTTCCATAATGCGAAAAGGCCCAACGCACAAACCTCAGGGATTGCACCATGAAGGGTGCTTACATGCCAGACATGTGGAGACTTTGTGCGGGGACAAACAGGCAACGGGCAGGCAACCCCATGAAAAACCTCCGGCCAGATTCATCACCACCTGCAGAATCCTTCCACCGAAGCGGGAAGCTGGCGAGAATTTCCGGATTTTTCTTGAAGTTTTCCTGTCAAACTGTGTAGCCGGCGGCAAGTTTCCAGTCGCATCTTGCCTGTGCCGTTTGGCATGCTAACATCATAGTTATGTGCGGGATTGGTATAACGGTCGTGCCCAGCCTTCCCAAGGCTGTGAAACGAGTTCGACTCTCGTATCCCGCTTTTGCTCATTGTTTTGTGGGCCGCCTTTATGGCAAGTTTCCACTTCTTTTTCCCCTTGGCATTGCCTGGGGGCTGTTCCTGGTTGACTGGACCATCGTTGCCCCATCAACCCAATCCACCAGATGCCATGATGCTTCGGTGTGCCTAAGTGACACTGGTTGGATAATGCCGGGCATTAAAGAGACGGTGGTGGAGGTTTCGGAGAAGTTCCTGAACCGTCACGATCGCAAGCGGGCTCCCGAATTACAGGAGACCGGCCACAACATCAGCCAGATCGCCGAGATCACTGGGCGAACCCGACCGCTGGTGAACAGGCTGCTGAACCCTGAACACCAGTACTATCAGACAGCCACCACCAGAGCGGAGATGCACCGCCGGATGAAACTGTACGAGCGTCTCGCTGTTTAGGGCCTGAAGCTGAAGGCCAAGGGTCTGTCCATTCAGGAGATCTCCGGCGAACTGAAGACCCGCCGCGATGCTCTGCTACGGGCATTTGACATGGCCAAGGACCAGGGGTGGGATTGGATGGCAGGCGAGAATGCGGGATAACTTGGTATCGGTGGATTGATGTGACTGAGAGCCAGCCGGAGGGAGATCCTTTGGCTGGCTTTTTAGGTTTTGCTTGGGCCTGCGGGGCAAATGGGCGCCTCGTCTTTGCTAGATTACTGTCCCAGCGTTATCGGTTTTCAGTTGGCGGGTTATTGCTAGTTGGAGTCATCTGGCGGGCACTGAGGCGAATTGGCCCTTCAGGAATGAATTCAATGGAATATCGCGGTACGAAGGATTGCCTGCTAACCGTAGCACCGATGATTCGGTCAGTGCGAAAAGACTGGATTTCGCCACCAGGAAGTACGACTCCGTAGAGGATCATAAATCCTTCTTTTGTCGTTCGCAGCGAATACGGTTGGATTCCATAAGTAGAGCGTTGTCCATTTTCCTTACGGTAATCGATTTCGACACATAGGCGATTCGCTGCCGCAAAACGCATGCGGTCTAGTGTTCTAAAGATAGGCATTCCAGAATCATTTAAAACGGTCGTGGTTTCACCTTCTGATTGCCCTGGAATAGCTGGCAATTGACTTACCAAGGCGGTTTCTAGACTCTCCAACCATGAGAAAAAGGCAGGTAATTCAATCCAGTATGAATCGAAGGGAGGCAGCACCAATAATTGGTGCTCCAGTTGCTCCTCCCAGCCGCTGGCACAAGCCTCCTTGTGCAGATCCAGATCGGCAAGGCTTGGGAACGTAATGCGCTTGAATTCACATTTTTTTGTTAAAATAAACTTTACATTGCCCGCCAATTCGCGCGACTCTGGTCGGCGGTAAAAGTTGATAACATCGTACAGATCACGGGGCCGGGTGCGCTCCTTCAAGGCCCGGGTCTTCTCTGCGAAGACCTCGGCATACGAATAGGACCGAATGCTTATCCCCCCTTCAGGTGAGTCAGTGTAATTGTGTTTCACGGGAGTTGTCACAGGATCTTCAACGACAATTTCATCTGCTGAAAGGTCTAGTTTGATTCGAGGCATTGAATGCTTGCCAGAATACGTTGCTGGTCCTTTGTAAAAGACCCGGCCTTGGCAGCAGTTGCTACCGCGGTGATTTGCATAGACGTCGAATAGCATTCTGTCGGCTGGAATTTCGATGCCGCTCTGCTCATAAATCCATTCCGCAATTTCGGCAAACGATGCTAGAAGGAATTCCTTATTGATGTGCGAGGAGTCGAGGAGCGTGAAATCCAAGTCCTCCGAAAAACGGTACGTTTCAAAGTAGCATTTTTTGAGGCATGTTCCTCCCTTGAAAACCCAGGTCTTGTGAAACGCTGTATGCTGGTGGATACCTGCCAACAGCCAACCAAGCACATAGTCTTTCTCAACGACATGCGTTTGAAGGTTGGCCTGTGTGGCCAATTCAACAAGTTCATGTTTTGGTATCAAGCTGTGGGCTCCATTTCAAAAGAAAGCATTGCGGGTACAAACAGTCGCCAGCGCGTAATCAGTTTGTTGCCTCTTAATGCCGTGTCGAGCTGAGCGTTGCCTTTGCTCAGTCGCTCTTTACATGCCATGACAAGGAAATGGTCTGGACTCAGCAGTCGTTCTGCCAGAAATCCCAACCGCTTGAAAACCGCAGCGTTGCCAAGGCGTTCAGCGTATTCGATCAGTTGCGGAGGTTTGAACTGCGGGCTTTTAGTGTAGTTCTTGAAGCAGTCAACAATATGGCTAATGCCTCCACCAGCTCGCAGATTAGACAGCATGTCCACAATAGTTCGGGTCGGGTCAGACACGGACAATTTCACTTCTTTTTTCCAAACTACCTTGAGGCCGAACAGATGATCGGTCGGGACGTGCTTCACCACGAATGGAATGTTATGAATGACCTGTTGGCGCTTGGCAACTGGCCGGGTAGTGAACACACAGATGCTCCGGAAAATCTGCTCTGTCAGGTCCCAGTGCTCGGCTGCTGACCAGCCTCCAACATAGGACAGGCCAAATAGATCGGGAATGAGGATCCAGGCATCTTCAAGGGCGCGATCCTTGCTGATCGACTCCACCGGAATTGGAATGTAGATCCCTCTTTTAACCCGGCCCAACCAACCCTGTTTGCACCAGCGTGCGAGCGTCTTGGCTGCATCTTCGTTGCCTAAACCCAAAATGCGTGCGGCATCTGCAACAGTGAAAACATCGCCACCTTCCCGGAGCAGTTTCCCTATGCGTTCCCGCGACCGTGAACGTGAACGTGAACGGCCACTGTCTGGGGTATTAGGCATACTACTTTCCATCGTTACAAATTCATTTTAAAAGAGAATTATTCGACTTCAAGTATACTCGCAGCTGCAACGGAAGTATACTTGAAAATGAGAAAGCCGTATTTTTGATGAATAACCAAGGTTCTGATGTGCTTGGCACATGGCCCTTACTCAGCCGTGCGGGGCTCTGCGGTTTCGCTTAGATCATCGGCGAAGCGAAGGAACCCTAAATAATATCGAGCTCCGTGAATGTTTCGTGTCAAACCACGTCGATGACGAGACGCTCGTTCAGTGCTCCTATCACGCTCCTCAGCTCGCCGCCAGTTCGCGGACGTGCGTCGCGCTTGCCAACGGGGCGCAATTGGGTGGGCAGCACAGTTGCCACAGCGAAGGTTTGGCCCGTCAGAGTCGTGAACTCGACCTCGTAGGCCGCAGCTTCAGGGTGAATGTAGACTACGGTTCCCACATCACCCGCTTCCAGCCCGTCATTGGTAGGTCGGCTGTCAGCACAAGGCATTCATGTTCCCTGATCATGGACATTCCTCCAGAGGATGGGGGGGTATAGTACGCGGCGCGGTTGAACGCGTGTCAACTTGCCAAACCGTGCGCACTCGCGGCCGCCGACCGTTCAGGAGCGTCAATTATCCAACGATGATTCTCGACCCGACGCTGTGAGGGATCTTGGCGGCAACGGTCACAAGGTCGGGGTTACTCAGCGGCGGGGCGTCGGTCAGTCGGTATAGACCGCGAGCGAGAGCTTTAACTCGGCCAGCGTCGCCCATGGCGTACAGCGTCCGACGAAGCACCCCAGCCTGCAGAGCGTTGGCCATTCGCAGGATGCCGCCATGTTCCCGGAACGCGGCGATCGCTTTACGCACTTCCGGTGCGTCATATTCCACGGTCTTGGCAGCCATTACAAGATGACTCCAACAATCTGGGCTTTGCTTTCTTCATACACATTGCGGTCCGGGCCAGGGCAGGAAACTTCGTCCGGGTAAACCCTGCCCTGAGCCCTGCCACAGACAAAAGCGGTGGAAACCTGATGCCAGTTGGCAACACCCGCCCTTTGACAGACCTCCAAAAGCTGCCCGGTGCCTTCCAGATTGGTCCGCCAGGGCTCGCCAAAGGCATCCTCCCGGAAAGAGAGGCTTGCCGCAGCATGGAGGGCAACACCGCAGCTATTACCGATAAAGGCAATGTCAACAGGGCTTAATCCGGCCATGCGTTCCCGAAGATCCCCGGCAAGCACCGTTGGCAGCGTTAGGGAGCACCCCTCCCGGGCACTCCAGTAAGCAACAATCGCAGCAATTCTTTCGGAGGCGGCTTTCTTGCGGGTTGCCCTGGCAAGAACCACCACTTTCCGCCCTGCCAAAAGTATGTCCCGGAGAAGATAGCCGCCGAGCATACCGGTGGCGCCGGTGAGCAGGATTCCGGAGTGTTTCGCCAAGATTCCATCCCTCGAGGCACAAACGGGTGTACCCCCACTCAAGTCCGGGCAATCCTTTCCCAGGCCACCAACTTGTAGACAACTCTATCTTACGACCGACAGAGGTGATGGGAATGCCGGTGTTTTTCGCTTTTTCGTAATAAACGGGACATTCAGGTCCGAAAAATAACCAATATGAAAGGTGACAACTTCAAGTGTATTTGCCCTGAGGTTGCAACCCGCCTTGAGATGGGCCGCCTCAACCCCTTGCAACCAACATCCCTGCCCTGAAAGCCATGGTTCACAAAGGCTCAAAAACCCATGGCAGCAGGCTGACTTTTCTCGCCTTATTTAGGTTTGACTATCACATAAAATGGCAACTGTTCCACCTGAAAAAATTCCCGGCGAAATGCGGCATTTGCATCAGCCAAAGAGGCAGGGATCGATCGATCCATTTGCAGGGCCTCGGCGGGAATGAATTCAGGGATAACCCTGTCCGTGTAGAGCTGGACCAGATGGAATTTCTCAAATAGCTTACTGACATCGGGCTTGGAGAATACCTGCTTTTCATTCAGCTTGCAATTGGTGCAGGTAACCCCGGTAAAATCAATAAAAACCGGCTTTCCATCGACCCGGGAGTGTTCAAGAGCCAACGAAAGGTCACCTGTGAACGGCAGCTCATTGTGACCCGCCCCGGACTGGTTTGGGGCTGTGTCAGGGAGCAGGAATGAGTCCACCCAGGCATAAATGATTCCCTGGGGTCGATTTCGCACCCCTCCCGCTGGCTGGAACATTCCTGGCAAAAGATAAAAAACCATAGTCAACATCATCATGGCAAAAACCATCCGAATAACACCCAGGCACTCTTGTTTTGTATCCAGAGGGAGGGAGAAAAACTGAAAAAGATACAATGCACAAGCCAGATGGATGGCAATGGTGGCCGCCATGCAGAAATCGTAGGTGAACCAGACCGATGTCCCTTCCCGGATTTCAGCCAGTCTGAAGAATTTGATGGCAGCCATCAATTCCACAAATCCCATGGTGACTTTGACGGTATTCAGCCATGTCCCGCTGCGCGGGAGTTTGCGAAGAAGACCCGGAAAAAGTGCCAGAAAAAAAAAGGGTGATGCGAATGTGGCTGAGAAAGCCAGGCCCCCAAGAAACTGGTGCACCAGGGGACGCCCGGCAGAATTGGCCCCAAAGCCACCCAGAAAAGGGGCAACGCAGGCAAAACTGAGCATGGAGAATGTCAAGGCCATGAAAACCGTGCCTGCCGCCCCGCCCCGTTGCTCATTCGAACTGCTCCAGGTGGTTAGCCAGGCCGGCAACTCGATGTCATACATGCCAAACAGTGACAGGGCAAAAAAGATGAAAACCAACCCCATGATGGTGTTGAAAATCCAGTTGATGCTGAGCCAAACAAAAAGTGACAGGGCAAGCATTGCAGCCAATGTCAGAACCAATGTGATCGTGCCACAATAAATCAGGGCGGTTGTGATTGGGCTCAGGCTGGAACCATCGCGCTGTTTGAGAAAAATACTCACCGTGACAGGAATCATGGGGAAGACACAGGGAGTCACCAACGAAATACCGCCCCAAAACATACCAATTATCAAAAACTGAATCAGTCCGTCATCATTTTTTCCCGGATCCGAAACCAGCCTGAGTTGCAAAAACTCCTTGAAAGCGCCCACATCATTGATGGTCCCTTCGGCATATCGGGCGACCTCCTCAAATTCATCCGCTCCTGGGAGGACCGGCACACGGGTTACTTCCAGGGTGGGATGCGTTATCGGGTTTTTCCGGGCATTGGCCACCGTATCCGCTTGATTCCCATCCACTTTCGGAATGGGCGGTTCCGTCACCTTGAGGATCTCGTTGCCTTCGTTGGGTACCGGTGGGCCTGCAACCGCAATCCTGAAACGGAGAGTGTATTCTCCCCAGGTGCAGCCTTTTTCATCACAAACCTGGACTCTGATTTTTGCCACACTCTCAGCAGTTGGCAACTTGGCATCCAAATCGATCACCAACGGCAAACGCCAGGTGAAAACGGATGCAAATTCCAGGATCTCCACACCGAATGCTTCTTCGAAAACCCTGGTTGGACCGGACTCGATAACAGGCCATACCGGAATCAGTTGCCCCCCAGGGGCGAAACGAATGGACGAAAGCATGGCAACATCCTGGCCAGGGGTCCGGATTGTTACCGGATAGGAGTGGAACCCCGGCTCCAGTTGGCCACTGATTACCAGGTCCACCATTTCTCCTGGACGGTGAGTGACGGTTTTTCCATCTGGTGGCTGGATGGATGAAGCAAACGGATTGAAATCCAGTCTCGCCGATAAACGCAGTTTCCCCTCATGGTTTTTGGGTGATTCCAGAACGAGGTCCTGGACCACAGGGGATGATTGGGCCAGGCATTCGGAATGGCAGCAGGACATCATCATTAGCAAACAGGCTACCCTGGGAAAAAACCGGGTGCATTCCTCGAATGTCATGGCAATGCTTTCTTTGCTATCTGGTTTGAAAGGAGACGATTCGCTTCTTCTTGCTGTGGCAATTTATCATTTCAACCGGGTAAGAAATTGCCATGCGACTGGCTCCATGGTCAAAATCCCCTCCGGAGGGCGATGCCGCCATGTGACTCTTATTCATCAAAAATTTTACCATGCTTGCAGAATTGGTGCCAATCTCCTTTTTTTCTATGACTTTCGTCATCCTTGAGCCGACTCCTTGCCCCATGGAAGCGGTTGCCGTGTGCCTACAGCAGTTTTTCCACCCAGCTTCCTCGCCCTGCATTCCGGAACCAAAAAACACGGGAGGTCGGGGTCAGGCAGGTCCCGCACCAACCTTCCGGATCCGAGCCATGCCAAAATCTGCAGAACACAGCGGCCCAATGGCATCGGGACTACAAATGCCCGCTTCAGTGCCGAGCACTTCAGGATGAATGGCGTAATTCACCAGAGTGGCAATGGTTGCGCCATCGGTAGGCCGGATAGCCTGAATCACCCCCATGCGTCGGTCGTACAGGTCGGGTGCGTAGTAATTGTAGGTAATGCGCCCCAGGGCCTCGCCGCTGGCAGTTTTCAGCAAGGCAGGCTGCAGCCCGTCGAGCGCGGCATTGATCGCCGCCGCGGCCTGCTCACAAACCAGGTCGAGGTAAGCCAGACTGGCGGTGTGGCCACCCTTGCCGTCGGGAAAAGCCTAGGCATCGGGCGCACTGTGAGTGTGCGTGGCACCAATAAGGATGTTGTTTCCGGGAATGCGTGGGACCCTGGCACGCACCCGGTTACCCAGCACAGAGGGAAACCCCAGCAAATCGAGGCCCACCACGGCCAGGGTGGTATCGCCCTTCTGAAAAACCACTGCCCGGGCAGGGTTTGGGGTGCCCATACCGCCGGAGATGGGTACCAGCGGATCTGGTATGATCACCCGGACAGCAGCCCCCACCCGCAGGCTAACTTGCGCCTGGGCAGACAGTGGCGTGCCACCCCCAGCCGCCAGAACCGTACCGGGCGCCAGACAGGCAAGGTCGCTTTGGGATAACGGGTAGACATGGCAGGTTTCCTGGGCCATCCGGGACGATTTCCCAACATTACACTAGTCCGGAGGGAAAATCCTCCGGACTGGCAAAAATGACCCATCGGTCAGCCGGAAACTATTTCCTGTCGTGATCGTGGTCAGGGTCAGGGCTGTGGTTGTGGTCGTCATGGGAATCTTCCTTGAAATCCCCCAGGTACGGCTTGCCATCCAGAACGCCGCTGATGGTTCCAGCGAAATCCTGAATCTTGCTGAAGCGTGCATCTGTGGCGATAAATCTGGAAGCAGACCCTTTGGGGTCACCATCCTGCGGGCTGGCAATCAGATCCGTCTGGAACTGCGGGTTCTTGATGCTGAGGGTCAGCTTGTCGGCGGTGATGGGAACAGCATTTTTCACCGCGTCATCAAGGATATAGACCGTGACCTGTTTTTTGTTACGGTCAACGCAGAATTCACCGTGGTATTTGCCAAATTCCAGAATGGTTCCACCATGGGGTGCCTCGTCATGGTCATGGTCCGTGTCGTTATTTCTGGAATTTGCCCCATTCGGCGAAGATTTTGACTTGTCGCCGCAACCAGCAATCAAAGCCGTAGCCACCATGGTAAATCCCATCCAATATCCTGCCATTCGCATATCAACCTCCCTGAATGAAAAATCAGCTAAAAACCAACGCAATCACACCCCGTCCAGTCCTTCAGTGGCTGGCCTGACACGGGCCAACCGTTCGGCATCCTTGCCGCTGAACCGCCAAAAAATCCCTGGATGAATCAAAAATTCACACAAGGTTGAGGTGATCAAACCGCCGAGAATCACCGTCGACACCGGGTAGAGGATTTCCAGGCCCGGCTTGCTCCCACCCACCACCAGTGGCACCAGGCCAATCCCCGCGGTCAGCGCGGTCATGAGGACCGGAGCGAGACGCTCCAGGCTGCCTCGCAGGACGGTCTCGCGGGAAAAAGGCAAACTTTCCACACGCATCAGATGGAAATAATGTGTTACCAGCAAGATGCCGTTGCGCACCGCAATGCCACCCAGGGAAACAAATCCCACCAGACTGGCAACCGAGAGTGTCTGATGGGTGAAAGCCAAAGCCAGCACACCACCCACAAATGCCGTGGGGATAGCGTTGAGAATCTGCAGGTTGATGCGGATGGACGGGTACAGCAGGTACAGGACCAGGAAAACCCCGGCGATGGAAACCACCGCCAGAATGGCGATCAAAAAAGTGGCCGATCGCTGGGCTTCAAATTGGCCGCCGTATTCCACAAAATATCCCTCCGGCATGGAAACCTCCTGGCGCAGGCGGTTTTCAATATCAGCCACCACACCCCCCAGGTCACGCCCGGAAACATTGCAGCGGATCACCGCGCGCCTGCGCGAGTTCTCATGGTTCACCTGGTTGGGTCCACCCGCGGCCTGGGGAATATCAGCAATATCCTTCAGGCGTACCTGGCCCTTTCCGCCCGGCAAATCAATCCGCAATTCCCCCAGCCGCTGATAGTCGGTTCGATAGGCGCCCTTCAACTTGACCACCAGGTCAAAGCGACGCTGTCCCTCCAGAACCTGGGAGATCACTTCCCCTTTCAGGGCGGTCTCGACAAACCTGGCAACCTGGCGCCTGCTGATGCCATAAAAGGCCAGGTCATCAGGTCGTGGGACGATATGCAACTCATCCACCGTTTCCTGCGGATCAATCACGGGAGTGGTCAGACCCGGAATGTCATCAATGGCATTTTTGGCCCGCGCGGCCAGGGTATGGAGCAGGTCGAGATCATCACCAAAAATTTTGATGGCAATTTCCGCCTGCACTCCCGAAAGCATGTGGGAAATCAGATGGGCCATTGGCTGCTCCGCCTCGAAATCAACTCCCGGAACATCCCGGCGCAGCTCCACCAGCAGGGTGGCCAGCATGGCCTCCCTGCCTTGGCCGGAATTCGCGTTCATGGACAGGATGTACTCAGAGCGGCTGACTGGCTCCGCATGTTCATCCAGTTCAGCCCGGCCCGTCCGACGCACAAAATGCCGGATGGGGCGATTCGGGTTTTCGGTGGTAGCCTGCATGGCCCGCAAATTCGCGTCAATTTGCCCGGCAGCCTGATTCGATGCCAGAAGGGAGGCTCCCGCCGGCAGGGTCACATTGATTTGCACACTGCCTTCATCGAATTTCGGCAGAAAATCCGTCCCCAGGGTGGTAAGTCGCCAGGCACAGAAGGCGACAGCCAGCCAACTAACCAGCATGAGAACCCCCGCATTGGCCATACTGAGGCGGATGAAGGGCGCCACCAGCCATTTCAGGGCCCGCAAGAAAAGGCCCTCGCGGGTGCCATGGACGGCAATGGAGGCAGGAAGCAGGTAAAATGACAGGACGGGAGTGACGGTGAGGGAAACCACCAATGAAGCCAAAATAGATACAATATAGGCTATTCCAAGCGGCACAAACAGACGGCCTTCCACCCCTGAGAGGGCGAACAGCGGGAGAAAAGCCAGCACCACCACCGCTGTGCCGAAAACAATGGCCGAGCGCACCTCCCGGCTGGCATCGTATACCACCACCAGCGACGGCCTGGGCTGGGCCAGCAACTGGTTCTCGCGCAGGCGCCTGAAAATATTCTCCACATCCACGATGGCATCATCCACCAGCTCACCCATAGCCACGGCAATCCCGCCCAGTGTCATCACATTGATCGAAAGGCTGGTTCCGGTGAGAAAGCCAATCAGGTGAAAAACCAGCACCGTCACCACCAAAGATAGCGGGATCGCCGTCAGGGTGATGAAGGTGGTTCGCAAGTTGAGGAGAAACAGGAACAGCACAATGACAACCAGGGCGCCACCGATGGCCAGAGCCTCGCCCACATGATAAATGCCCCGATCAATGAAGTCCTTCAGTTGAAACAGGTCGGTATTGATCACCAGATCGGCCGGTAACGACTCGCCCGTTTCCCGCAGAGCCGCCTTGACCCGGTTGGTCAATCCGCCCGTGTCCGCATGAGGCTGCTTGACCACGGTGATCACCACGGCATCGAGACCATCAACACCTGCATCGCCACGCCTGGGTGCCGGACCTTCGCGCGCGGTGGCCACCTGGTCAAGCAAAATGGTCCGGTAGTTCTGCGCCTTGACTGGCACCTTGCGCAGGTCTTCCAGCACCTTGGCGGGATCGGGGCCCAGGCGGGCAATCACCCGGACCGGACTTTCGGTTTGCCCCCCCTCGGTGAAACCACCGGAGGCATTGAGATTGTTCTCACCAATAGCCAGATCCACATCCGCCAGGGTGACACCATACTCGAGCAATTTTTCAGGGTCGATCAGCACCTGGTACTGTTTGCGATCGCCGCCCAGGACGATCACCTCAGCCACCCCCGGCTCTTTCAGCAACCGGGGCCTGACCACCCAGTCAGCGATGGTGCGCAGGGCCATACGGCCTTCTTCCGGACTCGGGAACGACACCACTTGCTGGAATCCGTCCTGGAAAAAAGTGGCCACCCGCCCGGGCTCGCCCCCGCTCCATTGCACCCCGGTGGGGCGTGCCTCTTTCCAGGTGCTGAAATGGTCCCGCGAACCGGGAAACCAGAGTGTCAGATCAACGGCCTGACCTTTTTCGACCCTTTCCGCCAGCCAGCCGGTTCGACCCACTGGCGCCAACTCCCCGCCGGAAGGCCCCTTCTGACGATAGAGGCCCACATGCAGGATTTGCCCCATGATCGAACTGGGGGGCGTCATCACGGGCCGGATGTCAGGCGGCAAGGTGCTGGAAATCGCCGCCAGACGCTCGCCCACATTCTGACGGGCGTGACGCACTTCTGTGCGCCAGTTGAACTCCACATAGACCACCGCCAAACCCTGGCTGGACTGACTGCGAACAGCCTGCACGCCCGGCGCACCCAGAATTGCGGTTTCCAGGGGCTGGGTAACCAGAGACTCCACTTCCTCCGGCGAAAGGCCGGGACATTCGGTCAATAGGACAACCCGGGGCCGATCGAGATCGGGAAACACATCCAGTGGCATGACAGTGGCCAGGTAGCCACCCAGGACCGTGGCCAGCAGCGCCACGAACAGCACTAGCCCCCGGTGGCGGAGGGAAAAGCGGATCAGATGATTCAACATGGCCGCCCCTCCCTGCCCGGTCAGTGACCGCCCTTGTGCACGCTGCCATCAGCATGGATATGAAAACCCTGGGTACCGCCAGATTGGGCCTTGATCATCCGGTTCAACTGGATCGCCCCTGTCTGGGCCACATAAATCCCCGCAGGAACACTGCCATCGTTGGCGATCACCACGCGCGACCTGTCCTGGTGGATAATTTGCACCGGTTTACGATCAAAGATATCGCCATTTTGCCTGAAAACGAAAGCCTCGCCCCCTTCCCGCGCGACCGCCTCCAGCGGCAGGACAAACACATTGTCGAGTTTTTCGGTACGCAGATTGATCCGCACCCTCTGGCCTGGCCTAAAACGCCAGAAAACCTGCGATTTCCCATCGCGTTCGAGCAATTTTGACTGATTGTCAAAGCGGATCAGAAAATGAAAAGTCCGGGTTTCCGGATCGATGCTATTGGAGATGGAGTTGATGGCCATGGCCTGACCAAGCGGTGGCCAGTTCGCCCCATCTGTCTCGCCAAAATCAATATCCAGCGGCAGCATCTCCCGGAGCGAACGCTCCAGCAAGGGCAATTCGTCGCGGAAAGCGCTCCCTTCGATGCAAAGCAATTGATGATTGGCCACCAGGCAAAAAGTTTGACCGGCCTGCATCTGGTGGCCAAGTTCGACCTTCAGTTCCTGAATCTCCAGCAAACCCTGCCCCAGGCTTCCCGGTTTTTCCGGAACCGGGGCTGGTATCAGACCGATGGCCGGTGGGCCCGGTGCCTTGATGGTGATTTCACTGACAAACCTGCCTTCCGCCGCAGCATTGACCTGCTCGGGTGAAAGCCCACGATTGATCAATTCTTGACGGTAGGCTTTGGTGGCCACTTCCAGGCGGGTGATCTGGTTCTCCACCTCAATGATCCGGAACCCGGAAACAGCATCGGACACCTCGGCCAACCGTTGGCGCTGAGCCTGGGCCAGGCGGATATCCTGCGCGGCCTTGAACAGGTCTGTCTGGGTGAGATGGAGAGACTCGCTTAGCAGCTTGATGGTGAACAACGGCTCACCCACGCGCACCGTATCACCGGGCACGCGCAAAATGCGTGAAACCACACCCGTGGCCGGTGCCACCACACCCCGGTCACTGAAACCCGGGCGGTCGATGACCATTCCGGGTACGGTGATGGATTTCCAGTAAGCTTGCCCTTGCAGTGGCAAAGTGACCATGTGCAGATTTTTCTGGGCCTGGGGAGAAAGTAGAACCTGCCCGCCCTCCACGACTGCTCCCTGTCCCACATGGGGAGGGACCGGTTCAGTGACCTGGGGCAGCAATCCGGGTAACCAGACCGACCTGGTGAAAAAGCAAAGCAGTCCCACCCCTCCCACCACCGTGAGTGAAGCAATGGATGCCAAAATGCGCCAGATCGGCCCGCCAGCCTGGCGCATCGCACCCCCAGGTGAGGTAGTCATCCGCTTGATTCCTCAAGAAACACCGGATACCCAGAAAATGGCCCCCTGCTTTGTCGCAGAGTGGTGTTACCGTCTGAATTCAGCAAGGTGATGTCACGCCACAGGGTTGATAACATGCGGTTGACCAGTCTTCAGCATACCGAACATGCCAGCACGGCAATCTGTCTATCGGTTTCAGTACTTTTCCCGACAATGTAACTTGTTCTATCATAGTGCAAACCGCAAATCCGGGTCAATCCATGGAAAGTAATACACAGGTATAACCACGCCATCTTGTGTGCAACCAGACTGAAACCCTAACAGGCCAACAGCTTTACCCAGCCAGAAGCAACTCCGCGAATCGGTTTACCCGGGCTATTCCTCGCCGGCCTGTGCCTCCAGCAAAGGCGGGTCGAACCAGCGGTAGATGGCCGGCAGCACCAACAAGGTGAGCAGGGTGGAGGTAATCAGGCCACCAATCACCACCGTCGCCAGGGGGCGCTGCACCTCGGCACCCGAGTCGGTGGAGATGGCCATGGGAATGAAGCCCAGCATGGCCACCAGAGCGGTCATCAAAACCGGTCGCACACGGGTCATGGCTCCCTCGCGGGCGGCCGCCCTGGCCGGCATGCCGGCCTTGCGCAGATCGACGATACAGGTCACCAGCACCACGCCGTTGAGCACCGCCACACCAAAGAGGGCGATGAAACCGACACCTGCCGAGATGGAAAAAGGCAAACCGCGCAGCCAGAGGGCGAGGATGCCCCCGGTGGCGGCCAGCGGGACATTGAGAAAGATCAGGCCGGCCAGACGGGCGGAATTGAAGGTCATCTGCAGCAGGGCGACGATGAGGAACAAGGCGATGGGCACCGCGATCATCAGCCGTTTGGTCGCCTCCTCAAGGTTCTTGAACTGGCCACCCCAGGTGAGCATGTAGCCGGCTGGCAGCTTCACTTCCCGCTCCACGGTGGCGCGGGCCTCGTTGACAAAGCCCGCCAGGTCACGGCCACGGACATTGCACTGGATGATGGTCCGCCGGCGCACATTGTCACGGCTGATTTGGGCCGGGCCATCTTCCAGCCGCAGGTCGGCCACCTGCGACAGGGTGACATGGCGGCCTTTGCCATCCGCCATTTGAATGCCCTTGATGCGCTCAAAGTCGCCACGCCACTCAGGGGCGAGGCGCACCATCAGGGGGAAACGCCGCTGCCCCTCGTAAACCTGCCCCACTTCGCGGCCACCGATGATAGAGACCGCGTCGAGCACATCGCGGGCATTGAGGCCGTAGCGGGCGATCTGGTTGCGCTGGATGACGACCCGCAGGTAGGGGAGGCCACCGGTTTGTTCAGCCTGGACATCCGCCGCGCCTGGCACGCGTGAGAGCGACCGCACCACCTGTTCAGCCTTGTCGCGCAAGGTCTGCAAATCGTCGCCATAGAGGCTGATGCCCACATCTGAGCGCACCCCGGCCACCAGTTCGGCAACGCGCAGCTCAATGGGCTGGGAGAAGCTGTAGGCGTTGCCGGGAACCTGCTCTTCGAGGGCCTCCTCCAGCGCCTTCACCAGATCGGCTTTGGATGCATAACTCCATTCAGCCGACGGTTTGAGATTGATGATGATGTCTGTGAGATTGACAGTCATGGGGTCGTTGGCGATCTCGGGCCGCCCTGTCTTGCTGATCACACCGGCCACCTCGGGGAAGGCCATCAGGCATTTTTCGATCCGGGTGGTCATCTCCACCGAAGTTTCCAGCGAGACGCTGGGCAGTCGGACCGCCTGGATGGCCAGGGAGCCCTCATCGAGCTTGGGAATGAATTCACCACCCAGCCCGTAGCCGATGAGCAGGCTGGCCAGGAAGGACAGGCCGGTGGCAGCCAGCACCATGCCGGGAATATCCATCACCAGATCCAGCATGGGCCTGTAAACGGCTTTGGTAGCCCGGACGATCCAAGGCTCGCCCTCACTGACTCCACGAAGGAAGATCGCCGCCAGCACGGGCATGAGGGTGAGCGTGAGGATCAGGGAAGTGAGCAGGGCGAATATCACGGTCATCGCCATGGGCTTGAACATCTTGCCCTCCAGGCCCCGCAGGGTGAGGATGGGCAGATACACCAGCAGGATAATGCCAACACCAAAAATCACCGGCCGGGCCATCTCGCAACAGGCGTCGCGCACGACAGACATAGGGGCGCGGTCCTTGCGATGGTGGTGCCGCCACTCACCCACCCGCCGCACCACATTCTCGATCAGCACAACCGATCCATCAACAATAAGTCCGAAGTCGATGGCCCCCAGGCTCATGAGGTTACCGGACAATCCGGCCAGCTTCATGCCGATGAAAGCCCCCAGCATGGCCAGAGGCACCGCCAGGGCGACAATCAGGCCAGCCCGGAAGCTTCCCAGCAGGAAAAGCAGCACCAGAATCACCAGCACGCCTCCCTCGATCAGATTTTTGGTGAGGGTGTGGATGGTCTTTTTCACCAACTCGGTGCGATCATAAAAAGTGTCGATGGTCATGCCTTCAGGCAGGGTTTTCTGGATCTCGGCGATCCGGGCCTTGACGGCTTCCACCACCGTGCGGGCGTTATCGCCAGCCAGGAGCATGACCACCCCCACTACCGCCTCACCTTTGCCATCGCGGGTAACAGCCCCCTGGCGAAGCCGGGGGGCGAAGTTTACCTCGGCCACATCGCGGAGGTAAACGGGCGCGCCATCCAGGCGGGTGTCGAGGACAATGTTACGGATGTCGTCGAGGCTGCTGATGAGTCCCTCGGCGCGCACCACCCGCTGCTCCTGCGACCGCAAGATGAGATAGCCACCGCCTTCGTTGCCGTTGTTCTGGCGCAAAGCCTCCATCACCTTGTCAATCGGGATGCGGAAATCGAGCATGCGGCCCGGATCGAGCTGCACCTCGTAGACACGGGCCTCACCGCCGTTGACATTGACTTCGATCACGCCCGGGACACCCCGGAGCTGGTAGGCGATATGCCAGTCAAGCGTCTCGCGCAGCCGCATGAGTGAATGGCTATGACCGGGCTTGTTGGCCACCTCGAACTGATAGATCTCCCCCAGCCCCGTGGCAATGGGCCCCAGCATGGGGCTGGGTATCTCGGGGGGTATGTTTTCCCGGGCCTGCCCCAGGCGCTCCAGCACCTGCTGCCGGGCCCAGAAGATGTCGCAACCCTCCTCGAAGACCACGGTCACCACAGACAAACCAAACTGTGAAACGGAACGGATCTCCTCTACCCGCGGAATGCCGCTCATGGCTGATTCAACCGGGAAGGTAATGAACTGTTCGGTTTCCTCGGGAGCCAGGGCCGGGGCGGTGGTCATCACCTGCACCTGCACATTGGTCACATCGGGCACAGCATCGACGGGCAGGCCAAGCATGGCGTAAATGCCACCCAGGGCCAGAAGCGCGGTTGCCAGCGCCACCAGGAAGCGGTTTTCAAGGGCCCATAGAATCAGCTTGGTCTGCACGAAAAGATCTCCAGCCAGGCTTGCGGGTTGCGGCGTTTTCCAATCAATCCCCGGCAAGTTGTTCCTTGAACAGCTCGCTTTTCAGGATGAAACCTCCAGCCACCACCACCTCAATCCCCTCTTTGAGCCCGTCACGCACCTCCACACGCCCACCAGCTTCCCTACCAAGGGTGACATCAATCCGGTGGAAGTTTTCTGCAGAGTCGCGGACAAAAACAAAAGCCTGGGTGTCGACCCGCTGCACCGCCTCAAGAGGCACCTGCAGCACGCCGGGATCAGCGCGCACCAGCTCCACCTCCACGAACATGCCCGGCTTCCACTGGCGGTTCCGGTTGTCGACGCCGGCGAGCAGATTGACGGTGCGGGTGTTGGGGTCCACCACATCACCGGTGTAGAGAACCCTGGCCTCTTGCGAAATAGCGCCGCGATCTCCAGTGTCAAACCGCACCACACCCCCAGCCAGGGCCTGGGCCAGAACGATATCGCGCTGGGGCACATCGGCCTTGAGCCACAGGCGGGACAGGTTGGCCACCTGAAACATCTGCACCAGCGGGCCAGTGCGCTCGCGCAGCACGGCATGCTGCTCGATGATGGTGCCGGCAATGGGTGAGCGCACCGCATAGCGCGACACCTTCTCGCCCTCGGCCAGAGGGTTGAGGGACTCCACCTCGGACCGGGAAAAGCCCAGCATGAGAAGATTGGCTTTGCTGAGCGCCTCGGCTGTGCTGGCATCACCCAGCTTCTGGTCGCTGAGGCGCAATTGCTGGGCGGACTGGAATTTCAACTCCTCGCACAGGGCGAAAAAGCTGGCTTCGGCAGCCTCGCTGTCGGCGCGCAGCTTAAGCAGGCTCGACTGCGAAACGGCCCCCAGCACATCGGGCTGATTGACCGCATCATACTGCGACTTGGTCTGCAATCGGCGGCTGTAGGCCGTCAGCAACTGCTGGCGCAGGTCGCCCAGGGAACGATTGCGGAACATCCGCTCGATTTCGGTGATTGGCTTGTTGGCCAGCAGCGCCACAACCAGCTCATGGGTGTTGCTAGTGACCTCCGCGGTCCAAAGATGCAGGGCGTTGGCATGGGACAGCGCCAAACGGGCGCGCACCAGATCGAGCTTGGACTGCGCCACCTCGCGGCAATCAAGAGTGGCCAGCACATCGCCCGGATTCACCTCCTGCCCCAGGCGGGCATTGACCTCCTGGATAATACCTTCCACCATAGGGTTGAT
Source organism: Planctomycetota bacterium (assembly GCA_003669555.1). Lineage (GTDB taxonomy): Bacteria > Planctomycetota > Planctomycetia > Gemmatales > Gemmataceae > UBA6894. The sequence goes on from QWOS01000127.1 coordinate 24,985, forward strand.
ATGCGCCAGCAGGGTCTCATCCAGTGCCAGTCGCCCGGGAACCCGCACCACCTGGCGAAAAGGCTGGGCCACCAGTTTTTCGGCGCGGATGCCGGCCAGGGTCACCGCTTCTTCTTTCAGGTGAACCATCGCACCATTGCCGGTGGGGGACTCACCCGCGTCGGCAACTGTCTCTTTCTTGTTCTCGCCCAGAAACAGCCGGACGGCTCCCAGAGCCAGTCCCGTCGCTGCCACCGCCAGCAGTGCGGCACCCACCACCCAGTTGGCCAATGCCTTGCGTGGGGGTATTGGGGACGATGTGGCCGAGACCTGAACCGGTTGACCCGTCATGGCAATTCTCTTTTTCTTCAGGTGGGATGCGGAAATGGCTGGATGTATCGGCATGGCGGGTTGCTGACGCAGCCCGGCGTTGATTGAGTTCGAGAGGGGATCAGAGGCGCAGGATCTGACACCGGCCCTGTAATGGCTGCGCAGGCCTGGGCCCCTCCACCCGGTGGATCGGGCGGCAACCAGCCAGCTTCAGTATCCCCGCAAGCCTTTCCGGAGGCTGGGCTTCCGCACACGGCACAACCCGCGCCACGCCGGGAGCCGATGGCAGGGTGCCGTCGATATCGCCCATGGCGGTTGAGGGATCGTTGACCTGATGGTCAGGAATCTGGCAGTCGACGGGTTCGTGCAGCTCCAGGCCCCAGAAGAGGCGATGGCCATGGACCACCCAGGGATCGGCATCTTCGGCGGAATCAGAATCTGCCCCGCCAGGGGGCCTGTCCACGCCGGCAAGGTCTGGACTGCCATGGCGATGCGGTATTGCCCCGCCCGCATGCGTGTGCCGCACCATGAGCGTCGGGGCTTGCATGCAGACGGCCAACAAAGCCAGGCAACCCAGCCAGAAGGAGGTTTGCCCGAACCCGTTATTGGTGCCCGCACCAGCCATGCTGCCACACCTGAGGTCACATTTGTCATTCAGGCAGACCGGAGCCGGTATATCCAGCCACATCCAGCTTGCCTGGATCATGTTAGCAGAAACAGGGCAAACCTGTCACTGCTTTGGCAGTGGCTGTCAGGTGGCAGCTTCAAATCCCAGGGCGTGCCGGGTGAGGGTTAAAAGACCTGTGACGGAAATAGCATCGGTTAGCGCCGCTGACGGGGCCGGCAAGTCAACCAGGGGTACCCCACCTGCCACCCCGGCCAAGGCCTTGTCAGCCCCGACCAGATAGTTGCGCTCGATACGCAAACCTCCCACACCTTCGATATAGGCTCCGGGTTCGAGAGTGAGCACATCGCCGGCCACTAGCACCTCCTGCCCACCCGGCACCAGAAAAGGCCCCTCCGGATGGCTCAGCCCCAAACCATGACCGGCATGGTGGGGGAAGGCGTCACCCAGGCCATCGGCGACAAAAGAATCCTTCATAGCGCGATGGACTTCGTGGGCGGTGACGCCGGGCAACAGTTTCGCCTCGGCAGCGGCCATCGCCCGGCGTGCGGACTCGTACAGGTGGGCTTGCCCCACCGTGGCTTTGCCCATGCACCAGGTAGCGGTGCAATCAGAACGGTAACCACCGATCACCACCGAGAAATCGAGGATGAACAGGTCGCCGGGTTTCAGCACCCGGTCGGTGGGTGGGCCACCACCCCGGGAAGGCCCGGGGCTGACAGCAAAATCGCCATAGACAATCAGCGGTTGCCCGGCTGCCAGAATGCAGGCCTGCAGCACGCCCGCATAGACCTGGGTTTCAGTCAGGCCCGGGCGGATGTTGGCCCGGGCCCAGGAATGGCCAGCCTCGGCAGCCTGGCAACAGCTTAACAACAGGGCGATCTCGTCGGGGTCTTTGGCCCGTCGCAGCCGGGACAGTTCGCTGACAAGACGGTCGGCCCCCGGCTGGCCGGGATGGTCATCAAAATGGCCCGGAAAACTGGCTGGCAGAGCGTGGACCACGGCCAGGGTACGGTTGCCGGCGGGTGGAATTCGGCCGTTGTACCATGGCACCTCATGGCGTTCGGTCACATGGCAGTCGGGGGCTGAATCAGGCAGGCGATCATCGTGCCACAATTCGCTGGAACCATCGGGATGGAGGGCCAAAACCCCACCAAAACCCGCACCCAGGCTGCATGGGTCGACATGAAAACCCGCCAGGTAGCGCAGCGTGTCGGGCTGATCAAACCACAGGGTCTGAGCAGGCCGCAGGGCTTCGATCAATCGGTGGCGGCGGCGGGCACACCAGGCTTGTTCCAGCATGAGTCAGGGGTCCTGTGTCGCACGATACCAGGGTTGGGTTGCACACCACAGTAGCGTGGTTGACACGATAGATGCTAGAATGTGAAGTCTGGAATGCAACCTTGACGAGCGGTTCTTGCCGGGCCAGCCAGGCCGGCCATGCAACGGGTTGAGAGGAAATAGACCATGCTGACCCTGTGGCTGGCGCTGCTTGCGCCTCTGGATGCAAACAACCCAACCCCGGTGAGCCGGCGGCCCGAGGAGTGGGTACGCCTGCTGGGTGATGACAGCTTCTTGACCCGCCAGGAAGCGCACGACCAACTGGCTCGTCTGAGCATGGATGCCTTTGGGGCCCTCACCACCGGCCTGGCCGGGTCAGATCCCGAGGTGACCCGGCGTTGCCGGCAGTTGCTCGACCAACTAAAAGTGAGAGACCTGGAAAAGCAGCTGGAGCAATTCAAGCTGGGCAAAAGTGACCTGCCCGGGTACAAGCGCTATGCCAAAGTGGTTCCATCACCCGCCTGGGGCCGTGATTTCTTCGCAGAAATGTGGAAAACCAATCCCCAATTCCTGGCGGACATCGAAGAAAACCCTGAACGGGCTGGTGCGCAGGTGGTGGGCCAGATTCAAAATATCCAGCAAGTACTCTATGGCAATATGCGGGCTCGTGGTGGCCAGCCTGGCCAGCCTTCGGTGTCTGAGGTGGCTTCCTTGCTTTTTGCGGCGCAGCATCCCAGGGCCATGGTGGATATTGTCAATCTGAGCCAGTTGAACAACTTTCTGCAACACCCGGTGATCCGGGCGGCCATTCTTGAAGAAAAAGAAGGCGGCCCCGGGGCGATGCGCCTGCTGCTGGTGGCTCACATACGGGCCCACCTCAATGATCAGACCGCGCAAGTGCAGAGCCTCCACCTGTGCATGAACCTGAACCTGAAGGAGGGCAAGGAGGTCGGCATGGTCATTTTGAAAAACCCCAAAACCAACCAGCACACCAAAGGCCTGGCCTGCGCTGTCATTGCCAAAATGGGCACCGTGGCTGATGCCCCTGTGCTGACCGCCGTGCTGGATGACGCGGCGCACATCAACCAGTTCCAGGTGGGGCCTCGGGGCCAGGACAAGGGAATCACCGAGGTGCGCGATGTGGCTCTGAGCATGCTGGTTTCCCTGACGGGACAATCCCACAAAGACTACGGCTTCGCTTTTGCGCAACAGGGGGCGCAGTTCCAGCATTTCAACACCTACAATATGGGGTTCATCAGCGAAAAACTGCGTCGGGAGGCCCTGCTGAAATGGAAGGCTTACGCAGCTTCCCGGCCCGAGTTGCAGCCGGCGACCCCTCTGAAGGAAACGCCCGCAGACGAGAAGAAAGACCCCGCCCTGGACGACTAAGCCTACCCAGGCGCCCCATCCGCCCCAGGCATCTGGCCCTCGAAAAAGAGATTTTTCCCGCTTGCCATGCCGGGCCCGTGTGGCTATTTGCCCGGTATGAAGGATTGTTCTTGCCAGGTACCTACCCGGAAAGTGCTGGCAGCAACCTGGTTGCTGCTGGGGCTATGCTGTGGTTGTCGGCAGTCGCCGGTGCTGGAAGACCGTGCGCTAAGCCGGATTCTGGCAACGCCCCTGCGCGAACTGGAGAACGGCTATCTGGTACACCCACCCGATGTGCTGGCACTGAAAGTGACTGGGCGGGAGGACCTGCCGAGGCGGCTGGCGCTGGGCAACGATGGCCGGGTTCAGCTCAGTAACAGCCTTTTTCTTGAACTGGACGGCCAGACTGTGCCAGAAATCGCCCGCCGGGTGGCAGATTTGCTGGATGTACCCATCGAATCCGTTGAAGTGGCCGTGGCAGAACATAAAAGCCAGGTAATTTTCCTGGAGGGTGAAGTGGCTGGTTCGGCGCGGGCTGTGCCGTACCATGGACCAGAATCACTGCTCAGTTTTTTGAAGCGGGCCGGTGGCCTGACGGCAGGCGCGGCCCCGGAACGGGTGACCCTGCGTCGTGCCAACGCCGCAGATGGCAAGGCACCCGAAAGCCAGGAAACCAATCTGAACAGGCTGATTGAACGACCCAGCGAGGCCAATGATTTGCGTCTTCATGCCTTTGATATGGTAGTGGTGGAACCCAGCCGTAAATCGATCTTTCTCGACTGCCTGCCACCCTGGCTGAGTGGAGTGAACCGCCGGGGTCCGGGACCACCGCCAGACCCATCCACCGTTGCCGAACCCTCATCTTCCCGCACTGTGGATACCGCAGAGCCTGGCCCCTGAGGTCTGGACCGCTTGGGCTTGTTCTTGTCACCGGGGGGGTGGTATCGCCTTCGTCTGGGTAAATTTGTCGTTGGCGCGAGCCACATGGGTGTGGTGCGTCTGGACGATGACCGGAGGGTGGCATGATGAACAATCCAGGGTTCTTCACTTTCGCGCGTATCAGGACTCTGGGAGGGGTTGGGCTGGGCCTTTGCCTTTCAGCCCCCTGCGCAGTTTTTGGTCAGGCAGTCCCGCCACCCATGGCCCCCGTCGGGGGTGCGCCGGGCCGCCTGCCAGCGAGCGTGACTTCCACGCCTGACTACCACACCCGTGTAGTGGGTTATATTTACGACAACATGCCAATCACCCGGGAGGAGCTGGGCGAGTACCTCATCGCCCGCTTCGGAGCCGAACGGCTGGACCTGCTGGCCAACAAGAAAATTATTGAAATCGAGTGCAAGAAGGCCGGGGTGGATGTAACCGCGGCCGAGGTGGAGGATCGCCTCAACAACGACCTCCTTGGCCTGAGTGTCGACCGGAAAACATTCGTGGACCAGGTGCTGAAGAACTACAAGAAAACCCTCTTTGAGTGGAAAGAAGATGTGCTGCGTCCGCAACTGATGCTGGCCAAGCTGGTGCGTAGCCGGGTGAAGGTGACCGACGAAGACCTTCGCAAGGCTTATGATGCCTATTTTGGCGAAAAGATCGACTGCCGGCTGATCATGTGGCAGAAGGGCGAGGAAAAGGCCGCCATGACCGCCTACGGGCGGATTCGTGACAGCGAGGATGAGTTCAACCGCGCCGCCCGTGGCCAAAAGTCGCCCTCGCTCGCGAGTGCGGGTGGCAAGATCCGCCCGGTCTCGCGCAACACCACCGGCAATGACGAGCTGGAGAAGGCTGCCTTCTCTCTCCAGGCTGGCGAGGTGAGTGCGCTGGTTGGCACCCCCGAGGGGATCGTCTGCGTGAAATGCGACCGCCGGATTCCCGCCGACACCACAGTGGCCATGGAGGCAGTGCGCGAGAAGCTCTCCAAAGAAATCTTTGAGAAGAAGGTCAACTCCGAGATCCCGGTGGTGTTCGCCGAGATGCGCAAACGGGCCAACCCCCGTCTGCTCATGGGCACCGCCGCACCCGAAGATCTGGCCAACGATGTGAAGAACCTGCTGAACGAACCAGAAGACTCACGCGGCTCCATCGTGCCAGCCGGGGCCACCAGGCAGATCAAGCCTGTGGATGCGCCTCAAAGGCCCTGATTCGTTATCCTGTCAACCGCCCTTGGGGCCGGGCACCTCTGGGTGACCCGGCTTTTTTTTGGTATGCTGAGGCTGGCAGCATCGGGGTGACTGCCACTTCCTGATAACGAAAGGTCTGCCATGCGCTCTTTGCTCGTGTTGCTGGTGGTTTTTATTCTGGGGGCCCACGCGGCCGGCCCCTGCCGGGCTGATGAGAAGCTGGCCGGCATCGCCTGCCGGAGCGTCCACCTGGGGTACCCCGGCCCCGAGGCCGAGCTTTTTTACAACGAGGTGGTGGTCGACAATAGCGCCACCGGCACTTACTTCTGCGCCTGCGGCTTTCGCCAGGGGTACTTTGGGGTGCAGGAGCAAGGCAAGGGCCGGAAGGTGGTCATCTTCTCGGTGTGGGATCCGGGCGCGCAAGATAACCCCGGTGCCGTTCCCGCCGAGAAACGGGTGAAGCTGCTGGCTCAGGGCGAGAAGATCCGTGTAGGTCGCTTTGGCGGCGAGGGTACCGGCGGGCAGTCGTTCCTCGACCACGACTGGAAGGTGGGCGATACCCTGCGCTTTCTGGTGGCGGCCAAGCGCGAGGGGGACGACCGGATCGCCTACACCGCCTGGTTCCAGGCACCGGGACTGGCTGGCTGGCGCCTTATCGCCAGTTTCAGCACCCTCAGCGCCAAAGGTCTGCTATCGGGTTACTACAGCTTTGTGGAAGACTTCAGACGCGATGGCGAATCGCTGAAACAGGCGCGCAAGGCCCATTACGGCAACGCCTGGCTGAAAACCGCCCAGGGCGATTGGCGGGCTCTGAAAAAGGCCCGGTTCACCGGCGACTCGAACCCTTCCCTGGCCATTGATGCCGGGCTGGACCAAGGCCGCTGGTTCCTGGCCACGGGCGGTGACACCACCAACAAGACCACAAAACTGAATGAGACGATGCCCGACACCACCCCTCCCGGCAAGTCTCCGGCTGATCTGCCCGCCGATCCCTTTGCCCGGAAAACGGGGTTCTGATAAAGTTTCAGGTATCCGCGAAACCAGGGAATCAATCACATGCCGCACGGCAAATACATGACACGACGCGCCCTGGGCGCCCTCGGGGCCGGGGCTTTGGCAGGCGGGGCTATCGGGGCCACCGCTGATGGCGGGCCAGGGGGATTACAACTGCCCAAAGAGGCGGCCACGGCCTTGAACCGCCTGCGGGAAGGTCTGGATCGCTTCATCAAAGGGTCCAGCAAACACGCCCACGCCGATATCAATTGGCGCAAACAACTGGTCAACAGCCAGAAGCCGTTTGCCACCATCCTTGGGTGCTGTGATTCGCGTGTGCCCGTGGAGCTGCTTTTTGACCAGGGCTTTGGCGACCTGTTCGTCATCCGCGTGGCCGGCAATGTGGTGGCGCCCGATGTGATCGGGTCCATCGATTACGCCGTCGACCACCTCGGCACCCCGCTGGTGTTGGTGCTGGGTCACAGCAATTGTGGTGCTGTCACCGCGGCCCTGGACGAGATGCGCCGGCCGGTGAGGAGCGTCGAACCGGCGAGCATGGAAAGCCTGTTGCGATTGATCGAACCCGGCATCCCCAAGTCACTGCTTCAGGTGAAAGGACCAATCGCCACGGAACGCGCCGTGGAAATGAATGTGCGCTGGACTGTCAAGCAGCTCAACGCCTCACCCGATTTGCAGGAAGCGCTCCGCACCGACCGCCTGGCGGTGGTGGGAGCGGTTTACAACCTCGAGGCAGGCACTCTTACCTTCCTCTAAGTGGCTGGCGCACTCAGGGGGCTTTGGCGGGTGTGACCAGAATCACCTGCTTGTCGTGGCCTGTCAGCAGCTTCTGGCCATCGGGCGACCAGGTGATGCAATAAGCGCCGAACTGCGGTACCTTGCGGGTGAACAGTTGCTTTTTGGTATCGGTATCCCACACGGCCACATTGCCGGCGTAACCGCTGGTGGCGAGCTTTTTGCCGTCTGGCGACAGGGCCAGCCCATAAAGGTCATCCGGCGTCGGCCCCATGGCGGCAATCTCCTTGCCATCGGCCACATTCCACAGGCGCACCATGCGATCATGGCCAATGGAGGCAACTTTGGTGTTGTCAGGCAGAAAGACGACGCCCGTCACCGAAGCGGTATGACCCTTGAGGTCTTTGGCCGATTTCATGTCAGCGATGCTCCACAGCTTGATCAGCTTGTCGGGGTCACCCGAGATACTGGCGAGCATCTTGCCGTCTTTGCTGAAGGCCACCCCATAGGCGTTGCCGCCGTGGACACCCAGATTTTTGACTTCTTTACCGTCGGCAACATTCCAGAGCCGCACGCTTTTGTCCGAACTGGCACTGGCCAGCAGTTTGCCATCGGGAGAGAACGCAACGCCATCGACAATTTCGGTATGCCCCTTGATCTCACGCACCAGCTTGGCGTCGGCGGGGTTCCACAGGCGGATGGTCTTGTCGACCGAACAGGTGGCAATGAGCTTGCCATCGGGAGAAAAAGTGGCGCAGTACACCGGGCCGGTGTGGCCGGTGAGGGCGCGGACCTCTTTCCCCTCGGGCCAGCTCCACACCTTGGCCAGGTTGTCAAACCCGGCCGAGACCAGCAGCTTGCCATCGGGCGAGAAGGCCAGGTGATGCACTGGGGCGGTGTGTGCCTGCCAGGAATCTGGCTGGGCAGCAAGCCAACCGCCAAAAGCAAGCAGCAGGACCAAGGGAAACAGTTTGCGGATCATGGGTAAGTCTCGTGTAGAATCAGGCAGGAAAGTCTGGTTTAACATCCCGGGCGCTCCCGTGCAACCTCTTGGGGCCAAAAACAGCAGAAAAGCCACCAGGCAGCGGGTGGGAGCCTCCAGCACCTGGATCGCTTCCTCGCAACAAGGCAGGAAAAGCCCCTCCAGCCCAGTTTTCTGGGTGGCACGGCAAGGCTCCTTTCCGTACCGACCGGGTATGGCGTGGGTCCGCCAGGGGCCGCATGGTCTGGACGAGGCTGGTTGGTTCCCGGAGTTTTCCCTGATAGGCTGGCCTCATGTCCGAGTCACTTGAAACAGCACCGTTTGTCACCGCCTTGTGGAAAAAAACGGGAGGGCGCATTGATTACCCACGATGAAGCCCGCCCCAGGCCGGGCGACCTGTGCGTGCTGCTGACCTACCGGAATGCCATGTGCTCTGTGGAGCTGGCTCTTTTCAGGGCCGGAGAATGTCACCCGGTGTTGCGGGGCGGCGCCATGGTGACCACTTCGCTAGGGGTATGGTGGGCCCGATCGGCTGACAAGAAGAAGCGGGTGCGGTTTGGCGCCAGCCTGCATAATGGCCGGATTGCGAAAGCCGACATCTTTGCGTTGGCGGATAATCCGGTGGCTGTCAAAAACCTGATGCTCTTTGCCACCGACACTATTTTGCGCGATTGCGGGGAATGCCTGGCCGCCAGCAACGAGCCGGATACAACCCTGCGGTATCTCACCGACGAGGGGGCGGAGCCGCAGTAGCTCGGGCAGGCCGATGGACCTGCGGCTTCCCTCACAACCCGGGGGCGGGGTGTTGGCCGGAAAAGGCTCCTGCCATGGGCTGGAGAAACAGGTTCAGGGTTTGTGGGCCGTGACAGATGCTCCCTGGGTGCATGAGGAGGTCCGGTAACCCGTCCAGCCATGAAACCGTGTTTCAATGAAACCGGCCTCAGCGAGCATTTGCAGGAGCGACCGCCCCCACACCGCGCCAGCAATTCAGTCCGACCAGGTGCCTTTGCGAGTGACATCCGCCGGGGTTGCCTGATCTTCGAGCAGAATGTCCGCCATCTGCAGCCGCCCGCCCGGGCGTAGGACCCGCCAGGCTTCGGCCAGCACCGTCGGCTTGTTGAAGCAGAGATTGAGCACGCCGTTGGTGATCAGCACATCCACCGAGCGATCCGGCACCGGCAGGGCGTCTGCCTCACCCTGCGTGAACAAGGTATTGGTTATCCCCAGGCTCATGACATTACGCCTGGCCTTGTCGATCATTTCGGCGGAAAAATCGATACCGATGACCTGGCCGGTGGGACCGACCTGCCTGGCAGCGAGAATGCTGTCAAACCCGGCACCAGAGCCAAGGTCGAGAACGGTTTGACCGGCCCGAAGCTCCCCAAGCGCAAGCGGGTTGCCTACCCCGGCGAACGATTCCGTTACAGCCGCAGGCAAGGCGTCGATGTCATCTGGATTGTACCCCAGTCGCTTCGCACTGGCAGGGCCACACGGAAACTTCTGTTCCTTCTGGGGTGACTGCGCGATGCGGGCGAACCGCCGCTGGATATCATCCCGAATCTGATCCCGCGTCTGTGGCATGAAAAATTCCCCCTTGCCGGATCGACACCCACCGTACTGAATACCAGCATCCCAGGTGTACGAAGCAAACCCGCTAGTCCCAATCTACCCACAATGCCAGCCGGAACTACAGGGGAAAAGCCCGGCGTTCATTGCCGCCAGGCCTGTCAGGCAACCCGGTGGAAGGCCAGATTGATCATTGGCAGGGATCCCGCCAAAGCGCTGGAGGGTGACTGCCACGCAACCAGGCTGCCTGCCATTCGGGGTTCCCGGAAATTCCGTTGAGAAACGGTTGAGGGCCGCCAGCCTTCGGCAAGCGATCAGCCCGGCAGGGTTTGGGGTGTGCAGGGAAAACCGGCGTATCACAGCTCACTGCCCTGGCCTTATGGACCCTTTTTCAGCTCAAGCTGGCGCTTGCGTTCCTCAACGATGGCCAGGGGGTCAGCGGGAATGGCAGTGAGATCGACATACCTGGCCAGGTCTCTCAGCGGGATAACCGTGCATTTTTCGACGGCGAGAAAGTTCAGGTAGGATTCGAACTGCCCTTGGGGTGTGTTGACCCAGGCATGGGCGGTGTCGGGCACGCCGTGGAACTGCAACACGGCGATTTTGCCGTTACGGGCCTGGGCCACGGCCCTTTTCAGATCCTCCAGAACCCAGGTTGGCCGGGCATCGCCAGCCGTGGGGATTAGAAGCGGGTGATCGCGGCCTGGTTCATAGGCGAAACCACGGCCATCCTTGTAAGGATATTCGGGCGAGCCGCCGCGGCGGGCAAAGCGGATGCCGAGGTCCTTCAGGATTGGCAGGCCACCCGGGCTGATGGCATTGCCTGGATAAGCGAAAGTAACCGGGCTGGGGATGCCGTGTTTCTCACACTGGGCGTTGATGCCTCGCAACTGCCCAGGGAGATCCGCCAGGTTTTTGTCGGAGACGCCCATATGGCTGACAGTATGGTTGCCGATTTCGAAGCCGTCCTGGTGCAGCCGGGAAATTTCTTCCCAGGTCATGTAGTCTTTTTTATTGGTGGGAAAATCAAATCCTTCGGTGATAAAGAAGGTGGCGCCAAACTTGTGTTTGAGCAGCAATGGCCGGGCGATGGTGAAATGCGACTTGCTGGAATCATCGAAAGTGAGAACGACCAGCCTGTCAGGGATGGGCTCGACGCAAACCGCACGCCAGGGAAGGACCAGCGCGACAAGAAAAACCAGGTGACGGTTCATGATGGACCTCGCAAGGTAAAAACAAAAAACTGACACAGGGAGCTTTGATGGTTCAATCGGAAGCCCTCGCTCTCAGGGAACTTCCCCTGGCAGGCCAATTGCCCCCCACGCTTGCCACCCAACAAAGTCAGCAATCCGACAGGAAAAAGAATCAAGATATTGAAGATGTAGGGAAACAGCAACTGATTCATTTCGAAATCCCGCCCGTTCCACCTTGATCGACTCGATTTCCATCTTGAACGGCCCGGCAGTATTGTCCCTCAACATGAAGCCAAGAGGGGTAACGCCAGTATTTATGTCAGTTCTGTTGTTGAGACGGGAATGGCGAATTGAATCACGCTGCAAACTCCACGCCAGGGAAGGATCAGCGCGACATGAAAAACCAGGTGACGGTTCATGATGGAACTCACACGGTAAAAACAAAAAACTGACACAGGGGGCCTTGGTAGTTCAATGGCGGGGGCATCCGGGGCTTCCACACCCCACCCGCTGGCTACTGACGGGCCAGCACTAGCGTTTATCGAGATGGGCTTTAGCCATTTCTTCGCCCAGGAGGAGGGTTCCTTTGGTTTCGAAGTGGTGGCGGCCGTGGGGGAGGTGCGATGTCTGGATGAAGGTGACGCGGGGATCGTTGGCCGCCAGTCCGGCCAGGGCGGCGTTGACGGATTCCATGTTGCGCCAGGGGGCATTTTTGTGCTGCCCGGTGATGTACCAGGCGAGATCGGGCTGCTGGAGGTCGAGGCGCGTGCGGTCGATCAACTGCCGCATCCACAGGGCGTTATTCTGGGCGTAAGGGCCGAACCAGGTATCGTTCTCGCCTGTATGCCAGAAAATCCCGGCCAGCTTGCAGTTGAATCCCCGACCCGCCAGGTCTTCCCGGGCTTGCCGGACAAACGCGACAAACTTCGGGTACAGATTGCGATGCGACTCAGGGGATCCCTTGGGAAACCAGTCGGGGCCCTGCGCCCCGCTGTGCGTGAACTTGACAATGGCCAGACCCTCGTCCGGCTTGATCGCTTGCCGGAGACGGGCCCCGAAGCTGAGCTCCGGTCCAAAGTTCCCCAGAAAATCCACCGGGCCGAGCGGTTCCCAGCCTTGGGATACCCTCACCCCTCCACCCAGGGAATAGCGATAAAGGATCTGCTCCTGGTCTTTGGTCAGCGAGGCAAAGCCAGGCACTTCCGGGATGGAACGAACGAAGGAATCTTCCCCCTCCATGTTGCGTTGCCCAGCCAGGACAAACAGTTTGACCCTGGACTTTGGGGCCAGCGTCGGCTCCTTTTTCACTGGACGGACAACGGTTGCCGCAGGCTGGCCCTGGTCGCCCAGCCAGGCCTCGGCCAATGCGTCGCCCAGTTGCAGTTGGCCCTGGGTGCCATAGTGGTAATGCGGTTGGCCACTCCCCATCACTTCGAACGCCAGGTGGGATGTGGGCACCCACCGCGTCAGCGGATCAGCTTGCAAAACCTGCTGTTGCTGCTGGCGGAGGATTCCCAGATTGCTCCGGTGATCCATGCCCCAGATGCCCTTTTCGCTGACTTCGGCAATATACCATTTCAGATCCGGTACCCGGAGATCCTTCCTGAAACGGGCTATGAGTTTTTTCAGACCCTCGGCGTATTGCTTGTAAAGGGCGCGGTCGAGCATGTCGTTCTCCCCCTGATGCCACATAACCGCCTCCAGACGATAACGGATTCCCCGCTTGTCGAGATCCTGCAACGACTTGCGAACCAGCTCCAGGGTCCGGGGGTACAGCTTTTGGCCCTTTTCAGGGGCGTCTGGATTCCAGTCGAAAGCGACGGTGGTGCCACCGATGGCGGATTTGATGATGGCGATCGGTCCTGGGCTCTTTTTCCTGACCTGGGCGGCAAATGTCATTTCAGGACCAAACGAACTCAGGGGCCGTAGTGGTTTCCAGCCGCTGGAGGTTTCGTTACCCACCAGGTACGAAAAAAGAACCTCGCTCCGCGTGGCGCCCGAACCCTTGTAGTCAGGGAAATCGTCGATGCGCTCCGCCTGCGCGTCAGCCCCCACCATGTTGGACTGGCCGGCAAACAGGAACACACGCGTGACTTCGTCCGCGATGGCAGCCCGGGACACCCACAAAAGGCTCAGGGCCAGGGCAATGACCCGCAAAACGGGTGCGCGCAAGAACGGCTGCATGATGTTTCCCTGGCGAAAAGGCGTTGTCAATCGGTTGTCCGGTCCATGGTAAAGGTTGGAAGGGGTGGGTTCCACCAACTTTTTTGCCTGATACCGCCGGGATTTTCTGGCCGCCCGATGCCCGGGATGGATTTGATAGAGACATGCCGCCTCTGGTTAACCTCGCCGAAGAGCATAGAACCCCTCGAACACCGGACTATTGCTTACCTCCATCGTCCCGATGTGCCGAAACACAGCGAAGTCTTGAATCTTGTCGGACGAATACTTCTCGTCGCCGTCACCATACGGGGACTGAAGAGTGACTTGCATTGCAAACGACTCTTGTCGCTGATAATTCAGCAGAACACTTTTGATTTTCATGCCCTGAATGATTCTCCATGCCATTAGCAGAATGGGCGAAGAGCGAGTGCCACCCAGTACCTGAAAGAACCCCTTTACTTTCGGGGGATAGCAGTTGTAGTGGGCAATAATCGATTTTTCAGAACGATCTAGTGCGTTTTCGCCGAGCGTATGTTCTGCCAATGCATTGACATCTGCCAGGGTTTGGCGAATATGCGGAATCGCTTGCTCTGGCGGCGCGTACATGTCAATCAGCCAGCCCTCACCTGCGTCCCGAATTGCTTCTTCCAGAGTATTGGTATTCGGCATTGCCTTGACTCCTATTCTGTGCAGACGGAGTGAATATCGTCGGCCAGTCCCGACTTGATCGCACTTAGGGCAGTATCCATCTCATCGTTCCACTCATCGATTACGACAGTAAGCAAGCCGGGATCGTAAAGGGCGTGAATCATGGTGTTGAGCGCTTCTGGGACCGCTCCCTTTTCAAACTACATATCCGCAGATTTTTCGTCACGATAAACAAAGACCTCGTCCATTTCAGAAAAAGGGACGAGCCAAACGTAGCGGTAACGCTCCCCGGTTTCGCCATGTGCAAAGACCGCATCCTGCCAAATCTGTGCGATTGCACGGGCTGCAATCTCAAGCGACTCCTTTCCGGCGGCGGACTTGACGCGAATATCAATGCCACCAATCATTTGCGTTCCTCGTTTCGTGACCAGTCACTGGTTTCGCCGTGGTATAACTGGCGTTTATATGAGTCGTCTGAAACCAGATAATTGTCTTTACTATAAAAGATCCATTTGTCCTTCCTAGGCCGCCGTTCATCTGAGTTAGCTCCTCTACCCCATTGAACTGGAACACGAACTCTTGCTTTACAACGGGAACACGAATCTTCTGATGCAAGAGATGTAAATTTTCTTTTGTCGGCTCAATGTCCGTAAAGTAAGCACCGATGGGCCTGTCGGAATCACTGGGCTGGCTTGCTTTAAAACACCAGGCCGGTTGGGATCGAAGGGAATTTCATGCAGGCTCGTCCGTATAGTGAAACATCGGGCACCCCAAGCGAGCTATCACAACAGGTTATAAAGTGGAACCACTGGGCTTGATTATCGGCCCGAGAGCGCTGCACAACACCAGCTTATTATACCGTTGAGCGTTGGCGGTTGCCAGCGGCTCTCTGACGCCGCGAGTCCCCCATCGCTGTTGACTGACTTCGATCTCGAAGGCCATCTCGAAGTATGAGGCGGCAAGGGCGAGCAATCACGGTTATGAGGCGGGAAGGCGGGTCGATCCGCTTGCTCACCAACCTTCCACCATAACCACTTCAAGCCCCGCCTGCTTCACCTTCCCCACCATTTCCGCCTCACCCCTCCACCCAGTGAATAGCGATAAAGGATCTGCTCCTGGTCTTTGGTCAGCGAGGCGAAGCCAGGCACTTCCGGGATGGGACGAACGAAGGAATCTTCCCCCTCCAGAACGCCGTTGGCTTCCCCTTCCCCCCGCCGCCAGCAATGTGGTAAGTAGCCGGAAATGGATCCAGCTGGTTTTCTGATGGCGGAAGGGTAGGTCGCGATGGCACTCGAAGGGATCAAGCGGGAATTCCTCGCCCGTATGCAGACCACGGCATCTGCTGACGGTTATTTTGACCGTCAGGCGGAGCGTGGCGCCTTGATGTCCGCCCTCAGTCAGGGGGTCACCGTCGATATCTCCCGGGCAACGCTGATGGATCTCTGCCAGCAGCACGGCTACCTTCTGGAAAGTACTGTTTTGCGCGATGCCAGGCACAAGCTGTCAGTCCTGGCGGCCAACCATGGAAAAATCAGCGAGAAGGCTTTTCTTGACATCACCGACTTTGTTTTTCAGGGTCTGAGATCCAGGCTGGATGAGAAATCAATCCGGCGGATGCTGTGCGAAGTCATCGACGACCATCAGTATCCCATTCAGCGCGCTTTCTTTTCCGGTAACTGGTATGGCCGCATGAAACAGCAGGCCGGATTGAACTGACTCCAAGAGACTTCTTGCACCCGCCTGGCAGGCCACTCCAGCCTGCAGGCTGCCGGGCTAAACGCCATTGACCCCTTCCCACCACTCTGGTTACGGGAAAATGTGACCCTGATTCCGCGAACACCGGGTGCGACCATGTCCACAAAAATAGCCCCTGAGGGCTTCAAGGCCCGCTGGAAAAAGCGACTGGCCGGCACGCCTGTCATGCCAGCAGCCCAGCTGGTTTCCCGGGGCATCACCCGGGCCTGGCTGAGCCTCACCAGCAAACCGCCCATGACTCTCAACCACCTGTATGACCGCCAAACCGTGGCGGTGATGCGGCGTGTGCTCCAACCCGACTCCATCGGGATTGATATTGGTTGCAATGAAGGTCTCGTGCTGAAAGCCCTGGCCCAGGTGGCGCCCCGGGGGGAGCATCATGCCTTTGAACCATTGCCCCACCTCTTCGCCGAACTGCGGAACCAGTTTAGGACCAATCCCCGTCTCCACCTGCACAACATGGCACTCAGCGACAGCACCGGCACCGCCACCTTCCAGCATGTGGTGACCAACAACGGTTACAGTGGCCTGAAAACCCGCCGCTACGATCGCCCCGACGAGCAGGTGGAACAGATTGAAGTGCGGCTGGAAAAGCTCGACTCCATCATTCCCGCCAGCACACCGGTCCGGTTTGTGAAGATTGATGTCGAGGGGGCGGAATTGCAGGTGCTGAAAGGTGCCTTGAACCTTCTGGGGAGCCAGAAGCCCGTGGTGCTTCTGGAGCATGGCATCGGCAGCAGTGATTTTTATGGCACCTTGCCCGAGCATGTTTTCGACCTGTTTGCCGGGTGCGGCTTGCGGATGTTCCTGGTGCGGAAGTGGCTAAAATCGGGGGGCCGCGACAGCCTGAGCCGGCAGGCATTTTTTGACCAGTACTGGGATCAGACCAACTACTTCTTTCTGGCCGGGCCCTGAGGATTGACCGGCCGGCCGCACCCTGTGGCCAGGCCCCCAATCGTTTGGCGGGGGCCTGGTTTCAGGTCGCAGGGTCGGACCAGTCTTCGGGAGCCACCCAAAGGCCCTTTTCATTGCGGATCTCGGTGGGATTGAAGTTGCGCTTGTAGTTCATGCCTTTGCAACCTTCGACCCAATAGCCCAGATAGACATGAGACAGCTTGCGGAGCCGGGCTTCCTCAATGAGTCGCAGCACATTCCAGATGCCCGGCGAACGATCGCGGACCACCGGTTCATAACAGAAATAAATCGCGGAAAGCGCGTCTGGAAGCACATCGACGAAGCCGAGCCCCACCAGTTTTCCGTCGCGCCTGTAGTGCCAGGCCTCCACCGAAAACGGCTGATCGATAAAGGTGTCATAAAATGAGGAAAAATTGCCCATCTCATGCTCCGGCCAGCCCTTGTTGGAAGACTGGAAGGCATGCCAGCGATCAAACAGATCGAGGTCCTCCTCCTCCAGGGCGGGAGTCCCGAAGACAGGCTCCAGAATTCCCCGATTCTCCCTGGCGATGCGCTTTTGTGACCGATTGGGCAGAAAACGATCCACCGGGATCCGGACCGAACGGCAAGCACGGCAGGTTTTGCAAACCGGGCGGAAAACCCAGTGCCCGAAATGACGCCAGCCTTCCTCCATCAGCATCTGGTATTCAGCGGCGGAGATCGATTCCATCCGCATGTGCTCCATCTGCCAGTCACGGTCATTGAGATAGCCGCAGGGCGTGGCGGGCGAGATTTCACGCAGGGCTATACGCATGGAGTTCTGCCCGTGTGGATGGAAGGTCAGCTATGCAGATTTTGTAGTATATCCCTTTTACTGACCAGCCGTTGGCCGCGACATTCTTCAATATGCAGGGCCTTGAGCAACCGCTTGCGCAACTCGGAACATAACTGCTCGATGGCGTTTTCGGAGACACTGGTCAGCGGGATCATGCCCCCTGCGCGCCGATCGTGCCCGCCGGCCCGGCCCAGCTTGCCCACCACCCGGGCCAGCAGGTCGCCCGCTTCGGCGTCTGCCACAGCCGCCCGCATCGACAGGATGAGGTTGCTGCCATGCACCCCGGCACACAAGGCCCAATCGACCTCCTCGAAGCGGATCAGGAAGTCCACCACCTCGGCGGCCATTTCGGGTTGGGGCAGATCGTCTACCCAACTGATGATAAGGCGGTCATAAACGAAGGAATTTTGCAGGGCCTGCAGCAGCCCGTTGAAATAGGTCTGGGGCAGACGGGCGTTACGGATATGAGCCAGCAGATCCTTGTTGGCGATGGGGTACAGGTGGATGAGCGCTTTGTCGTCGAGCGGGCTGGCCTCGCGCGGGTAGCCACCCAGTTCGGTTTCGATGCCATACATCAGGGCGGTGGCCAGACGGGCACAGGGAGTGACCGATTGCTCACGAAGGTAGCTGGCCACCAGGGAGCAAGTGGCCCCCAGCGAGCGCCTGACATCCACAAAAGGAATGCCTTCCAGTTGGCCGGGGGTGTCGTGGTGATCGATCACCGCCACCAAAGGCACATCGCTGCCCAGATGGTGGCGGCCTGTATTGGGCTGGCTATCAACCATTACCACCGCTTCACCCGGAATCCAGGTGGCAGCCTCCAGGGGGACCAGGTCAATTTCGAGCAAATCGACCATAGCCCGGTTTTCGGCCCGGGAAATGAGCCCATCACGGGTGAGGCGCGTGGGAATTCCGAGTTTTTCCCCGATGAGATGGGCCAGTGCCATCATGCTTCCCAGGCTGTCCGGATCTGGGTTCACATGCGTGACCAGCGTGACCCGGCTGGCCTGGCTAAGGTTGGAAAGGAAACGATCCGATTTTCTCGCCATGCGGGGCTTTGGCCTCGTCGGGGTTCTCGAACCATCCCTGGATCCGGCCACGCTGCGGGCCGCTTTTGCTTCAGACATCCGTTTTCGCCAGCTCCCAAACGCGTTGCCACTGCTGGAGACTCACGGGCAAAACCGAAAGTCTGGGCAAGCGTACCAGATCCCAACCCGCCAGCAGCGGGTCAGCTTTGATTTCTGTCAGGGTAACCGGACGGGGCAAGGGACAAACCGGTGCCACCTGAACGGTCGGCCGGGCATCAGCGGGCCCCCCGGGGGGGACTTGCGGCCCTCGTATAGCCCGCATTTCTCCCACTACGGCCTTTTCCTTGCCCGTATGGTAGAAAAAGATACAATCATCTGGGCGAATAGCCAACAAATGCTTACAGGCTAAAGCGTTGGCAACCCCGTCCCACCAGGTGGAACCCTCGGCAAGGAGTTGCCCCCATGCGTAACAGCCCGGCTCCTGCTTGAAAAGCCAGTGCTTTTTTCCGGCCATCCAGTTTGCGCCTGTCCCAGCGCCTGAGCCAAGGGGGCCCGGGAATAACCCCGGGGTGATAACCCCTTAATCTACCCGATTGACTGGCAGATATGCAAGATGAGCGGCCCGGAATCAGGCTGTAACCACCAGATGGGGCTGTCCGGGGACCCAGGGCCGGATCTCGCCAATGATGGCTGCCGCCACGGCTTTTCTGGAAACCAGTTCGGCGATTAGCGCCGGGGCGCGCTGGGCGCTGACACTGATCAGCAGGCCACCCGAGGTCTGGGCATCGAAAAATACCTCCAGGCGCCGCAGGTCGAGGCCCGCACCCAGCTGGAGATGCGGTTCGACATAGGCCCGGTTGGTTTTGCTGGCCCGGGTGAAGAAGCGACGCTCAATGAAGGGCTCCACCCCGGCAATGAGTGGTAGCGCCCCCAGCCTGATGACCGCCTGCACGCCACTTCCCTGAGCCATCTCCAGCCCATGACCGGCGAGACCAAAGCCGGTGATGTCGGTGAGCGCAGTGGCCCCGCCCGAAGCCCGCAGGGCATCGCGCCCCGACCGGTTCAGTTCCACCATGCTGGCGCAGGCGTTGGCCAGGAGAGAATCAGGGCAGCGTCGAGCCCGGTGGGCCGTAGTAACAAAGCCGGTGCCGAGTGGTTTGGTGAGAACCAGCTTGTCACCTGGCTGGGCTGTGGCGTTGGTGAGGATGTCTCTGGGGTGAGCAATGCCGGTGACCGAAAGACCGAATTTGATTTCGCGGTCGCGGACGGTGTGGCCACCGACGATGGCGGCCCCGGCCAGGGCGCAGCGTTCGCCGCCTCCCCCCAGGATGTCACCCAGCCAGGTGAGGGCCGGGTCGGTGTCGTCGGGGTAGCCCACCAGATTCATGGCGGTTTTGGGTTCACCGTTCATGGCATAGACATCGCTGAGCGCGTTGGCGGCAGCTATCTGGCCATAGATATAGGCATCGTCTATCACGGGTGGGAAGAAATCAACCGTCTGAACCAGCACCAGATCGTCGCTCAGCCGATAGACACCCGCATCATCATGCGTCCGTGTGCCTACCAGTAGGTTGGGATCAGTGGCGGGAGGCACGAATCGCAGAACCTGCGAAATGCTCCCGGGGGGCAACTTGCCCGCTCAGCCTGCACAGGAGGCGTAGTCGATAAGTCGTTTGCGTCTGCCAAACCAGGCCATGGAGTCTTCCCCCTGAGAGGCTGCCGCAAGGAGCTGCTTGCGCAAGGTGCTGCTGGATTATACCAGCAGCACGCGCGGGATTCAGGCCAGTTTGCTGACCGCCGCCAGCGCCCAGGCCTCATCGGGGAACTTGCCTTCCTTCAGCTTGCTGTAGATCAGCTCGCCGTTGACGGTCAGTTCAAAACAGCCGCCACCAGAGGGTTGCAGCTCCAGCCCGCTGATCTTCTGTTTGAGACTGCTGAGGAGCTTGGCCGTCAGACCGACGGCTTGAGGCTCGTAATTTCATTGGCTACAGTAGCGCAGATGGATTTTCATGGGTCATGCTCCTGGACTGTTCGGGGATTCGGCAATCAGATTCCTTCCCGGCTGGCCTGGGCCCACCGGCACGTTTCATATCGGCCGAACCCACCTGCCGGCATCATTCGCGGGCAACGATTACCATTTTTCCGCTACGATACCGATGAGGACTTCGGCTTTTTCAGGGGTAGGGTCATGGCACCCCCGGTGTGGATCATCCGCTCCACCAAAGAGCGCAAAGAGCGTTGCACCATCTGGCCGTTGCGGGGTCATCCGCTGGTGCGCCTGGTGGGGTATCCTTTCAAAAATCCGCCCGAGGTGGGTGAGGCGACCTTGTTGTGGACGGAAGGCCCACCTCTCAGCGCAGCCGATGCCGGCAGGCCCCTACTGCTGCTCGACGCCTCGTGGCGACGGGCCCAGGCGATGCGAACGCACTTTCCCGGCCTGGTCTGTCGCAGTCTGGGGGGCATCAGCACGGCTTATCCGCGCTGTTCCAGACTGGGGACCGATCCCGACAGCGGCCTGGCGACTGTGGAAGCCCTGTATGCGGCTTGCCGCTTGCTGGGCCTGCCCACAGACGGTTTACTGACTCATTATTGCCAGGCGGAGGCTTTCTTGCGGGCGAATGGCTGGGCCAGTTCCCCCTGAGCCACCCAGCCACTCGTCAGCGGCTGGTTTTTCTGTCAGACTGTGTCTCAGGAGGTACCTGCCATGATTTGCTTGCTGCTGTTGGCATTGTTTTCCACACTGCCCGCCGAAGATTCCCCGCTGTCGGTGGCCCTGTCCCAGGCGGGAGGTAACCGGGCGGAACTGGAAAAAGCCCTGCGCCAATGCCCCCCGGAAGAAAAACCCGGCATGGAATTCCTTATTGCCAACATGCCCGACGCTGATCGCAAGTCGCTGAAAGCCGATTTTTTGCTGGCCAACACCAGCCTGGCTTACCGGGCGCGTCGGGAAACCCCCTGGGGCAAGTCAATCCCCCAGGACCTGTTTTTCAACGATGTCTTGCCTTACGCCCATGTTGATGAGGCTCGCGACCCATGGCGGGCCGAGTTTTTCGCTTTGTGCATGCCGATGGTACAGGGGTGCAAGACACCCGAAGAGGCCGTACGCAAACTGAACGGCGAACTGTTCGGCAAACTCAAAGTGAAATACTCGACAAAGCGCCGGGTTCCCAACCAGAGTGCCCGGGAATCAATGGAACTGGGGCTGGCCTCCTGCACCGGGCTGTCGATTGTGCTGGCGGATGCCTGCCGGGCGGTCTGTGTGCCGGCGCGGCTGGTAGGCACGCCCTTGTGGGCCAACAAGCGGGGCAATCATACCTGGGTGGAGGTGTGGGACGCAGGTTGGCACTTCACGGGCGCCTGCGAGCAGGATCCCAACGGCCTCGACCGCGGCTGGTTTGTGGGCGATGCCTCACAAGCGCAGAAAGAGGTCTATGAACATGCCATTTATGCCGCCAGTTTCAGGCGCGGCCCGATCCACTTCCCGATGGTCTGGGCCATGCGCAGCAAGGATGTGCCGGGCGAGAATGTGACCGACCGCTACGCCAAAAAGAAAGAGGTTCCCGCCGACACCGTGCGCCTGATGGTGCGCGTGCTGGGGGCTGATGGCAAACGGGTGGCGGAAAAAGTGCGTGTCACCAGTAAGCCGGATGGCAAGGAGGCCAGCGTTCTCGACGGGGTTTCACGGGGCGAAATGGCCGATACCAACGATTTTCTGGGCTTCAACCTGAAGCGCGGTGTGGAAGTGGTGGTTACCGTGGGGAACCTGGAAAAGAAGCTGGTCACCGCAGCAACAGGCAAGGAACAGCTGGTCGAGCTGAAGTTGCCGGCCCCATGACGGGCGACCTGGGTTTTTTCCGTGCCTTTTCCTTTGCCTGATTCGCTGACAAGGAGACGATGATGCGTGTCACAGTTTGGTTGCTACTGGCTTCTCTGCTGCTGCCGGGTGCGGGGCGAGCGGCAAAACCGTTGGATGCGGAGCGTTCCGCGGCGGCCCTGAAGGGGCTGGAGATGGAGATGCAGGTCTCCAAAGGTACCCCTATCGGCGGGCTGGCGACGAAAGACTTCGCCACCGTGCCGCTCACCCGGGCCGATGCCGCCAAAGCCCGGCAACTGCTATCCGAAATGCATGCCAGGCATATCCGCGCCACCCGTTCGGCCGAAGTGAAGAACCGCGTGCTGAAAGAGGGCGAACTGACAATGCCCTTCTTCTTCAAGACCTTCGGCGACAAACCGGAGGGCGGAAGAAGCCTGTGGATTTCGATGCATGGTGGTGGTGGCGCGCCCCCCCAGGTAAACGATAGTCAGTACGAGAACCAGAAGAAGCTCTACCAGCCGGCCGAAGGACTCTACCTGGCCCCCAGGGCTCCCACCAACACCTGGAACCTGTGGCATGAAGGCCATATCGACCGCCTGTTCACCCGGCTGATCGAGGACCTGGTGGTCCTGGAGGATGTGAACCCGGACCGCGTCTATGTGATGGGCTATTCCGCGGGCGGTGACGGCGTGTACCAACTGGCACCCCGCATGGCCGACAGCTGGGCCGCCGCCGCCATGATGGCCGGCCATCCCAACGGGGTGTCGCTTCTGTCGTTGCGCAATGTCCCTTTCGCCCTGCAGGTGGGTGGCAACGATTCGGCTTACAACCGCAACAAGGTCGGCAAGGAATATGGAGAGCAATTGAAAAAGCTGCACCAGGAAGATCCGCAAGGGTACCAGAGCTTTGTGCGCATTCGCGAGGGAATGGGGCACTGGATGAAACTGGAAGACAAGGAGGCGTTGCCCTGGATGGCAAAGTTCAGCCGCAACCCCATCCCCTCCCGGGTGGTGTGGAAGCAGACAGGCGCGACGCACGACCGCTTCTACTGGCTGGCTGTGCCCAAGGGCAAGGCCGAGGGCGACAGCCTGGTGGTGGCTGAGCGCCTGGGTCAGAAAATCACCATCAGCAAGGCGGAGAAGGTGGCCCGTCTGGTGGTGCGCCTCGACGACCGCATGGTGAATCTCGACGAACCCGTCAGCGTGGAACAAGGTGGCAAGGTCCTCTACACCGGCCGGCCCCAGCGAACCATGCGCACCCTGGTGGAGACCCTGGCCGACCGTGGCGACCCCAGGCTGATGTTCGATGCCGAGCTGGCGGTCGACCTGCAAGGCCCGGCACCCCAATAAGATCCCGGGCACCACAAGCTATGGACATCCAGCTCAACCCCTCCGAAGCCACACTGGGACGGAATGTGCCAAGAAATCCAACCCCTGCAGGGGCGGAAAAATCTTTGCAACAATAAGCCCTATTGCGCCCCTACAGGGCTGAAATTACCGAACCCCTGGAGCCCAGGGCGGCGCTTACGCCCTGCCCTGGGTTATCTCATCACACACTTTTGGCGCTCCAGAAAAAGCCCCATATGGCAAAACCCGATGCACATGCGTTCCAGCGGCATCACTACCTAAACATTAAAATTCAACCCCGGCTCCCATGGCAACCAACGGGGTTACACGATCAAGCCTTCCGAAAACCCAATGGGACAGACCAGCCCCGCCGCTCGCGTTTGGCACTCCATGAAGGGAAGTTGAAATTCACTTACCCCCCCTCATGGGGAGGGAGGATGGAAGGCGCCGGGGCAGCCATGGCTGGCATTTCAAGGGTTTGGCTGGTTACCAGTTTTCCCAGATGTTGCCAATTCTGGCTTTGGGTTTGGCCACATTCGAACCGGGACGCAGGCCGGGATGCAAGGGAATCGCTCCGGGGGTCCACAGATGCTTGCCTTCAGCCACATCGAGACCAAGCTCCAGAAAATGGCGCAGGCAAGCCGGGCGCTCAGCCTCGGGCCAACGATTGGCACCTGCCAGCACCGACAATGCCACCAGACGGTGGGCCAGACCACCCGGACAAGCGACTGGGCTATTCTGAACCGGTGACAGGTTGTTGGTGGTGTATACAACCGCCTGAGCCAACAGCCCCAGGGAGCTGTTGTCAGGTTCATCCGCCAGTTGACCCACAGCCACGCGGGTGGTGTCACCCGGCTCGCGTACCCAGTTGAGAATGGCCTGCAACCGGGTCGGCTTGATTTCAGCCAGCTTCAGGTCAAGCAGTTGTGATTCACAGAGCAAGCCCCACCAGATTGCCTCACGGGTAGACAACCAGCCCGCTATCAGCCGTGCAGCCTGGTTCGGTGTGTCACGGATCATCCCTGCCACCGCCCGGCTGCAGTCGCAGGCACAGAGGTCAGCGGGCAAATCCCGTGCATCCGCCACTCGGCCATAGGCCTGGGCAACGGGAGAACCAGGAACGAGCACTTCGAGCAGGCTCATCGACTTCTCTCCAGCACCACTTTTTCAATCACCTGCTCAACCACCACTTCCACCGGAGCCTCAACTGCAACAGCGCGGGACTCGGGCCAAGGCAATTCCCCATGTGCAATCTTCAGGCCAATATCCAGGAAATGCTGCAAATGGTCCTTGTAAGAGCCCGGATCGAAATGCACCGCAGCCAGGTAGACCGCCACGCCGCTCAACCGGCCGCACAGGTGTGGCTTGGGTAACACGGGTGGGCAATCTGCTGGCGCCATGCTGCCGCCGGAAATGAAGGCCGCGAAGCCGATCACGCCACCGGCACTGGTGCTGTCGGCGGCATCGCCCAGTTCCTTGCACTCGCGTCGTCCGGCCTCGGTGGGGTTGAGCACAAAGCTGCGCACGCCGAGAATGGCCTCGACCACCTTGGCAGGGTAGGGCTTCTGACGGTGTGCTTCGGTGAGGCTCAGCAGAGCCCACCACAGGCTGTATCGTGGTGGCAAGGCGTGGCTCAGCAGTCGGCGCGCATCCGCCACCAGGTTGGCCTGGCGCCAGATGGCGATCTGCTTTTCCACGGTGGCGCCAGGCTCCAGCAGAGCCTGCCCCTCGTCACTCACATCGAATAATCGGGTCACAATCTCCGCCGGTGCACCCAACGCCAGGGCGGGATCACCACACATCTCCACGCCACCCTGGAGGTGGACGGTTTCCTGGATCGCCTGATCCAGCGGATTGACAGTTACACTCATGTCTCTATGGTCCCGGGTTCACCGGGCCTCCCCTGTGCCATGGCCTGCCTGAAAAGGCAATTTGCCATTCCACTCGTTGGTCAGTCAGCAGCCTCGGCCCGCACCTTCAGCACACGAATACGCTCTTGCAAAGCATCCTTTCGCTCCCGCAGCTCCTGAAAGACTCTCAAACCTGATTCCAGGCGAATCTGGGCAGCTTCCCGTTCACGGGCGGACAGTATGCTGATGCCATGCTGACGGGTCTGGATCAGGCGCAGGAGTTCCTCATAACCACGCCGCTCCAGCGGATCAGTGGAGTGGGCAATCGCCTGGGAAAGCTTGCCTTGCAGCTCCGTCAATGACGAAAAGTATGCATCCGAAATCCCATTCCACTTGGCGGTGATATCCATTTTCCAGCCCTCCACAACCGTTCAACCGGGTAAATCCCGCATCCCTATTTCAACGGCAGACCGCCGGACTCGCCCAGACCGGATTTCGCCGATCCGCTCAGGCCATCGGACCCCAGCTTGAGCGAGGCCTCACCGCAGCGCGATACCAGGCCTTCGGCAGTCAGAGTGAAACTGGCCTGACCCACTCGCAGGGTGATTCCCTCGTTGGTCATGGTGATCAGGCTACCGCCACACTTGTCGCCCATGCTCAGGACCATGGCATCGTCGAGCATACGGATGGTTCCCGGATTGGCCGGCGGACCATAGACCAGTGTCAGCCCATCGGGACTGACACTGAGCAGGGCGCTTTTACCAGCCCCCGGCGTGGTGAGCACAATCGCCGAGCCCTCGCCGGCCGCCCGCAGTGAAATCGCCCCACCGCCACCTTCCAGTTGGCTCATCGCCAAAAAACTGCTGTCACTATTGAGGTGGATTGAGCGGGCGTTGAGGGAAACAATGCCCCCCGCTTCCTGGCCCAGCGCGGTGATATCCACCAGGCCATCGGTGGCGGTCACAAACACGCGTGTGGCCACCAGGTCTTCCACGCATCGGCTGAATTCAAGCGTCATGGTTCCACCCTTTTATCAAACAGGTCTCCCGACCAAACAGAAGTACGCAGCCAGCAGCAGCACTCAATTCAAGCCCATCAGTCGCAGGGAATCACTGCGGTTGCCTTCCGCCTCGGCAAACTTCTCTTCCACCAGAATTTCCAGTGTGGCCAACTCGCGGGCAATCATCGGTTTACTGCCCCCGCAGGCCGGCAAACCAGCCTGACGCCAAAGTTCCTGCTGGTCCAGCAGTTCTTCCAAAATCCTTAATTCGTTTTCCTGGCGGACCAACGACTCTCTCGCAATCTGGATCTGGGCGAAAAGGTTCACTGTGCCAAACAGCACCCCTTCCAGGAACTGGTTCACCGCCAGGCCCTTTGCCTCGAGCGCGACAGCCTCAGCTGCGGTCAGATCACTGCCGGGGCCATCCCGCCGCCGCAGCAAGGCATCGCAAGCAAACAGGGCACCTGTTATCAGGGCCAGGTGATCCCAGAAATGGTTACCATGCTTCGCCTTGAAATGCACCGATCGATGCAGGTGGCCATCGTCATCGGCGACCTTACCCACGCCATGGGGCCGGTCCACGCTGAAGCCGGGCTCGAGCCGGTACTGGAACCGGGACATCGAACCCATCAGAAACTGCTCTGCCCCCGGCTGGCCCGCACCCTGGCCCACCCCTTGCGCGCCAAGGGCCCGCAGCGCAGCGACCCCTTCGCCGCTGGATTCAGGGAAAAGCTTGCTAACCAGTTGACCCCAGTCGGCCACCACCTGGCTCAAGCCTGTGATGCTGCCAAACCGGCCCGTGGGCAGTAAATGCGCACTATTCCCAGCCTTACCGGCTGTTCCGTTCTCTGGATGCATCTCAGGTCCCCCCCCACACAGAATACACCGGCAAGTTTACAGATTAACCTGCCCGGCAGATTCGGCAACCGTTCCCACTACTTGCAGACGCTACGAATCCGGACTGGCACCCCAAAGGGCCTGGCAGTTTCTGGCAAATCTATTGCGACCTCTTGCTTATGCTAGCAACTTTCCGCCGTTCGTCCGGTCATAGGCTCAAGCAAGTCAAAATTATCATACCATTCACTGGATGATAACCGGTTTCAGAGTCAAACTGCTTCCCCTGACAGATTATACTGGCAAAACGGCCCCCAGCACCTCTTTTAATTATCCGCATCGGCAAGGTCCACAGCATTCAAACCCCTGACCACCTGACAGGTCGGGCCAGCGCCAGGAACGGAACACCCAGGATGAGGTTGTGACCGGGTTAAATCGACTTGTCCCGCCAGTGCAGCATGGCACCCGTACCGGCAAGGCATGCCACAAACATCCCCGCCAGCATGGCCAGTGGCAAACTGTCCGGTGAACGGCATTTGTCAGGATCGAAGAAATGATTGGCCATATCCTGCCGGACTTCCCCTTTGGGAACGGCTTCTCCGGGTGCCACAATGGTACCACCCAGCTTTTCCTCAAGAAGCTGTTTCATCCGCGACTGTTCGGTTTCCAGATCTTTTTTGATATCTCCCAGTTTCGCCTCAATCAGTTTTTTGGTCCCCAGCTCTGCATCGAGCGACTTTTTCTCGAATTTTGCCTGGGTTTCCTGGAGTTTTTTCTCCATCTGGTTTTTGATATCCAGCTCGGCATCAAGCGACTTTTTCTCAAATTTTGCCTGGGTTTCCTGGAGCGTTTTCTCTAACTGTTCCCTGGTTGTTTTTTTCGCCTCGTTCGACTGTTTTTTGAAATTGTCTTCAGCTTCCCTCAGTTTGTCTTCCATGCCATTCCGGGTATTCTTCTGAGCCTCCGCCAGTTTGAGTTCAAACTCCTTTTGGGCATCCCGCAGCCGCTTCTCGATCTGTTCCCGGGTGAGTTCCTGCACATCCGCCGAACGCTTTTCGAATTCGGCCTTCATTTTTTTCTGGATGTCGGCGGACTGACTTTCAGCGGACTCCTTCGCTTTCTTGATTTCCTGACCAGCCTTTTCAACCGCTTCCTCGAGTTTTTCGGCAATCCGCTGCCGACCCGGCAGCAAAAACCGTTTACCAGCCTCCCCCTTGAAGGGGCCCAAAGGGTCGCATTCCTCAGGACTGTCGCTACCCCGGTAGGAGACTCTGTGGATTTGGGCGCCACGGTTGCTGGCCTGGAGGGTATTTCTGCCCATCAGGGCCGGAACAGCTTGCCATGCGCCAGCCTCCGGTTTACCAGGTTTCAGGACAGGCCTTTCAGGTTCTCTCTCCTTCACTGTCAAAATGACTCGCGATTGCGCCTCGGCCACGGCCAGGCTTTCGAAGGCCCAACGGGATGGCATCACCCCGGCAAGAATGCGAATCGCCCGGGGCTGGTCCCCCAGTGGCACAAGAATGCCACCCAGCATGATCATGGGAAGCAGCAGCACCGGCAAAACGCCAGCAGCCGCCTCCGGCGTGCGGAATGAGGCACTGATGAAAAGCCCTATCCCGCCCCCTGTCAGGGCCGCCGCATAGAGAACCACATACAGGTGCGACCATGAGCTTTGCAAACCGCACGACCAGGCAATGATGCCGAGCAACAGCGCGCACTGCAACCCCGCGACGCCCAGCAGCACCGTGGTTTTTGAGGCGAGGTAAGAGAATTTGGATAAGCCCACCATGCGCTCTCGCTGGTAGATAGGCCATTCGGTGACAATCTCACGCACCGTGCTCGAGCAGCCGAACCAGATTGCCGCCAATGCCATGACAAACATGGTCACGCCCATGTAGATGCCAACCTCACCCCATTCCTCCCGCGAGACCGGTTCAGACAATAGCTTCATCGAAAAGACGGCGGCCACCAGGATACCGATGATGGGGGCCTGGAGGAAAAGAACTGCTGTTCCCCAGCGGTCAGCCAATCGCACGGCGACGGTGCGCTGAATCAGGGTCCACCACTGCCGGAACCGGGCAATGGGCATGGGACTGGGAGGAACGCCACGGCTGGTTCTCTGGTTGTGTTCCCGGGATCGACGATCCACCCAAATCGATTTGGTTACCGATTTCTCCCAGTCACGCACCCAGTCCAGCACCGGTCGCCTGGCCAAACCCCGCAGCAAACCCTCAGCGTTGACGGGCATCTCCCCTTCAGAAGT
The DNA here is from genome assembly GCA_003669555.1 of Planctomycetota bacterium. Classification (GTDB taxonomy): domain Bacteria; phylum Planctomycetota; class Planctomycetia; order Gemmatales; family Gemmataceae; genus UBA6894. The sequence goes on from QWOS01000127.1 coordinate 54,596, forward strand.
CTCCGGTTCGAAAAACTGGACCGCATCGGGCCATGCCCGACCGTAATAAGCCAGGCGGCCCAGTTGACTGGTGGAAGAGTCGCGGGCAATGACAGCCACGGCGTCAAACTTCATGAAAGCGTCGAGCCCAGGCTGGTGGATGGTCACCAGGATGGTTTTTCCATTGCCAGCGAGCTGGCGCAGTATGCCGATCACAGAGAGGGCATCGGTACTGGAGAGCCCCGAGGTGGGTTCATCCAGAATCAGGATCGGCGGGTCGGTCAGCAGCTCCATCGCCAGATTGACACGCTTGCGCTGGCCACCGCTGACCCCCCGCTTCCGCTGATCACCCACGCGGGTATGCTCGGTACCCTCAAGCCCCAGTTGCGCCAGCACCTTCTGGATACGACTGACAATCTCAGCCCGGGTGGTGTCTGTTGGCAGGCGCAGGCGAGCCGCATACCACAGGGCCTGCCACACGGTGAGGTCAGGGTGCAGGATATCGTCTTGCGGGACATAACCAATCCGACCCCTGAAAAGGTCCAGATGGTCATGCAGGTCGAGTCCGCCAATGAAGATTTGGCCCACTGTCGGGACAACCGTGCCATTCAGCACGGAAAGGAGGGTGCTTTTCCCCGACCCGCTGGGCCCCATGATCGCCACCAGCTCGCCGGGATTGACAACGAGGGATAACCCCTCCAGCAGACGCTTTCCACCCGCCATAACGGCAACATTCGCCGCCTCGATGGTGTCGGCACCTGTGGTTACCGGCTCCAGGGATCGGGCATCACCAGACAGGCGATAACGCCGGTTGGCAATTTGCACCAATGAGCCCGGTTTGATCTCTGCTGGATATTCGATGCGGTTGCCATCAACGAAAGTACCGGTCATGCTACCCAGGTCGTTGATGATCACCCGGCCATGCTCAATCGAAACCGACGCGTGAAGGTAGGAGGCGACAGGATGGTCGATGTACACATCCGCATTTTTGCGGCGACCAAAAGTCACCAGCGCTGATTCATTCAGATAGACAATGCCGGCATCCTGGGCGACAGGCTGCGTCCGCTCCAGGAAATCACGCAGGGCATTCCTGGGCAGGATGTATTCGCCGAAAGTGATCTGCTCGTCGAGAGTGATTTTCTCGCGTTCGACCCGGCGCTTCTGTGCCCCCACAAATGTGCCATTGCGGCTGCCAAGGTCCTCAAGCCACATCCCGTCAGCGTCAATGATGATCCGGGCATGCCGCGCCGAGATGGATGGGTGTCGCAAGGGTAAATCGTTGTCGGGATCCCGACCCACGAAAACCAGGCGCTTTCTGGACCCATCCTGGGAAAGAGGTAGGGAATCACTCATGTCGGACCCGTCTGGAACCCGCGGGCACATCGCTTGTTTGGAATAAACATAAGCAGCTTTTAGTTAATGGGTGAAAATACAACCCGCTCCCCGGACGCCCCAGACAATCAAAATGCCTCCTGGCTGACCATTCTCCAATACCGCTCATCACTCGCCTCGAAGACGCTACCTTGCATCATCGGCCAATCTTCCGAACCGGATTGACCCTATTCCGGAAATACCCACGGCGAAAGCCGGCTGGCACCCATGTAGCCTCAGCAATAGCCTGCCTATGCCCTGATTGCCAAAGTCTGCTTCACGCCGCCGCGATTCGCGCCAACCCGGCCAAAGTTTCCTCCGCCACCATGCTTTCCTGCAGCGGGACACCCGTCAGGCGCTGCTGGATCTGGTCCTTCAGCATGGGCAGATCGCGGGAGAGTCCGCCTGAAAGACGGATGCGGCTCCAGGGGCCAGAGACAGTGAGGCGGTGGGCGCATGTCGCCAGATTTTCCGCCAGATTGTTCACCGCGGCCACCAGCAGGTTCCCTGCAGTGAGATTTTCCAGCGTGATCCCGGTCAATGAACCCGTGTCACCCACCGGCGAGGGGAAGAAGGCGATACTGGCACGCAGCCCCCCGGCATCGGTAGCCGCCAAAGCCGCCAGCCGGGTGAGGGTACCCCATGGGTCACCCATGGGCAGCCCCTGGGCCCGTGACAACTCTGTCAGCAGGTCAACCAGCCCGTGCAGGGCGCGTCCGGCAGGGATATGAGTGATGGTCTGGAGAAACTGGCCACCCAGAAAGTGGCGAGTCTGGTAGGGCACCGGCCGGAAGGTCGGGCTGAGCTGGCTGACCTGGGCCCCCGTGGAGGCGTTCAGCGACAGTTCACCTGGCTCCAGACCGGCTCCGTGCAAGGCGCACTGCTGGTCGCCCACCGCCGCGAAGACCTCCAGCCGCCTCCCGGCGCAAGTGGTCACCCCGATGGGGGTACTGAGGTCGGCGGGCGGTTGCCAGTCAAGGCGATCCAGCTCGAGTTGTTGAATCATTCCCTGATGCCAGCCACCCCGCACCAGATCCATCAGACCGATTGCCAGGGTGGGATGGATGCGCGGTGCCACGCCGCACAGTGCCCCGGCAACAAAATCGGCCAGGGTGGCCGGCACTCCACCCGCAGGAAGGCGACCATCCAGCGCCAGCGCATGCAGCAGAAGCGAGGTGGAGCCAGCCTTCAGCTCGTTGCCCAGTTCGGGCAGGATACCGGCCAGACTCTTTTCAACCACTTGCAAAAGGCTACCAAACGCCCCGTTATCCTGCGTTGTCCGTTGATCCCGCCAGGAATGGTAACGGCAGAGCGGCAGACCGCCACTGGAGCAGACCACCGCCCCCCCCATCTGGCCACAGAGGTACAACCTGCTGACGGTGGGCGCACGCCGCAGCAGGTTTCCCAGCACTTCGCGGGCGGCATCCAGCACCAGGGAAGGTTCCACCTCGAAGTGGCCCGGTGGGAGCCCGGCCACCGGACCTGGAAACGCCACCTTCTCCACCAGCCCGGCGATGGTCCCGTGCCGGGAATCACCTGCCAGCACCGCGCCCTTGATGCTGGTGGAGCCGATATCAATACCCAGTGCGGTCATGTTGCGGCCCACAAGATCACTGTTCGTCCACCACCGGGTTGCTCAGCTTGCCGATACGCTCGATCTCGATGCTGACGGTGTCGCCCGCCTTGAGAAAAACGGGGGGGGTGCGGGCGAAGCCGACACCATGCGGCGTGCCGGTGATGATCACCGTGCCGGGGCGCAAGATGGTGCTGGCCGACAAAAACTCGATGAGTGTGGCCACATCGAAAATCATGTCGTTGGTGTTCCAGTCTTGCATCACCTCACCATTGAGGACTGTACGGATGGAGAGGTTGTTGGGGTTGGGGATATCGTCCGCCGTCACCAGCACCGGGCCCAGGGGCAGGAATGTGGCGAAAGTCTTGCCACGGCACCATTGCCCGCCGCCACCGTTGCGCTGCCAGTCGCGCGCGCTGACATCGTTGGCACAAGTGTAGCCCAGAACATGACTCAGGGCATCGGCCTTGCTCACATTGTGGCAGGTTTTGCCGATCACCACGGCCAGTTCGCATTCATAGTCGACCTGATCGCTCCTCAGTTTGCGCGGCAGCACGATAGGGTCGCCCGGGTTTTGCACCGTGCCCGAATTCTTCATGAACAGAACCGGGTTCTCGGGGATGGCCTGCTTCCCCTCCTCGGCATGCTTGCGGTAGTTGAGGCCGATGCAAAGGATATCACGCGGATCAACTGGTGCCAGCAGCTTTTCCACCCGCAACACCTCCCCGGTGTCCTGGTGCTCGCCAAACAGGTCACCCGCGATACGGGTCACCCGGCCATCTGGATGCTGCCTGCCAAGGTGTACTTTGCCGCCTGTCTCGAATCGAACGATCTTCACGAGCCCACTCCTTCGTATCCCACCAGAAAATACCCGGCAACCCTTGACCCGTTGGTTGCCCAAGCTGCACATGGTACCAAAATCGGCCACCAGTATCTGGCTATTTTTCCCGGCAAGGCGACTATTCCGGCTGGAATTCGCAGCCACTGGCCCCCCGGCTTTCGGCCTACATCAGCCGGAGTGTACCCGTTGTTTGCTTCCGTGGCCCGTCTGGGGTACAAACGGAAGGCACAACCGAATGTTTTTTTTCCCTTTGCCGAGGTTCCTGTCATGGCCCGTCTGAACCGCCGAGGATTTGTCGGCACCGCCGCCGCCCTCTCCGTTCCTACCCTCATCACCTCCGCCATCCGGGCGCAGGACGGCAAACCGGCGCCCAGCGCGCGTTTGCGGCTGGGTTTTATTGGCACGGGCAAGATGAACGGCGGCCACCTTGGCTATTTTCTCGGCCAACCCGATGTGCTGGTCGTGGCGGTGTGCGATGTGGACACCAGGCGTCGCGACGACGCAAAAAACCGCGTGGACAGGAAATATGCCGAGGAGGTGAAGAGCGGCAAGGCGAAGGGCTGCGCTGCCTATGTGGATTTCCGCGAACTGATCGCCCGCCCGGATATCGACGCGGTGGTGATCGCCACGCCCGATCATTGGCACACCATCCCCGCCATCGAGGCCCTCAAGGCCGGCAAGGATGTTTACTGCGAAAAACCCCTGACCCTGACGCTGCGCGAGGCCAAGCTGCTGATCGATGCCACCCGCAAGTATGACCGGGTTTTCCAGGTAGGTAGCCAGCAACGTTCAAGCGCCGAGTTCCGGGTGGCCTGCGAGTTAGTGCGTAATGGCCGCATTGGCAAGCTGCAAACCGTGTATGCCAATGTGGGCGGCCCCAGCGTGCCCTGCGATCTGGCTGAGGAACCGATGGAGGCAGGCCTGGACTGGGAACGCTGGGTGGGGCCGGCCCCCATGCGGCCCTACAACTCGGTGCTGTCACCGCGCGGGGTGCACAACCACTACCCCAACTGGCGCAGCTACCGGGAATATTCCGGCGGCGGCATGACAGACTTCGGCGCACACCATTTTGACATCGCCCAGTGGGGTCTGGGTATGGATATGTCCGGCCCGGTGGAGATTATCCCGCCGACCGATCCCAAGGTTGGCAGGGGAGCGAAGTTTGTCTACGCCTCGGGTGCGCCGTTGATCCATGCTCCCGAATATGCCCCCGGCAAAAAGTTCAACGGCGTGGCTTTTATCGGCAGCGAGGGAACGGTCCTGGTGGACCGTGGTTTTCTGGCCAGCACCCCGGACGGCATCATCAAAACCCCCGAAAGCGAACTGAAGCTGAAGCTTTACAAGTCGGTCGGCCACCAGCGCGATTGGCTGGATTGCGTCAAAAGCCGCAAGAGGCCGATCTGCGATGTGGAGATCGGCGCGCGCAGCGTGGCCGTCTGCCACCTCGGCAACATTGCCTACTGGACGGGCGAAACGGTGCGCTGGAACCCGCAAACCTGGAGCTTTGTCGACCCCTCGCCCGCCGTGGCCAAGTGGTACGACCGCGAGCGCCGGGGCGAATGGCAACTCCCCCAGATATGATCCCCGCCGGGCATCACTTTCATGGAAAAAATCTTTGGTTTTTGAAGAAAACCCCGGTCTAGTTGCCGCACGCCCTATTTCTGGCAATTTTACCATCCCTGGCATGGTCCTGGCATGGTTTGACCCTCCATGGTCAACCACAATTTTTCATTTGCCAGTTGCATTTGAATCCAAACTACTTTTTTCTCCAAGGTCATTTTCAAGTTTGCAAAAGGCCAGAACTAACTGAGATGCAATCAAAACAGCGGTTTTTCTTCCCATTCTATATCCAAGCCAGAAAATCTGTGTCCTCAAGGTGATGACTCACGAAGAGTACAACGAAAACAGATGGAAGGATGAATGCGGGTGTTGCGATCCGCCTCCAGGGCCGCAGACGAAACCAGCTCTCCCATCCAATCCTAAACCGCCCAAACGAAAGGGGAAATGAGCAATAGTAACCAAAACAAATGATGGTTGTGTAGACCATGTCCTGAATCGGGGCAATGGGCGGAGGGTGAATTTCTCTCAAAAGGAAAGTTAGAGCAGACTTTTACTAAAGAGGTATACAGAGCGTTGCCAAAAACACTTTGTTTTTTGCCATTTTTTCATGCCACAGTAATTCCACAAATGTGAAACTTGCTCTAAGTTGCTTTCAATGCCACAAAAAATAACCTGCAATTTTTTCGATGCTCAAAAATGCGTCTAACCGTTGCGATCCCGTGCTGCGTCAGGTCGAGACCACCCACAAAGCCCCATTTTTTCCATTCATTAAAAGCAGAATGTCCCCTTTTTTTACATCAGCCTGTGTGCTGATTCCCACCGGATAAATTAACCCCTTCCTATGTCGGTCTTGAAAAACCCCCATTGCCGGGACCGTCTGCGCTACAACCTGCCTAGCCTTCCCAAGGATACGACTCTGCTATGAGCAACCGGAGCGCAGAAGGTTGGTCAGACGTTCAGGGTAAACGGGAGACCGCCTCTCGGTTGCCTTCCTGGACCGGAGGCCCGAAACGACAAATCCCGGGGGGGGCTGGATAGAATTGTTATGATCTAATAGCCGAAAAACCGCTTCTTCATGCTTCAACCCTGACTTGGACAGGGTAAAGCTTAAACCATCCGGTGGCCTTGTTTTATGAGGGGCATGTCAGTCAGGTTTGAATCCTGATTGCGAACCGGGTTCTTCCCGTTCAATAACCGTCCTACCACCGTGTGCCGCACCAGCAACTCATAACTGCCTAGCAGGACCGGCACAGCCACTGCCAGAACCAGCGCGGCTTTCACCAGGGCCGGCAAAGGCAGGTAGAAAAGCTGCCATTGAACAAATACCACCAGGGGAAAGTGCATCAGGTACAACCAGTAGGATGAGTCAGCCAGATAACGGAACCACCTGCTTTCAATGGTGAAAAACCGGTGGGCTAAACCGATAGCCCCCACCACCATCAGCCAGGTGAACAGGGTCTGCAAAAGTGGGTTGGTAAATCGATCGCCAACCGTGACAAACAATAGTGGAAAGGCCCCGCAGGCGGCGACGGGAAGCGCGCACCACCACAGGCGGCCCAAACGGCACGCATGGTCCCCCAACCGGAAATACCAGCTCCCGAAAAAGAAAAAGACCGCATAGTACAGGATCACATGGGGTTTGGGGATGAGCCCGCTGGAATAGTCCGGCCCCACCGGAAAGTTCAAAGTTCGCGGGTAGTAATCCAGATTCATGAAGAACTGCAGCGCCCAAGTCAGGGCCAAGGCCACCACCAAGCCTGGATACAGGCCGATATTTTCTCTTGCCGTTCCCAAACTGGCGAAGCGGCCGATCCAGCCCAAGCCGGCATGGATCAGGCACAACCACCATAGGAACCATAAAAACCAGAGATGATCGAGCAGGTTCTCTTGCAGCAGGTTGATCCCCAAAACACCGATGTTAACCACCATTTGGTCGGAGGCGAGCCACGCGAAATATCCTTGCATCCAGCCCGGCAAGTTTTCGACCTCCTTGGTCGCTTCGGGGGCTGCAGTTGCCCGTGGCGGGTCGGGGGTGATACCCCGGGACCGGAACAGTCGGTCCAGGTAACCGACCACGGCCACCCGCCCCTGCTCAAGGGCGGCCATGTCTTCTGGCGTCTTGCCCCTCGCCAGCCAAACCACGGTCCGTGTTTCATCAGGGTTTTGATGAGCCGCCTTCCAGGGATTATTTCCGGTGCTTGTGGCCTGGAAAGGATCGCCCCCTTTTTCCACCAGCAGCTTCAGCAGGCCTAACCTGCCAAGCATGGACGCCAGGGTCAACGGGTTTTCTCCCGAACGGCTAACAGCCATCGGGTTGGCACCTCGCTCTAGGAGCAGACTTGTCATCGGCTCCGATTCACAAATCACTGCCCAGGTCAAAGGCGTCATCCGCAGACGCTTCTCTGTTTCCTCAAGGAGCGATGGCGACCCTTTTTCCAGTAAACCCATGACACATTCGGCATCATCCTGCTGGATCGCCCGGAAAAGCGGGTCCTGCGGGTGGCTAGCATTAGCAGTCACCGCCAGCACATTCACCACCATGATCAGGGGGATCAATGTCAGCAGACAGATCAGGAACGGCAACAGGATGCGGGCCGCCCGGTTCCTGATCATTCCAAGGGCGCCATAACGGGCCGAAAGCATGGCTGTGAAAAAGCCGCTCACCAGGAAGAATAGCTGCATCCGGAAACCGTGGATGAAGCTGGTCGCTTTTTCGAGCGTCTCGTTCTGGTGGTTGTCCATGACCACCCAGGGCATGCCAGAATAGGCGGCCATCGCGTGCAGGCAGATACCCAACAGCATTGCGATCGCCCGCAGGGCGTCCAGATCATGCCTTCGGCCGAATTTACCCCCGAGTTGTCCGGGTTGAGCTAGGGCCCTTGGCCCCTTGGCCGTTTCGGATTCGTGAATCTTGCCCATTGGCGACATGCTCCCGAAACGCTTCAGCCTGCCTTGGCTGGTCTAGCACGCAGCAACCACCAAGCCAGCACCAAGTAAAGCAGGATTTGCACCGCCATCCCTGCCAGCGCCAATGGCACCGACTGGATGAAACTGTCTCCAAAAACCTGCAATTGGACAGGGATGATCACTTTTCCCCCTTCCATGGGCGTGATCTGACTGGCGCGAAGCCCCCAGTAGGTGGGCGATGTCACAAAGGCGACAGCTTTGGGGAGCGTCGCGGCAGCTAAGCCGAGTGCGCTGCCTAGTATCAGTTGGGGCAACATCATCGCGCCCAGCAGGATAATCGCGCGGTCGGGCCTACGGGTGACGGCCCCCAAAACCACACCCAGGCACGCGCAACCGAGGGTGGCCACCCAATGGACCAACAGCATCGGCCCAAACCCTATCCGATACTCCGCCGGGACTGGCTCCAGCCCGTTGGCCCCCTGTCTGATCTGGAAAAATACCTCGAGGATTCCGTCGAAGACAAGAGTCTGGAAACCCGTGGCCAACAAAAGAACCGAGACCTTGGACAGAAGGTAGGCGAGGGGAGACAAACCAACTGACCTTTCCCGGGGAAATATGTCGCTGTCCCGCACCATTAGTGTGAGTCCCAGCAGCATGCCCATGAAGGAAAGGCCCATCATCTGAACCGATAGGTACTTGAGGGTGGTGAGGTGGTTCTTGATGAATTTGTCTGGAAAAATCGTTTCGGTCCCTTCGATGGCGCCGCGGACAATACGGTCTAGGTCTTCGCTGGCCAAGTTTTTGCGCATGGCGGGTTTGTTTTCCAGCAGGTAGGCCATCTGCGCCTGCAGGGTTAGGGTGTCGTCTGGATCGACTTTCCCTTGCGCAGCCTCGTGGATGACTGGCCAGAATGAGGCAAATGCACTCTTCTCCTCGGCGTTGAGATTGCGGGTAAGAAGGATGGTATTTGAGAAATTGGATGCCCAGTGACCGGCCGCGACAATAAGCGCGAAAAGGGTTGGCATGAGTGTGATAATAAAAAGATACCGTAAATCGCTTCGGGCGGAAGCTGACTCCCTGCGTGTCAGGATGCCGGTTTGCCGCGCGGTTTCCAGCATGCGGGACAGGATGCTACGCCGGGGATACCCAGGGCCATTGGGCTGTATCATTTCCCTGCTGGCCCCAAGAAGGGGTGTGGTTTCGGCCTCTGGCTGTCTCCACTGGTCCGCCCCCTCGTCCTCCAGACGCACGAAAGCGTCAGACAAATGCTCCACGCCGAAATGGCTGCAGGCCCCACCCGGTGGCCCGAGGTAAACCACCTTGCCTTCACCCAATATCAGCAGGGTGTCCGCCTTGGAGATATTGTCGAGGTGGTGGGTGACACACAGCACCAGCTTACCTTGCCGGGCGGTCCGGGCCAGCACCTCCATGACCCTGGCTTCTGAGGCCGGATCCAGGCTGCTAGTCGCCTCGTCCACCAGCAGAATCGCCGGATCAACCACCAGTTCCGAGGCGAGTTCAACCCGCTTGCGTTCCCCTCCCGAAAGTGAGGCGATTTTTTGCTCGCAAAGATGATCCACCCCCATGGCGGCCAGAGCGCCGTTCACATGGGTAACGATCTCCCCGGCACTGGTGTCTGTGGGCAGCCTCAATTCCGCCGCGAACTGCACCACCTGGCGCACGGTCAATGTCTCGTGGAGCGACATTTGCTGGGGCGTGTAGCCGATCAGCCCATTCAATATCGCCGGGTTGGAAAGGATTGGATTTCCACCAAAGAGCAAGCTTCCCCCGCAGGCCGGAAGTAAACCCTGCATACACCGAACTAGGGTCGATTTGCCCGCACCACTCGGGCCCAGGACACAGATAAACTGACCAGGTTTGAAACTGAACGAGACCCCGTCCAGGATCGACTTTTCCCGGCCGGGAACTCGCACCGTCAATCCCCGGGCCACCAGGTTTGGCGACCCTTGCCGGTTGGTCACCGTCAAGCCCTTGCCTTCCACAAGCCAAAGCGCCTGGGGACCGAGGTGCAGTGTCATCCCAGGTTTCCAGATCGCCTGGCCCTGCACCGGTTTCCCGTCCAGGGTGATGCCATGGGTGCTGTTTAGGTCCCGCACCACCAGGCTGCCATCGGGCCCCTGGCGTAAGGAGGCATGCGTCCTGGATACCGCCGGATGGTCCAGCCAGATGTCGCCGGCCGGATTGCGGCCGATAAGAATTTCGGATTTGGTCCCGAAAGCCGCTGTGAGGTCGAAGCGGACAGGACCTACTGGATCCCGGTATTCATCCGACTGCAATGCGGAATGGGTTCGGGTTTTCTGGCCCGGATCACCGGATGGTTGGCTCATGGCCGTTTTCCTTCGGCAGGGTTCACGGGATCTGCCTTTTCAGCGGGATTTACCATGCCAAATTCCGTTTTCAGGGCATGGGATAAAATGCCGGTGCGATAGAGGCTGGCGAAGCCCTTCTGGAGATTCCAGTTCGATTTTTTGGGAAGGATGATGGTCAGGAATGGATAAACCATCTCATCGCTGGTGCTTTCCCCCATGAACATGGCCTTGGGGGGCTTGTTTGGATTGTTTGGGTTGGCGCTAGTGTTGTCCATCAGTGACGACACATGGATCTTGCTTCCCTTGGCCAACGGGATGGGGGTGCGGAAGTTGTACGACCGCTGCCAGTTGAAATCATAATTGGGAAAATGCAGCAGGTTTTGCCGGGTGCCATCCTTCTGTTCCAGCGTGAGCGTCTGCGACATCGTCAAGAAGTGGCCATGCGGGGCGACAGTCACCAAACGGCAGTCATCCTCCACAGTCCAGGCGCAATGGGTGCGCCTGCGTTGGTTTGGGGGCATCACCAAGAATCGCTCGTCGTTGATGTTGGTGGTTCGGAGGTCTTGGGCGGTGTCGATTTCCCCCTTGGCAAAGTACAACTCGACGGAGGAGAAATCGGTTTCCACTTTACCGGATCGGTGGTAATGAAATTGAACAAGGAGATCCGTTTTCGCGGGCACGGTGATCGCGTAACCCTTGGGAGCATTCCAGCAACCGTGGCCGGGGGCATAGCCGCCAATCTGCTCAAACGGGGCCTTTGCGGAATTGGCATCCACCTTGAGGTATTTTCCCAGCATGGCGGTTTGGCCATATCCCGGCCCCTTGTCGTCGGGCGTCATGAGGGCATTCTTAAGATCCTTGTCGGCAGCAATCCGATCCTGCCCGGCCGAATCGGCGTACCAGACAAGCGTGTGGTGCACCACCTTTCGGTTGCCTGGCACAAAGCGCAATGCCCGGAGATTCAGGTCCCGGTTCAAGTTCAATTTGAAGACCATGAACCGGTATAGGTCATCCCCGGTCGCCCCGAGCGTCATTGGCCCTTCAGGCCTCAGGACCAGATCCGGTTTGCCCAGACTGTCCCCCTCCGGATCGAATGGCGGCAATTCTGGAGGTTTGGTGGGAGGCGTTCCCTGAGGCATTCCCTCCGAAACCCACCTGCGAATCCGATCGATTTCCGCGGGTGTCGCCACGGATGGCGAATCCTCCACGGGAAAGTCCGACTCAGCCTGACCGGGCGGCATGACCTTCCGTTCCATCAGGTCGATGGCTGTTTCCGCCCATAGGGTCGCGTCTTCGTAATCGACCAAGGCGAACGGCGCGACACCCTTGACCTGGTGGCACACCACGCAGTTCTTGTACAAGATTGGCTGAATGTCGCGGTAGTATTCCACCGTACCCTTGGCCCCGGGGGTTGCCTGGCGTGTCTCAACAGGGCAGCCAACAGCCTCAGTTCTGGCCACCCGCACCGGCTTCCCTTCCAGCGCGTCCGTGACAGCCTCGCGCAGATCATGCCTGCGGACCTTGGACCGTTTCCCCAACTGCTCCACCCTGTCGTTGATGCGACCCAGGTACAAAACAGCCCCCTGCTCGTCCATGAGCACCGCCGTGGGCACCACCTTCACACCTAGTTTGCTCGCCACGGTGTTGCGCCGGTCCAAAAATAGCGGAAAGCTCACCTTGAACTCTTGCCGGAGCCTTTCAATGTCTTGGGCATCGTCCCTCCCCACTAGCAAACCCAACAGGCCCACCCTTTCCGACGCTCCCGACTTTGCCAAATCGTTTGCCACCTCGTTTACCGCTTTTTGAGACAACGGGCAGTCAGCCCCCAGAATGAGCAAGACGGTTAGCCGTTTACCGGTCGCAATGTTTCCCAGGCGAACCGGCTTGCCATCCGGCTGGTAAACGGAAAGTTCCCAAGGAGAATCCGGGTTAGGGCCAACGGGTTCTCCCAGTGCCAGGTTGCAGTTGGCTAAAAAAATGGTGGCCAAAAACAGCAATAGGCAGCGTTTTTTTTGCATAATGCCAAATTGTTGGGGAAAACGGCGGAGCTAGAGCATTGAATTTATCAATGCACCTTAGTTCATCAATGAGGAATGGAAACACAATTGATAATGATCTCAAATTCAGTCAGCCGCTGTCAACGGTTTGGCCAAGCAATAATCAGCAATAGTGCAAAAATCCGTTAAAGTGTTATGCTGATTTCCCGGCGCCTGGCAACCCTGCAGGAACGACGGTGGATGCGTGCGGCCCAAACGAGGTGATCATGATCCGTGCCAGACTGGGCTTATTGTTGCTGATCCTGTTTTTGTTGCCGACACTGAGCCGGGCCGTGGTTTGGCAGCAGCCGCCGCAACCGGAATTTACCGAGGATGAAGTCGCCCTTCTGTTAAAATTGAACAAGGAGATCAAGCCGATCGAGGTGGCCAATATCGAGGGCACCAAGAGATACTTGGCCAACCTAGCCGGTCACAAGGCCCTGGTGGTGGTTTTTCTGGATTTCCGCTGTCCTATCTCCAACCGCATGATACCGGTTTTGAACGATTTGACCGCCCGGTACACCGGCCTGGATGTGGCGATCTCAGGGGTGGTGTGCGGTGGTGTGACCCTGGATGAACTTGTCAGCAAAAAAAAGGAATATCGGATTCAATTCGAGCTCTTTCATGACCCGAATCTGGTCATCGCCAACCATTTCCGCGCCACAATTACCCCGCAAGCCTTCGTTATCGACAAACAGAAGGTTATCCGCTATATCGGCGCGATCAATGACCAGTACACCGACCGGACAACCCGCCTTGCGGCTCCGACCATGACGTATTTGGAGGGCAGCCTTGACCAGGTGCTGTCCGGTCGCCCCGTGGACCCGGCCAACACCCGGGCTGTCGGTTGCCCCATCGTGCGCGCCAACAAGCCGGTTTTGGAGACTGGGGTCGTGACTTTCCACAAGCATGTGGAGCCACTGCTGCAGAAGCATTGTCAGCGCTGCCACCATCCTGATGATGTGGCTCCCTTCTCCCTGCTGACCTTCGAGGATGCTGTCAACTGGGCTGATGACATCAAGGAATTCGTCGGTTCCAGGCGGATGCCCCCTTGGCATATCACGGGTGGAGTTCCCCTGCGAAATGACCCCAGCCTGAAACCCGAGGAGATCGCCACCATTACCAAATGGGTCGATGAGGGCTGCCCCAAAGGGGATTCAAAGGATGCTCCCAAACCACTCGCCTTCAGATCAGGGCAGGAATGGGATGACGCCAACCCGCCCGACCTGGTTTTGAAATTGCCAGAGGCCTTCCATTTGGCCGCCAGGGGTGAGGATCACTACCGCACGGTGGTTTTTCCTCTGGGCAACCATGAGGAAAAGTATGTCCGGAAGACCCAGTTCATTCCCGGCAACAAGAAGGTCGTGCACCACAGCCTGGCTTTCTACGATGGCACAGGCATGGTGCTGGAGGCCCAGAAGCGCCTGGGTAAATCCAAGCCCTTCGGCACGGGAGATGAGGACTACGGTCCGGGCTACGAGTCAGGCATGGGGCTTGGTTTTGTCCCCAATCCAGGGGCGCTCCAAAAGAACCGGAATAATGCGGGCGCCCTCTTGAACGCATGGGTTCCGGGGGCCGGAACCCTGGAGAACCCGGCGGGGGCAAGGAATCTTATCCCGCCCGACGCCTCCATCCTGATGCAGATCCACTACCATCGCACCGGCAAGCCCGAGGTGGACGAGGGTTCCCGTCTGGCTGTCTGGTTTGACAGGGAAAAACCAAAAAAATATGTCATCCCTTTTTTGGCCGATACCACCTTCCGCATCATTCCCAAGGGGGCTGACAAATTTCGTTCCGCCGGGTCCAAGGTGATCCCGTCGGATTGCCAACTCTGGCTGGTCGGCGTGCACATGCACATGCTGGGCAAGGAATTCCGGGTTTGGCACCAGCCCAAGGATTCAACCGAGCGGAAACTGCTCCTTGAGCTCAAAAACTGGGATTTTAATTGGCAGACCCGCTACTTTCTCAAGGAGCCCATCGCTATGGAAAAGGGCTCGACCATCCATGTGGAAGCCATTTTTGACAATTCTTCCAAGAATCCCAACAACCCGTTTTCGCCACCGAGGACTGTCTTTTTGGGGGAAGACACCACCGATGAGATGGCGTTTCTTGCCATGAGTACTTTCAGGGACACGCCTCCCGATGGTAGCCGGGACTTCCTGGATTATTTTTTGAAGCTGATGGAGGCTGAGTCGCTGAAAAAATTGATGGGTGGCAGATAGCCCACGCAGTTCAGGCAGGGCACTGCATATTATTTGCCAATTCATCTCAACTTCAGGTTCTTCCACAAGAATGCAAGAGACTACTCCATGAGGTGACTGCCTTGAACAGGCAATATCTTATCTGCCTCGCTTTTTTGGCTCCCATAACCCAATCGCTCCACGCCCATCCAGGTGGTCATGGAGTGCCTGCCTCTTCCCCTGCCGATCACTCGGCCCATTGCCCCGATTCCGGACAGGGTCAACACAACCACCACGCGAGGCCTGGATGTTCGCGGCATTTCCTTGCACTTTCCTGTTAACCGTTCCATTAAAAATAGAATGTCCCCTTTTTTTGGCAGCGCCTGGTTCCAGCCACGACGTCCCCAGCACCGGCTCACCCGGCTTCGGGTAAACAGGCTAGTAGTTGAGAACGGGACCAGCTTTCGGTTTGGCCACCGTACACACCAGAACCAGGCAGCACTGCTGCTGTCGTTTTCAGCAGGTATCAACGCGCAAGTAGTGGCGACGGCTAGAGGAGACAAGCGTGTGCTCACACCTGCTGGCTCCATCCACCATGGCCGCCCTCAGGACAGGTCTTTGGCGGATTCCATCCCGGTCCCTCAACAGGACCACAAGGTGGATTTCCGCAAAAAGGTTCGGGCCTGGATCGTTGTCACTCCCCGCCCACGGCCTTCCTCGCCCGCCGCGCCTGGATGAACGAGTTCACGCACATCGCCACGAACACCGCACTGATCAGGACCGTCAGCTCCCCCGCGATCGCTGACCTCTTCAACGGATCAAACCCGTCCCCCTTGGCGATCTGCCTAATCAGCGGGGTAAAACCGCCCAGCAAACCCACCACACCCACCATCGCCGCCGCATGCATTACATGCTTGCGCAGTTTCTCGTTGAAGGCCAACACCCCGCACACGATCAACAGCACCCCCAGCCCCGCCGGGATCAGCGCCGTCTTCGGCGCCGGCTGCAGTTCCGAGGTTAAAAAACCGAACAGCCCCACTGCTACCATCAACCCGCCCGAGACAATCGTTGGCAACGCCATCATAATTCAATACCCCCGCCTGGTTCCCCGCGGCAATCCGCCGGCAATGACTTTATCATAGGGTTAGTCCAACCCGGGGCCAATAACCGTACATTTTCCCGGACAATGTCATAATATTCCGGGATCGATGATGGTTCTTTGGGGCTGGAGTTTTCCCGATTTCCCGGATGGGTGTGGCCTTCGTCCTGGCTGCGTTGTGGATCCCTTGCTCCCAATCGACCCGCGTGCGCGCCCAGCAGGCTGACCTGATCCTGCACGGGGGCATCGTCCTCACGATGGATGACAAACACCCCTCGGCCGGGGCTGGTGCCGTCCGGGACGGAAAGATCACCGCCACCAGGTCCCTCGAAAAACTGTCCAGCCGGAAGGGGCCACTCACGCGCACGATCGATTTGGCCGGCAAGACGCTGCTTCCAGGCTTCATCGAGTCCCACGGACACCTCATCCATGTCGGCCTGCAGCGCACGATCTGGACCTGGTCTCCAGGGACATACCGAAAAAGTAGAATGTCCCTTTTTTTCGAAGAAGCCGCCGCCCAAACGCACCAGGCATTCCATCGGAGGCCATGTCTCTACGCATAAAATGCTTGCAGAACAAAAAAAGTAACACCGTGGAAGCCCTGGCCACACCGGATCATTGCTGAGCCACCCTCTCAGGCTGGGGCTGTAGACCCGATTCCTGAACTCATAATCCCCCGCCGCAATCCTCTCGCCCCCTGTTGCAAAAACACCCAATCCTTCGCCAACCCTGACAGCCTGGACCCGCTGCCATCCCGGTAGGTCACTTGTCCAAATGGGGTGTAGCGTTCTTGGCGTGAGGTATAACTGCCCTCCCCCCCCGCCGGCTTTATGGGTGATCCGCCAGGGGTCGCTCGTGGTATTTCACCAGACGCGGCGTCCAGACTGAGGATTTCCGTTAATCCGTGCCAAATCCGGGATTAGCTGGATGAAAACGGGAAAAACCAGCGGGATTTGCGTGAATTTAAACATTTTTCATTTTTTCCCCGCCTCTTCGCTAAAATATGACTGTTGCAATGGTTTTGCTCCTTGTGGCACAATTGCGCAAGTTATATCGGAGGTGTGCTGCTGCAGGACTTTCGTCCCTCCCTGATGTGGTTACCACGAGATTCACTCAGGACCCTGTGTCGTTATTCAGATTCATACTCTTCCAGGCTCACGAATGGCACCCAAAATCAAATCCCAAGGAATCGGCCCCACATCCCGTGAGGTTCGTGGCGGTATTGCTGTCAAAAGCCGGGTTAAATTCCTGGGCGCCGGCATGGCCTCGTTTGGCGGGGCCCTTGCGGCCTGGGCCCTGTCCCTGGCTGTACTTGCCCTGGTGCCATGGTGGGCCAAAATCCCCTTGGGCCTGATCAATGGCATTACCATTGGCATCCTGTTCATTGTTGGCCATGACGCCTGCCATGGCATCCTCTTCCCGTTCCGGTGGATGAACCGGCTATCGGGCAGGATCTGCATGCTGCCGCCTTTGCACCCCTACACCGCCTGGACTCACAACCACAATGGCCTGCATCACGGCTTCACCAACATCAAGGAGAAGGATCCGGGCTTCCCTCCCCTGAGCCTGGAGGAATACCAGGGCCTTTCCATGTTTGGCAGGTGGCTCTACCGGGTCAATCGCACCTGGTACGGTTTGGGCCTGCTCTATTTCACACAGATGTGGCTGAAGTGGGAGGTCCTGCCCACTCGGGCCCGCGCACCCAAAAAATGGCTGGCCTACCAGCTCGATCGCCTGCTGGTGGTGGTGTTCGCCGCCGCCTGGATTGGTGGTCTAACCGGCGTGTCCCTGTGGATGGACGAAAATCCGTTATGGAATATCCTGTTCGGTTTCTTCCTGCCCCAGTTCATGTGGAACTGGCTGATCGGTTTCATCATTTTGCAGCAGCACACCCATCCCCGGGTGGCCTGGTATTCCGAGCGGGACCTGCCCAATCCTTCCTACTACCATTCACAAATCCAGGCGACCCCCCATCTGTTCTTCCCTGGGCCATTCCGCTTTCTCATGCGCCATGTGATGGAGCACACCGTCCACCACGCCGACCCCACCATTCCCCTGTATCACCTGCCTGATGCGCAAAGGGAACTGTCCAAGGTGTATAAAAAAGACATGGTGCGGGTCATCTGGACCAAGGAGGGCTTTCTCCACATGTTGAAAATCTGCAAGCTCTATGATTATTCCACCCACCGCTGGACCGATTACGATGGCACTCCGCTCACCGAACCCCTGATCGCCCCCGGAAGCCACTCGCCTCTGGCGTCAACCCCCTGACCATCATGTGGCCTTCCTCGGGAAGGCCACATGTGCCTCCGCTAATCCACGGAAAAGACAATCACCCGCCGGGCACTCCCTCTGTTGCGGCACTCTGCCAAATCCGAAAAATGCCCTTCGGGCCTTCCAGGTACTTTCCAGCCCTGAGGAGACACAAGTCAGCAACCACCTTCAGGCATCCGGGCTTGAAATGGCACAGCGTGTTCATTCCGGCACGCCACTGCTTCACATTGCACTATTATAGCTACAGACTCGCTGGGCCACCACTAGGCAAGCTCTCTCTATCCATCTGGCAACTTATGAGAATTTTTTGCGCCTGAAACCCGGCAACCGTCCTTGCGATACTATATGCAGGGTACCGGAGCGGTCTTGCCGCTGCCAGATTCTGACCAACCGTCTGTTTTTCTGTTCCCAGGGCTGGTGCGGTATGGCGATATTCGAAACCACGGGTGGTGAAGTGATGCGTGGAAAATCAGCTGGCGTTATCCTGTTGCTGGCTGGCTGGGTAGTGGGCAGTGGCCGCGTGGCCGGCGCAGATCCCTCCGACCCGGCCTCTCTCCTGCCATTGGGGGCCCTGGCTGCCCTGCAGATGAACAATCTGGGCGCTGTGGTCGGACGGCTGGAAAAGTCGGGTCTGGTGGAGGCCCTGTATTCCACTCCCCAGGGCATTGAACTGACCAAGAGGCCCGACTTCAAAAAAGCCATGGCCGGCAAAGCCATCCTCGAGCAGCAGGCGGGTATGTCTGCGGTGGAAATCCTCACAACTATATTGGGTGGGCAGGTGGCCGTGGGGATGTATCCCCAGGCCGGCGCCAGCCAGCCGGAGTTCCTTGCGGTGATGCGGGTGCGTGACCCCGCCCGCTGGAAGCAACTCCGCGAACGCATCGAGCCCTTCCTGCTGCTGGCCGATCAGGTGATGAATGTCTCCCGCCCTGCCAATGGGGTGACTCAGATAACCGTGAAAAATGTGGGGGCCCTGGCCTGGGGTGATGCCTGGTTGATGGCTGGCACCAAGGCCGACCGTCTCCCTGGCGTGTGGGGCAATCTGCAAGGCGTGGACAGTGGTAAAGAGAAGGAAAAAAAGCCCCCCTTCAAATCGCTGGCCGAGGATGTCGATTACCAGGCAATACGCCAGCAACTGGGCGGCCAGCCAGTGATTGGCTTTTTTCTGAGCAACAAGGTTTTGAAGTCTCCCGACGGCAAGCGCCTGATTTCTGACAAACTCGACAACCCTGTGGCATCGCTGCTGCTGGGTGGCCTGATCGAGATGGTGGGGCGGAGCCCGTACCTGGGGGGAGCGCTGACGGTGGGTGAGAACGATTTCGCACTCCGCCTGGCGGCACCTGGCGAGGTAGGAAAACTCGATGCGGGCCGGAAGGCGTTGTTCCCCGCTGCGGGCAAACCCGGCACTCCCCGTTTTCCGGCGGTGCCAGGCCTGATCGGCGGCATTGCCTGGGATCGTGACATAGCCACCTGGTACACCAACCGGGAAGCACTGCTCGAATCCAGGGCGCTGCCGGGCTTCGACCAGTTCGAGACAGGTATCGCCAACATATTGCCGGGCAAGGATTTCGCCACCGATGTGCTGGGCACCCTGGGGCGCGGCATGACGGTTTTGGCCGCGCCGCAAGATTACAGCTACCTGGACGGCACACCCGGGGTGAAACTGCCTGCCTTTGCGTTGATTATCGACCTGGCCAAGCCGAAGGAAGGAGCCAGCCTGATGAACCTGTTCCTGCAAACCCTGGCCGCCATCCTGAATATCGAGGCCGGTCAGCAGGGGCGCCAACCCTGGGTAATGACTTCCGAAACCCACAACGGCGTGCAGATCAGCTTTGGCGACTACCTGCAGAAGCCCAAGGGGAAGGATCTACCCGTGGTGACCAACTTCACCCCCGCCGCCGCCCTGGTGGGAAACCGGTACCTTCTCTGCACATCAAGAGGGTTATGCAAGCAACTGATAGACACCTTGGCCAAGCCGTCAACCGTGGAAGAATCAGCCGCCACACCGGTCCAGGCCGATGACTGGGCGGTGACCGGCTCCCGGCTGGCCGATGCCCTGGCCCTCAATCGCAACCTGCTCGAAGCGGGTGGCTTGCGCAATGGCCGCACCGGCAAACAGGCCAGGGAGGAGTTCCAGGCCATGGAGGACGCTCTCCGTCAGGTGGAGAAGCTCCGGCTGCGCTCGGTGTTGCAACCGTGGGGAGTGGAGCTGCGACTCGAAGGGAGCTGGAAGTGATGCTCGACAACCCTTTGGCGCCCCATGCTTTTGGTGTTGGCGGCTGGAGCTGGCGGGATGCGGCCCACCTGCTGCGCCGGGCCCAGTATGGCGTGTCACCCGATGAGATCGAACGGGCTACCCAGGCCGGCCCGGTGGCGACCATCGACCGCCTGATTCGCCCTCAGGCCGAAAGCGCCGAGTTCACCAGTGCAGAAGCCCTGCTGCGTCAGACCGCGCTCGATACCGGCAGCACCGCCAATCTGCAAGCCTGGTGGCTGTATCGCCTCGGCCATTCCGCCAATCCCCTAACGGAAAAGATGACCTTCTTCTGGCACAACCTCTTCGCCACCTCCAATGAGAAGGTGAAGGATGTGGCGCTGATGCTGGCCCAGAACGACTTGTTCCGCGCCCAGGCCCTGGGGAACTATGCCGGTTTGCTGCACGCTATGGCCCGTGACCCGGCCATGCTGATCTGGCTGGATGGCAACGCCAACCGGCGCCGTCACCCCAATGAAAATTTCGCCCG
The DNA here is from genome assembly GCA_003669555.1 of Planctomycetota bacterium. Taxonomy (GTDB): domain Bacteria; phylum Planctomycetota; class Planctomycetia; order Gemmatales; family Gemmataceae; genus UBA6894. Next base: position 75,490 of record QWOS01000127.1, read on the forward strand.
CGAAGTGATGGAACTTTTTAGCCTGGGTGTGGGCAACTACACCGAGAAGGATATCCAGGAAGCGGCCCGCGGCTTCACCGGCTGGCACATGCGCGAAGGGGTGTTCTGGTTCAATGCCAGCCAGCACGACACCGGCGACAAGACGGTGCTGGGAGTAAAAGGCAACCTCGATGGCGACTCGGTGATCGACATCTGCCTGAAGCAGGCGGCCTGTCCACGGTTTATCGCCATGCGTCTGCTGAAAACATTCGTCATGCCCGAACCCGGCGAGGCCGCGCTGGCGGCTGTGTCTGCCTCTATCCGCAGAAATGGCTTTGTGATGGGCCCGGTACTACGCGAACTGCTCACCAGCCGCCTGTTTTTCAGCGGGGAGGCGCGGGGCTCATTGATCAAAAGCCCACTCGACCTGGTACTGGGAACCCAGCGGGCCCTGGTGCCGGCACCCCGGTTGGAGCCAACCATCAGCAGGCTATCCGCGCTGGGGCAGGACCTGTTTTTGCCACCCACCGTGAAAGGCTGGGAGGGCGGCCGCCTGTGGATCAGCTCCACCACCTACCTGCTACGGGCCAATTTTGCCGCCGAGCTGACCAAGGGTGATTTGTACGGCCAACTGATTGATCTGGAAGCCGAGGCCCGGAGGCACCAGTTGCAGACCCCGGGCGAGGCCACGCGCTATTACTGCGACCTGCTTTTGGCCAGTGAACCTGCCCAGGCGGTCCGTGTCCGGCTGGAGGCATTCGCCTCATCGGCTGGAAGCCAGGCGGTCCGTGACCGCGGCCTCATCCACCTGATTCTGGCCCTGCCCGAGCAGCAGTTGATGTGAGCGAACCAACGGAGTGCGTGATGTCAGCCAATCGACGGATATTTTTGGGACGATGCGGCACCGCCGGGGCGATTTCAGTCGGGGTATCCCTGCCAGGTATCTGGCGCGGGGCCATTCGCGCGGCTGGAAACCAGGCCAAACCTGGAGGCCGGGTACTGGTAGTGGTGGAGATGGCCGGCGGCAACGACGGGCTGAACACCGTGATCCCGTTCACCGACGACGCCTACCACAAGGCCCGACCCACTTTGGCGGTGGGGAAAGACCGGGTACTGAAGGTTACCGGCCAGGTGGGGCTGCATCCGCGCCTGGCGGAGATCCGGGCACTGTTCGATGACGGCCAGGTGGCGGTGGTCCAGGGCGTGGGCTATCCCAGGCCCGACAGGTCGCATTTCCGCAGTATGGATATTTGGCACACCGCGCGTCCCGAAAAAGTGGACCTGCGCGATGGCTGGCTCGGTCGGGCGCTGGAGCTGGACCCCCGGGCGCTGGGTGGTGGTGTGCCAGCCTTGGCCCTGGGTACCGAAAAGCTGCCTCTTGCCCTGCTGAGTAGCCGGGTGAATGTGCCCAATGTGCAATCGATGGATGCCTACAAGCTGGTGGCCGGGCCGGGCGATTCTTCCACCCAGGCCCGCTCCAGACAGACGCTCCGCGAGGCGGTGGCCCTGCACGGAGCCAGTGGCAGCGAGGGTGGAGCCGCCTCTGAGCTGGATTTTCTCAGACGCACCGCCGATGTGACACTGACCAGCGTCGACCGTCTCGGTGAGGTGGCCAAGGCCTACAAGCCGGGAGCGACATACCCGGGCACCGGGCTGGCCCAACGACTGCAGGTGGTGGCGCAACTGATCGCCGGCAATCTGGGAACGCAGATTTTTTATGTGTCATTGGGTGGGTTCGACACGCACTCCAGGCAGCAGCCGGCGCATGAGGGGTTGTTGGGCGAACTTTCCGGTGCCGTGGGTGCCTTTTTGAAAGACCTGAAATCGCATGGCCTCGCCGACCGGGTGATGGTGGCCACCTTTTCGGAGTTTGGCAGGCGGCTGGCGGAAAATGGCAGCCTGGGCACCGACCATGGCGCCGCCTCGCAGATGTTCTGCATCGGGGCTGGGGCCAGGGGTGGCGTGCTGGGGGCGCATCCCAGCCTGACCGATCTGGTGGATGGCGATCCAAAACATCACACCGATTTCCGCCAGGTGTATGCAGCCCTGCTGGAGAAGTGGCTGGGCTACCCGTCTGAGCCGGTGCTGGGCAAGGGCTTCAAGCCGGTGGACTGCGTGAAAGTCTGACCCTCATTCAAACGGGTGGATGCGGGTGAGGGGTGGATCCGGGGCATTACTTTCCGTTGCGGGTTGCCCCAACCGCAGCCACGAGGAAAAACCCGGCTGAAGCTTTCCTGAAAGCAGCAAATGCCTAGCGTTTTCCACTACTTCCCAGCGCGTACCGTGCTACCAGGGCACCCAATATCCCTAGCCCACCGAGGGCCATCCAGAGGGTGACCGGCTCACTTTCTGGTGCCAGCAGCCTTGCCCAGACCGGGTTGAGCAGCGGCTCCAGCAGAGTGATCAGGCCCGCTTCTCGAGCCGACACATGGCGCAGCGCCCGCGCGGCAATGAGATACGGCAAACCCATCTGCAGGCCTCCGAAGACAGCCATCACCGCCAGTTGCTTCACGGTGGGTGGGGCCTGCATCAGCACCACCGGCAACAGCACCAAAGCCCCTGTCAAAAAGTTGAAGACCGTGACGGGCGCACTGGGCATATCTTTCAGCCAGCCCAGCCCCAGTAGCACCAGCGCGAAGCCCACGCCACTGGCCAGGGCCAATCCCACCGCAAGGAGGTGCCCATCCTCCCAGCCTTCAATCACCAGGCAACCCACACCAGCCATGGCCAGCACCAGACTGATCACGGTCGCCCGGTCCAGCTTTTCCTTCCAGAGCATCCAGCCGATCAGGACCACCCAGAAGGGAGCCGTGTACTGCAGCAGCACCGCGCTGGCCGATGAGCCAATTGCCAATGCCGCCACGAAGGTGGCGTTCATGAAGGCAAAGGTCAGCGCCACCGGTGGCATGCGCCAGGTGAATCTGACCTGTGATGGCTTCACAAACAGCAAAAGGATCACACCGCCCCAGAAAACGCGCCAAAAGGCCATCGCCAGAGGAGACATTGCTGGCTCATGCGCGCTGAAACCGATCACCGCCCCGGTATCGGTGGTCATCACTCGTGTGAAAGCACCTGACAGGCTCCATAGCACAGCCGCCACCACTAACCATAGGCGGGCCCGGCTGGCCTGCCTGTCAACGGGAATCGGGGTGTTCATCGGGGTTTCCGCGCCCACACCTGATATCCCTCGTTGGCCATGCCAATCTGGCTATAGAATTTCTGGGCCTGGCTATTGTGCTCCTCCACATACAGCCGCACCAGAACCGCGCCCTGGTGTGGATCGGCGGCCAGGGTGGCCACCTTCGCGAATAGAGCCTGCATGATCCCCTGGCGGCGGTGTGCCATGTCCACATAGACACTCTGGATCCACCAGACCCAGCCATCACGCCAGTCGCTCCATTCACGGGTGAGCATCAACTGCCCAACCACCGGTCCCTGGGAGGTTGCGCGGGCTACCAGGTAACGCACCTCGGGCTGCAGCCCCAGGCCGCGCCGCACGCCTGACAGCACCGTGGCTTCATCAAGGTTGATATTTTCCGTCTCAAGAGCCAACAGACGGTTGAATCGCGCCAGGGTTGGGGCATCGGCCTCGCTGGGTGGTTCGATCTGCCAATGGTTTTTTTGCGGGTTCATCCGGAATAGCTTACACGCTGGCGGTATCAAAGTCCCGCCATACCATAACCAGCATATTCGCTCGTCTTCCCGCACCGGAAAAATACCATGCCAGTCAATCACCACCCCGCACTCACCGAGGATCTCTGGTCACACCTCAAGACCACAGCCCAGGCAGCTTGTGCGGATCAGGGCTGTGGTCATGATTGGCTCCATGTCCACCGGGTGTCGGGCCTGGCAGATCAGTTGGCGGTTGCCGAGGGAGCTGATCGTGATGTCCTGCGCGCTGCCGCCCTGCTGCACGAGTTGGTCAACCACCCCAAAAACCACCCCCGTTCCGCGCATTCAGGCGAGGATTGCGCCCAGGCTGCCCGGGAGCTGCTGGCCAGTGTGGGGGCTGACCCGATATGGGCGGAACGAGTGGCAGAATGCATTGGGCAGCACGCCTGGTCGGCCGCAAAAACCCCCACCACACTGGAATCAGCCCTGTTGCAGGACGCCGACCGCCTCGACGCCCTGGGTGCAGTGGGTCTGGCCCGCTGCTTCGCCACCGCCGAGCGCATGAAAAGCCTGCTTTATCATCCCGACGACCCGGCAGCCAGCCACCGCGACCTGGACGACAAGCTTTACGCACTCGATCACCTGCCCAAAAAACTGCTGCGCCTTCCTGACCGCTTTTTCAGCATCACCGCCCGCAAACTGGCCGAACCACGCCTGGCACTCGTGCGGGCTTTTTATCAGGCGATGGTGGAAGAGTTGTCCTGACCACCTATTCCACTGTCAGCAGCGGCCGGCCCAGGACTTCAAGCATGGGTTCCACACCCAACCCCGGGCTGGGGCTGGCTGCCAGACGACCATTCTTCCGCTGGGGCGCGCCCGCGGCGAACGGCACCGTCACATAGCTGTTGAAATCGGTCGAGCTGAACAGCAGCTCGGTGGGAGTGCTGTGTGCCAGATGGCTGATGGCGGCGGTGACAATATCACCACCCCAACTGTCTTCAATAGTCATGGCCACGCCCAGCGAGGCACATAGATCCCTCGCCTGGCGCGCCTTGGTCAGCCCGCCAAATTTGCTGATCTTGATATTCACCACATCCATCGCCCGGTCGGCATGCCCACGCAGCAGCACATCCACGCAATCGATGTTCTCATCGAGCACGAACGGGTGGTCGCAATGCCGCCGCACGGTCAGGCATTCCTCATAGGTGCGGCATGGCTGCTCGATGTACACATCCACTTCGCGCACGGCTTTCACCACACGCAGGGCATCATGCATCAGCCAGCCGGTGTTGGCATCGGCCACCAGCCGGTCACCCGGCTGAAGCCTCGCCGCCACCGCCTGGATTCGGGCAATATCGGTGGCTGCATCCCCCCCCACCTTGAGCTGGAAACGCCGATAACCCTCAGCGCGATAACCAGCCACCTTGTCGGCCATCTTTTCTGGGGATTCTTGCGAAATAGCGCGGTATAAAACAAAATCATCCCCATAACGGCCACCCAGCAGGACGCAAACCGGCTGGCCGGTCACCTTGCCCAGAATGTCCCAGCAAGCCATGTCGATGGCTGACTTCACATAGGCATGGCCCTGGAGCGCGGCATCCATGCGCCGATTCAGCCGGGTCAGTTGTGTGGGATCTTCCCCCAGCAAATGGGGCCCCAGTTCGATAATCCCCGCCCGCGCCCCAGCCGCGTAAGCGGGGAGGTAGAACGGTCCCAGAGGGCAAACCTCGCCCCAGCCAACCACTCCCGCATCGGTCTCCACCTGCACCACCGTGCTGTCAAAAACCGAGACCGACTTGCCCCCGGACCACTTGTAGTCGCCCTCAACCAGGGGAAGGTCCACACGGTAGGCCTGGATGCGCTTGATCTGCATGGCTTGTTTCCAACGGACGAACCAAAGGGATTGCGGACACCAAACCGCCCACCGCCAAAGTAAAAAATAGCAGACCGGCACCAGGCGCGTCATCCCCGCCTGCAACTCCAGGACGGGCAACGGATTTGCGAAACCAATAGGCCAGGCCTATCCGTTCGGAAACCCCATGAAGCGTTTTGTCCCAGGAACAACAGCAATTCCCGGGCAGCATTTTTCTAGCTAAAAAATAGTCTTTTTTGGCCTTCCCTTTCGTAAACGCAGCTGCAAAATTAACTACCTGGAGTTCCCATTGTGAAATA